>CAJQQO010000279.1 GCA_905480475.1 uncultured Pseudomonadales bacterium | reverse complement strand
CGCTTAATCCCAATGTGCATTTAAGTCCGCATGGTGTTGACTTCGATCATTTTAATCGCGTACTTCAGGCAGATACAATCGTACCTGATGATATCAGTCATATTAAAGCGCCGGTAGTCGGCTGCTTTGGATTAATCGACGAGCGCATTGATTTAGAACTTATTCGCCATATGGCAGAAGCCAAACCCGACTGGAACTTTATTTTTATTGGTAGACTCGATGTTGACCAAAACCCATGTGAAGGTTTGACTAACGTGCACTTTATTGGTCGCCGTCCTTACGCCGAGCTACCCAATTACGCTTCGCTATTTGATGTCACGCTTATGCCTTATAAACCTGAGCATAGGATGAATATTAATTGTAACCCGTTAAAGCTACGCGAATATTTATCTACCGGTTTACCTGTGGTCTCAGCACGTATACCGCAAGCCGAACAATATACCGATGTGATTCAAATTGAAGACGATCCGCAGGGCTTTATGAACGCCATTGAAACGGCTATTAATGAAGATAAAGATATCCATATTGAAAAACGTTTAGACCGGGTTAGGGAATACACCTGGGATGCACGAGTAGAAACAGTTGTCTCACATGTACAGGACAGCATTGATCAATCCAGTAACCGTAAAAACGGTCGAACCACCCAAGCTTAGGAAAGTTAACGTTAATGAAAACAGCACTTATTGGCTGTGGGCATATTGCCCACGTACATGCACGGTTTTTAAAAAAAATCGGTCGCAGCTTTGATATCGTTTGTGATTTATCAACAGCGCGCGCACAAGAGTTTGCCCAACAATATGACAACCCTATTGTTGTCAATGACGTGGCAGAAATGTTGGCGGAGCATAAGCCTGATGTGGTGCATATTCTTGTTCCCCCACAGTTTCATTACGCCCTAGCCAAACAATGTCTTGAGGGCGGCTGCCATGTATTTGTTGAAAAGCCGATATGCGAAACTACGGCACAGTTTGACGAGTTAATGGCAATAGCGGCTCAGCAGCAAAAGCTGATTAGCGTTGACCATACCCGCGTTTATAATCCCATGGTAATCAAAACGCGCGAGCTACTGGCCGGTGGTCGCTATGGCGACATCGTAAGTATGGTCTATGAATACGATGACCCTAGCGTGCAGAGAACTGACAGCGAACGTAATCCAATTCGTTATATCAAAGGTTCACCACCATGGTTTAACAGCTTGCGCGGCGGTGTAACTACCGACCTACTCCCCCACCCCTTGTCGGTATTATTATCGCTATGCCCGGATCTAAACTTACGGGATGTCTGGGGTAAGGCAAGCAACGGTACTATTAGCGAGCTAACTGCCTCACTTAATGATGATAAGGCTAGCGCGATCATCCGTATTTCCTTGCATACCAAACCGTTAAAAAATCGACTGACGATTTATTGTGAACGCGGCACTATTCAAATTGATTTAAGAAATCTCTACAGCGTATTTTTACCCGATAGAGGTTTGCCTAATATTGTCGCGCGCGTCGTTGATACCTTTAGCAGCACTTTACAAACGCAATTTAAATTTGTTATCAATATGGTTTTACTGATTATTGGCAAAACTCATATGTACGATGGCTTGGACGGGATTCTCGAGCAGTTCTATAAGCAAGTAGACTCAAATAAACTAGAAGCGCTACCGCATATTAATGCTGGCCCAGTAGTAAAAATGGCAGAGCAGATTATCACGACTCTAGTGCCAGATAATCAAACCCAACAGGCGCTTAATAAAGCACTTAATGAGGAATTTAAATCGCGCCTAGAACAATCCGCTACCACCTTGGTGACTGGTGGCACCGGTTTTATCGGCGGCCAGCTGGTAAAAGATTTAGCCGCCGATGGACAACAACCCAGAATACTTTGTCGCTCAATTGCCTCAGCGGCAGACTTGCCCGATAACAGCGCAATTCATTTGGGTGACTTGCGCTCTAAGCCCGCCTTAACAGAAGCCATGCAAGGAATCGATACGGTTTATCATTGTGCGGCGGCTATGAGTGGCGATTGGACTGAGTTTTATAGCTCAACGGTAGAAGCGACTAATAATTTATTAGCCGCTGCTAACGACGCTAAAGTAAAACGCTTGATTTATGTCAGCTCCTTGGGGATCTTGGATTACCACCGATTACAAAATGGCGATACTATCGATGAAAACTCACCGATAGAAGCTGAAGCAGATCGTCGCGGATTTTATTCCAAAACTAAAAAAGAAGCCGAATTATTAGTCTCGGCATTTGCTGACACACATCCGGACTGCCAAGTGATTATTATTAGACCCGGCTTGGTTTATGGCCGCGAGAGTAATAATAATTTAGGTAATGCTGGCGTAGCACTTGGTCGCCTAGTATTAATGTACGGCATGGGTAAACGTTACTTAGGTTTAAATTATGTCGCCAACTTATCCAAAGCTCTGCTCGCTTTTGGTGCGGCGGATTTTCAAAGCAGTGACGATAATGCAAGCCAAAACAATTGCCGTATTATTAACGTCGTTGATCCGGATCAGCCAACGGTAAAAGAATATATCAGATCTCACAATCAATTTGCGGATGAGAATGTCTTAGCGATACCTGTGCCTATATTTGTATGGAAAATCGCATTTAAAACCGTTGATCTATTACTCACTGCGATACGGAAAAAGAATCCTGATTTTAGCTATCGCTTTAACTCCAACTCCAAAACGCTTATTTTTCAAAACCGCGTTTTTGGTGAGCAATATATAGTCGAAAAATATTACAATTTTTTCGAAGCTATGAAGGAAACTCTAAAGTAATCTAGGCATCACATTTTTAGCTAGGTAGAACTGTAAAATAATTTTTACATATAGCAAAGCAGCAATAAACAATGTGGCAATCCACTATGCCTAAAGGGCTTGTGATTATCATTTGACAGAA
>CAJQQO010000278.1 GCA_905480475.1 uncultured Pseudomonadales bacterium | reverse complement strand
GCTAACTCGCTAATCTGTTTTAAGGTGTCATTCAGCCCCGTGGTATCGATGTCTGCCAGCATTACGCTAGCGCCCTCGGCGGCTAGGCGGATTGCGGTGGCACGGCCAATACCGGATGCTGCGCCGGTAATCAGTGCGGTCTTATCGGCAAAGCGTAATGCAGGCTTGCTCATAGTTATCCTCGACTTAATGTTTTATTGCTATCGGCTGTCGTTATCATAACAAGCCATAGCGAGATATTAATTGGGTAGGCATTATGATTGTTCCAATCAATAAATAGTCTTACCAAAGTAATAACTTAATTAGAGGCAAGATAATTAGGGGTAGGAGTTAGCAAATGAATTGTGATAGCTGCGAGATAAAAAACTTGTTGTACCAATATGCTGATTATTTGGACGCAGGCGATTTGGATAGTATGGCGGCGATGTTCAATCATGCCAAAGTGATTGGTGTGGCTACCGATGGGAGTGAATCAATTAGCGAGGGTAGGGATGGGGTGTTGGCGACCTATCAGCAATTTACTCGGCTTTACAGCGATAATGGCACGCCACATACCAAGCATATGACGAGTAATGTAATAGTCGATGTTGATAAAGCCGGCCTTAAAGCCAGTTCTAAGGCTTATGCGGTTGTTTTTCAATCGGTGGACGATTTTCCGATTCAGCCGATTATTGGCGTCCGATATGTCGATGAATTTGAAAAGGTTGATGGCAGCTGGCGCTTTAGTCAGCGGAAAATACATTCGGATCTATTTGGTGATCTTAGTCGCCACTTACTAAAGCCTATGTAGTTAAAAGCCCATGTGCTTAAAGGGACGAGTAGCTTATGGCCTAAATCGCATGAGGTAAGATTTGGAAGCTTCCGGTTTTGGCATAAGTCTTTATCATTGCTTGGTTAGTAAGGGGCTGCTTCGGTTATGCTCCTGCTCGCTTTTGTTCTAATGCGCCTGTTTGAAACAGGTCTGTAAGTAATATCCGCGCGTTTAGATTCGCGATAAATGCCCGGTAGCGGATATTGCCAATAAAACCTGACACATAAGTACAAAAACTGTTTGACAGTCCAAGGGGTCGCAATTAGAATGCGCGCTCTCTTTTTGACGGTGAAATATCTGTCAGATTCGTAGTGGTCCGTTCAAAATGCGTTTTTAGCGGTGCCGTCACAGTCCTTTTTTATAAAAACAAAGGGCTGGTTCTTTGCTGAGTGGAGTTAAAAGTGGTTCAAAACCAACGTATTAGGATTCGCCTGAAAGCATTTGATCACAAGTTGATCGATTTATCGGCGGCGGAAATTGTCGAAACAGCACGCCGTACAGGTGCTCAAGTTCGAGGTCCTATTCCGTTACCTACTCGGAAAGAGCGTTTTACGATACTTATTTCACCACACGTTAATAAAGATGCGCGTGACCAGTACGAAATTCGTACTCACAAGCGAATGATGGATATTGTAGAGCCTACCGAAAAGACAGTGGATGCATTGATGAAGCTGGATCTTGCGGCAGGTGTAGAAGTTCAAATCAGCCTCGGCTAAACGCGCAAGCGAGTCGGGAAGAAAATCGTTTTAGGTGGTAGTCCCCTATCAAGTAAAGCGGTCTTACGTGTAACGCCCTGTATAGCTTTATATATAACTATATATAAAGTGTTATCGAAAGGCGGCCATAGCGGGTAACCAGCCCCGTACACTGAGAGGTTAATAGAAATGGCGATTGGTCTAGTCGGCCGCAAAAGCGGCATGACCCGAATATTTACAGAAGATGGTGTGTCTATCCCTGTAAGTGTTGTTGAGGTCGAACCAAACAGAATTACTCAAGTTAAAACCACTGAGTCAGATGGATACGAAGGTATTCAGGTGACCACTGGTACTCGTCGTGCTTCACGTGTTAATAAAACCGCTGCTGGTCATTTTGCTAAAGCCGAAACCGGTTCAGGCCGTGGTCTTTGGGAGATGCGTTTAGACGAAGCGAATGAAGAATTGAAAGTTGGCGGTCAATTGACTGCTGATACTTTTGAGGTTGGCCAAAAGATCGATGTAACAGGCCAGTCAAAAGGTAAAGGTTTTCAGGGTGGTATCAAGCGTTGGAATTTCACCATGCAAGATGCGACCCACGGTAACTCGATCTATCACCGTTCAAACGGTTCGATTGGTCAGTGCCAGACACCAGGACGTGTATTTAAGGGCAAGAAAATGTCCGGACATATGGGTGCAGAGCAAGTTACTGTGCAGAATTTAGAAGTGGTCAGAGTCGATGCCGAGCGCAATATGATTTTGGTCAAGGGTGCTATCCCGGGTGCGCCGGGCGGTGATGTTTTTATTAAGCCAGCCGTCAAGGCGAAAAATTAAACCGGTACTCTGAGGGGGATGTAAACTATGCAGTTAGCACTTGCTGCACCAGGTAATGCCAGCGCAGGTACGGTTGAAGTATCTGATTTGTCTTTTGCCAAAGAATATAACGAAGATCTTGTTCATCAGGTCGTTGTCGCCTATTTAGCTGGCGCGCGTCAAGGTACGCGAGCTCAAAAAACGCGATCTGAAGTCAGTGGCGGCGGTGCTAAACCGTGGCGTCAAAAAGGCACGGGCCGCGCACGAGCGGGCACTATCCGTAGTCCTATCTGGCGTTCTGGTGGTGTAACTTTTGCCGCCAAGCCTCAAGATCATTCGCATAAAGTTAATCGCAAAATGTATCGTGCAGCGATGCGTACCATTTTGTCCGAGCTTGCTCGTCAAGAGCGATTGGTTGTGGTTCAGGATTTCTCTATTGCCGAACCTAAAACCAAGACGCTTATCGCGCAGCTTGCCGATTACCAATTGAAAGAAGCGTTAATCATTACTGAAGATGTTGATACCAATTTATATTTGTCTTCACGCAACCTACATAAGGTTGATGTACGTGATGTTAGTGGTGTTGATCCGGTCAGCCTCGTAGCTTACGAGAAAGTGCTTATCACTGTTGCTGCACTGAAGAAATTTGAAGAGGTGTTGGGATGAATCAAGAACGCATTTTAAAAGTTCTGGTAGCGCCTCACGTTTCTGAAAAAGCAGCATTGGCTGGCGATTTAGGTAATGCGGTTGTGTTTCGTGTTATTCCTAACGCAACCAAGCTTGAGATTAAGCGTGCGGTAGAGCTGCTATTTAAAGTTAAAGTCGACGGCGTTCAAGTAAGTAACGTTAAAGGCAAGCTTAAGCGCAATCGTTTTGGCGAAAGCCGTCGCGCAGGCTGGAAAAAAGCCTATGTTCGTCTGGCCGAAGGCCATGATATTGATTTTGCGTTAGCTGAATAATTTAGTTTACGCACTGAAGTAGATTTTGGAGATTAGCAAAAATGCCAATCGTTAAGAGTAAGCCAACATCACCAGGTCGCCGCTTTGTTGTAAGAGTGGTTAATCCTGATTTGCACAAAGGCGCACCGTACAAGCCTCTGTTGGCTAAGAAAAGTAAAACGGGTGGTCGTAATAATGCTGGCCGCATTACCACGCGTCATCGTGGTGGTGGTCATAAGCAACATTATCGTATTGTCGATTTTAAGCGCATTAAAGATGGTATTCCGGCTAAAGTTGAACGCCTTGAATACGATCCAAATCGCACCGCACATTTGGCTTTGTTGTTGTACGCAGACGGTTCGCGTGCATACATCATTGCACCTAAAGGTGTTAAAGCCGGTGATGAAGTTATTTCAGGTGAAGCAGCGCCGATTAAACCCGGTAATACTTTGCCATTAAGAAATATGCCTGTTGGTAGTTTGATTCACTGCGTTGAGCTTAAGCCCGGTAAAGGTGCTCAAATGGTTCGTAGCGCTGGTGGTAGTTGTCAGTTAGTTGCACGCGATGGTTCATATGTAACCTTGCGTCTTCGCTCTGGCGAAATGAGAAAAGTGTTATCCGAGTGTCGCGCGACATTAGGCGAAGTATCTAATAGTGAGCATAATTTGCGTTCACTGGGTAAGGCAGGTGCTGCTCGCTGGCGTGGTATTCGCCCAACCGTTCGTGGTGTTGCCATGAACCCGGTTGATCACCCGCATGGTGGTGGTGAAGGTCGTACTTCTGGTGGTCGTCATCCTGTATCACCTTGGGGTATGCCAACTAAAGGGTATAAAACCCGTAAAAACAAGCGCACTAACGATTTAATCGTGCGTCGTCGCGGTTCTAAGTAAGTTTAGAATCAGCTAAGAGTTAAGAGGAAAGAAGCGTGCCACGTTCACTTAAAAAAGGTCCATTTATCGATCTTCATTTAATGAAGAAGATCGAGGTAGCAAATGAGAAGAACGAAAAGCGACCCATTAAAACTTGGTCGCGCCGTTCAATGATTTCGCCTGATATGGTGGGATTGACTATAGCAGTGCATAACGGCAGGCAGCATGTACCGGTATTTATTACCGAAGATATGGTCGGGCACAAGCTCGGTGAATTTTCTCCCACTCGTACTTATCGTGGGCATGTCGCAGACAAAAAAGCCAAGCGTTAAGCTTGTAGTTGCTAGAGGTTAGATCGATGGAAGTTTCAGCAAAATTAACAGGTGCGCAAATATCGGCTCAAAAGGTTCGATTGGTTGCAGACCAGATTCGAGGCAAAGGTGCTGAAGAGGCGCTGGATATTCTTACATTCAGCAATAAAAAAGCGGCTACCCTTGTGCTCAAATTACTTAACTCGGCGATTGCAAATGCCGAGCATAATGAAGGCGCTGATGTTGATGAGTTAAAAATATCAACGGTATTCGTCAATGAAGGTCGTACATTAAAGCGCCTTAAGCCAAGAGCTAAAGGCCGAGCAGATCGTATTTTAAAGCGTTCTTGTCATATAACAGTTAAGGTTGCTGATTAACACAGCGCGTTGGGAGTAGACCAATATGGGTCAAAAAGTACATCCTACAGGCATTCGGCTTGGTATTACCAAGCAGCATTCGTCTATCTGGTATGCAGAAAGTAAGGACTATGCAAACCGCTTAATTAGCGATTTGAAAGTTCGTGAGTATATTGAAGATAAGCTGAAAAGTGCCTCCGTAAGCAAGGTTGTTATTGAACGACCTGCGCAAACGGCACGCATCACAATACATACGGCGCGTCCGGGTATTGTTATCGGCAAAAAAGGTGAAGATGTTGAGAAGCTACGCAATCAATTAAGCAAGCAAATGAACGTACCTGTTCATATTAATATTGAAGAAGTGCGTAAGCCTGATTTAGATGCCAAGTTAGTTGCGCAAAACGTTGCTGGCCAATTAGAGCGACGTGTTATGTTCCGCCGCGCCATGAAGCGTGTTGTACAAAATGCCATGCGCGCTGGTGCAGAAGGTATCAAAGTGCAAGTTGGTGGGCGTTTAGGTGGTGCCGAGATCGCGCGTAGCGAATGGTATCGTGAAGGTCGTGTGCCATTGCATACATTGCGTGCCGATATCGATTACGCAGCTTATGAAGCATTAACAACCTATGGGATCATCGGCATTAAAGTCTGGATCTTCAAAGGTGAAGTATTAGAAGTAGCTGCTGTCCCTGAGCAATCAGCCGGCACTAGCCAGTAGATACGGTTTTTATTGTAGATACTGTAGTTATTAATTGTATACGGATTAAGAGTTAAGTCTGATGTTACAACCTAAACGCACAAAGTTCCGCAAGGTACAAAAGGGTCGCAACCGCGGTCTGGCGCATCGCGGCAGCAAAGTCAGCTTTGGCGAGTTCGGCCTTAAATCAACAGGTCGTGGTCGAATTACTGCTAGACAAATTGAAGCTGCGCGACGTGCAATGACACGTCATATTAAACGTGGCGGTAAAATCTGGATTCGGGTTTTTCCTGACAAGCCAATTACTCAAAAGCCTTTAGAAGTACGTCAAGGTAAAGGTAAGGGTAACGTTGAGTATTGGGTGGCGCAGGTTTTACCGGGCAAAGTCCTTTATGAAGTTGAAGGTGTATCTGAAGAATTAGCGCGTGAAGCGTTTGCATTGGCGGCAGCAAAACTGCCTCTCCCAACCAGCTTTGTTAAGCGGACGGTGATGTAATGAAAGCGAGTGAATTAAGAGAAAAGTCTGCAGAAGATTTAAATAAAGAACTGCATACTTTATTAGAAGAGCAATTTCGTCTGCGTACGCGCAAGGCAACCGGTCAGCTGACCCAGACTCATCTAATGAGAAATAATCAACGCGATATAGCGCGTTTGAAAACAGTATTGAACGAACAGTCGAAGAAGGCGTAAGTAATGGCGGATCAAGAAAAAAGCGTACGCAAAATTACTGGCAGAGTAGTCAGTGACAAGATGGATAAAACCATTACCGTGCTAGTAGAGCGTCGCGTTAAGCATGCCTTATACGGTAAATACATCACGCGTTCTACCAAGCTACATGCGCATGATGAAAAGAATGAGTGCAACGAAGGCGATATGGTAGCCATTAGTGAATCGCGACCACTGTCTAAAACCAAGACGTGGATGTTACAAGAGATTCTAGAAAAAGCAGCCGAAGTATAATCGGGTTCGATAGATATTTAAGTCGCATTGCCATATTTGTTTGCAAGCGATAGAGGTTTTGGAGCAAGACAATGATTCAAACGCAAAGCTATTTGGAAGTTGCCGATAACAGTGGTGCACGCCGTGTTATGTGTATCAAAGTGTTGGGCGGCTCTCATCGTCGCTACGCGCGAGTCGGTGACGTTATCAAGGTAACCGTTAAAGAAGCGATTCCCCGCGGCAAAGTGAAAAAGGGCCAGGTGATGAATGCGGTTGTAGTGAGGACACGTAAAGGCGTTAGACGTCCAGACGGTTCCTTAATTAAATTTGATGACAATGCTGCGGTATTGTTGAATCAAACGCTAGCGCCTATTGGTACTCGTATTTTTGGACCTGTAACGCGCGAGCTACGCAGCGAGAAATTTATGATAATTATTTCGCTGGCGCCAGAAGTTTTATAAGCGGTTTTTTATTAAATCGTACGAAGCAAACGCTTAATCGTTTAAAACAAAGACAGATTATAGAGATATGAACAAGATCAAGAGTGAAGACGAAGTCATCGTCATAGCCGGTAAAGACAAAGGTAAGCGCGGCAAAGTTCAGCGTTTATTGGATAATGGCAAGCTGGTTATATCTGGCATCAATATGATCAAGCGTCATACCAAGCCAAATCCTCAGGCTGGTGTTGCGGGTGGTATTGTTGAATCAGAAGCGCCGATTCAAGCTTCTAATATTGCTATCTATAACAACGCTACCAATAAAGCTGACCGCATTGGCTTTAGAGTTGAGGATGGCAAGAAAGTACGTTTTTTCAAATCTAACAATGAGCTTGTTGATTTGTAGGGTTGGTTTTTTTACCGCTAATACACAAGATCAAGTAAGCACAACAGTTATTTAGGCACAGACGATGGCAAGATTAAAAACATTATTTAACACTGAGTTGGCTCCCAAGCTAAAAGAAGAGCTGGGCTTATCCAATGTGATGGAGGTGCCACGCATTACCAAAATCACTTTGAATATGGGTGTTGGTGAAGCTTTGGGTGATAAAAAGATTCTTGAGCACGCAGTAAGTAATCTTGAGCAAATCGCTGGCCAAAAAGTGGTAGTCACCAAGGCGCGCAAATCGATTGCGGGATTTAAAGTTCGTGAAGATTGGCCTATCGGTTGTAAAGTGACTTTACGTCGTGAGCGCATGTACGAATTTCTTGATCGTCTTATTGCTATCTCGATCCCACGTATTCGTGACTTCCGCGGTCTAAATGCCAAGTCATTTGACGGCCGTGGCAACTACTCAATGGGTGTTAATGAACAAATCATTTTCCCAGAAATTGAATACGATAAAATTGATGCTATCCGCGGTTTGGATATCGCAGTGACAACCACTGCCAAGAACGACGATGAAGGCCGTGCATTACTTGCCGCCTTTAACTTCCCGTTCCGTACATAGTTAAATAAGAGTTAGTTGAATACCGTTAAATAGATATTTAATTAGAAAGATTTAGAGGCAATAGCTGATGGCTAAAAGTTCAATGGTAGAGCGTGAAAAAAAACGCGCAAAGACAGTTGCAAAATTTGCAGCCAAACGTGCGGCGCTTAAAGCAATAATTGCCGATCAGAATGCGAGTGACGAAGATCGTTGGGATGCGCAAATGGCACTGCAAAAGCAGCCAAGAAATGCGAGTTCAAGTCGTCAACAGCGTCGCTGTCAAATTACTGGTCGTCCTCACGGTGTTTACCGTAAGTTTGGCCTATGCAGAAACAAACTACGCGAAGCTGCAATGAACGGTTATGTGCCGGGTCTTGTTAAGGCTAGTTGGTAAACGTTTAGAGTATTGTTTTTTAGAGCATCTGTTAGACCATTTTTGGATTCAGATTAGTGGCCTGGCTGCTGAAAAGAAAGGCAGTTTAGCCGGAGAATTATTATGAGTATGCAAGATCCTATCGCCGATATGTTGGCACGTATTCGCAACGCTCAAATGGCAGCGAAAACGGCAGTGACTATGCCGTCTTCAAAAACCAAAGTAGCGATTGCCAATGTGTTGCAGCAAGAAGGTTTTGTCTCTTCTGTTGATGTTGATGACAACAGTGGTAAAGCAAAACTGTCCATTGGTTTGAAATATCATGAAGGCCGAGCGGTAATCGAAGAAATTCACCGTGAAAGCCGCCCTGGTTTACGTTCTTATTCAGGTAAAGAAGATCTGCCTAAAGTACGTAACGGTTTGGGTGTGGCAATTGTGTCTACAAACAAAGGTGTTATGACTGATAAGCAAGCTCGTAGCGCAGGTATTGGTGGTGAAATTATTTGCACCGTATTCTAGTTGGTGTGTTGACTATAAGACGTTAGTCAGAAAAAAATTTAGGTAAATTGATATGTCACGAATAGCGAATAGCCCAGTACCGGTTCCTTCAGGTGTTGAAGTTAAACTGAACGACCAAAGTATTGCGATTAAAGGCGGTAAAGGTTCGCTTGAACTGAACATTCATCGCTTGGTAGAGATCAAGCAAGATGAAGGCACTCTAAAAATCGCGGCACGTAATACGAGTAAAGAGTCGCGTTCTTTGTCAGGTACGTTTCGTTCTTTGGTTAACAACATGGTAGTCGGTGTTGATCAGGGCTTCGAAAAGAAACTGGTATTGAATGGTGTTGGTTATCGAGCTAAGGCTTCGGGTAAGACGCTTAACTTGTCATTGGGTTTTTCTCATCCTGTTGATTATGAGCTGCCTGAAGGTGTGTCTGCTGACACGCCTAGCCAAACAGAAATCGTAGTAAAAGGTATTGATAAGCAGTTGGTAGGTCAGGTTGCTGCAGAGATTCGCAGTTTTAGACCGCCAGAGCCATACAAAGGTAAGGGTGTTCGTTACGCCGATGAGCATGTTCGTCGTAAGGAAGCCAAGAAGAAATAGATCTGGTTAATATTAGTAAGCTGTTGCAGCGTATTAACCCAGTGATTGTTATACAAGATTTATACGAAATCGGTATACCGAAGATAAAGGTTTAGAAATGAGTGACAAAAAGCAAGCCAGAATACGTCGAGCGCGTCGTAGTCGAGTGAAAATGCGAGAGCTAGGCGTTAATCGTCTTAGCGTTAACCGCACGCCACGACATATCTACGCTCAAATTATTTCTCCGGCGGGTGATCAAATATTGGCGACAGCTTCAACGCTTGATAAGTCATTGCGCAGCGATAGTAGCGGCGGCAATGTTGATGCGGCTAAAGCGGTAGGTTCATTAATTGCTGAGCGCGCCAAAGCGGCGGGTGTCAGTGTAGTTTCTTTTGATCGTAGTGGTTATAAGTACCACGGTCGAGTTAAAGCGTTGGCTGATGCCGCGCGTGAAGCAGGTTTGGAATTCTAGGGTATCAGTATGGCGTTTAACGAGCAAAACAAAGACAACGAAGA
>CAJQQO010000277.1 GCA_905480475.1 uncultured Pseudomonadales bacterium | reverse complement strand
CTAAAAAGCTAACCAAACGCTTCAAAACCCGCTAAATACTTACTTTTTAGCCTCAAATCTTCTCAGCTTTAACAAAACTCCAGCTCGCGATTTTGGCTAAAATCGCGAGCTTCTGGTATTATCCGCGCCCGATTCTATTGGTGTAGAGCAGTCTATTACTGACTATTTTTCTACTCAGGGATTGTATCCGGCGAATGGTATACAGCCGATATTATCTCGCCAATTAAAGCCGTACGTTCGCTGTAGGCTTGAACAAACAGCAAACGAGCAAGATATTTACCCAATATATATTTTACGAACTATATATTTTACGAACTACAGACTATATTTCACGAACTACAGGTAGCCAACAGCATGAGCATTAATGATATCCCAGCAGGTAAAAACATCCCCGATGAAATCAACGTCATCATTGAAATTCCCGCCAATAGCGAGCCGGTAAAATACGAAGTTGATAAAGATACTGGTGCATTAATGGTTGATCGCTTTATGGCTACCGCGATGTTTTACCCTTGCAACTATGGTTATATTCCTAACACCTTGTCTGAAGACGGTGATCCATTGGATGTCTTAGTGCCTACACCTTACCCATTGATTAATGGTGCGGTGATTAAGTGTCGACCTGTTGGCGTGTTAAAAATGGAAGACGAGTCAGGCATCGATGCCAAACTGATTGCAGTACCCGTTGATAAGTTATCTGTACTTTATCGCGATATTAAAGAAGCAACGGATTTATCGCCTTTATTGCTTCAACAAATTGAACACTTTTTTGAGCATTACAAAGATCTTGAAAAAGGCAAATGGGTTAAGGTTCAAGGCTGGGCCGATGCAGCAGAAGCTAAAGCAGAAATCATTAAAGCGGTTGAAGCAGTTAAATAACCATTAGCATGTAGTTGAGTGGCGTAGTTTATTTTTACAATATATCACTCACAAAAAAGGCCAGCTTAACGCTGGCCTTTTTTGTTTAACCGCTTAACGTTTTTTAGCTACTTTTTTCTTGGCAACTGGCTTGCCGACCATTTTCTTACTGACGACTTTTTTACTGCTCGCTTTTTTCGCAGCCACTCTTTTAACCGCCGTTTTTCTTACGGCTTTACCGGGCGCTTTTTTTGCGGCTTTCTTCACCGCTTTTTGACCTAGCAGCTTTTTGCGTGCAGGCATTTTACTCGCCGCTTTTTTTCTTGCCGCAGGAGTAGTCACTCTGGCTGGCATCGCGGCTAAAAGCTCTCTGTATAACTTACCCGCCTTGCTAATACCTTTGTGCTTAGTATACGTATCAACCGCTAATTTCCACGCTCTATCTTTACCGTGTGCATTAATGGAATAACTCGTACAAATAATTTTGCTGTCGGCCTCCGATGCAATGCCAACCTGAAAAATAGGCGTTTTAGTACCGCTCTTTTCAGTTTTAACTAAATAACTGATGCCACGTACGGTACCATTAGCATTAAAGCAACGATCTGCTTTTTTGGATTGCTTGCCTTTTGCTTGTAGTAATGAGAGTTCACTATCGCGCTTGAACGCCTGATCTTTGATTTTATTTTTAGTCGCACCATTGATACGCTTTCCGCTTTGTTTCAAACTAAAATATTCTTGAAACAATTTTGCATCAACTGTCCGGCGAACCCGATACCCATAAAATGCTTCATTATCTAATAATTTTACACTCACTGTATTTCCCCATAGCCTGTTAAGTAATGAAAATTCATATGATCGCTATTGAAATTATCGAGACGGCTCTCTACCAATGTATTGAGTCGCACGAAGAAGAAGCATACAAACGCTGATCGAATGATCGCTACGTTTACTCTGCACGACCCCTATTAAACTACACCCCTATTGATTATTTAATGCGTCACACTTATTGATAAAATCTGTTTTTAACACTATTGATAAATCGCGCTTAAAAACCGAACATCGATCGAAGTGTCGATAGCTTTAGCCGCAACAACAAGGGCAAAGGCAAAAAACGCCGGCAACAAAACCAACAACCGAGTTAATATCAAAATAGGAATTTATCGCGTAAAGATTTTTACGCGGTGACTAATCAGTACAATAATTTAAACCAATGACATTTAGAAAAATGCTTGGCTAACTATCGATACCCTGATCCATAGAAAGTGCAGGCAAGGACTCGAGTGGTCGACCTACGATTTTAGCAGGTACTCCGGCAACGGTTACATTGTCCGGCACCGATTCGAGTACTACACTTCCCGCCCCTACCTTGGAGCCATCTCCTACTGTGATATTACCTAATACCTTGGCACCGGAGCTAATAAGCACCCCCATACCAACAGTAGGATGCCGCTTACCTGATCCGTTACCTGTACCACCCAATGTCACGCCATGCATTAACGATACGTTTTCGCCAATCTCGGCGGTCTCGCCAATCACTAAGCCAGTGGCATGATCAACCATAAGCCCTGAACCTATACGAGCCGCTGGATGAATATCAACATCAAACAAACTACTCACTTGATGCTGAATATAACGCGCCATTGATCGTCTGTTATTGCGCCACAAATAATGCGAAAAGCGCTGTGCCTGAATTGCCGAAAAGCCCTTAAAGAACAAAAACGGCCTGCAATAATTGTCACAAGCCGGATCGCGTTCAAAGTAGGCATCGATGTCCGCCAACGCGGCCTGCGCTATTTGTGGTTGCTGCCCTAACACGTCGATAAACAATTCATTAAGCATAATGCCCGATACAGTCGAACTTTCTAACTGAGTGGCTATATGAAAAGCTAGCGCCGACTCGAACGAACTGTGATTGATAATCGCGGAGTGATAATAACTGGCCAACATCACTTCATCACTAGCCAAACTTACCGCCTGACTAAGCATTTGGGGCCATATTGATTGGAAATTTTTCACTAATTTGATTCCTTTGACGCTAAAACCTACTCACTAAGGCTTAGTGTTATATGATTTTTACACTGTATTTCAAGGCTTTAAATCACTTTCGCCTTCTAACAACTAATATACTGGGCGAATATCTTATCAAAATGAGCTAATACGGTATCACGCAGCTGCATTGTCGGTTCTTGTTCTAACACTTGGTAGAGCATATCGGCAGATAAGCACTGGCTATAACGCTGACTCACTGCTGCATGACTTAAGTGCCAGCGCTCTGGCGCAACACCTTGTCCCAGCGTTTGATAAGGCCGATAAAAACTAAACGCGCGATCGCAATCGATACAGTTATCCAACCATTGATGCAAGGCACCAAATACCCCAGTATCACTGACCTCTTCATCACTTAACTGTACGGCATAGTCGTCGGGCACAGCGGCAAGATCATAGATATCAATATCCGTACCCCAGTGATGGCGAGAACCGCCCGGCAAGGCAGACCATTTTAAAATCGCAAAAACTTTTTCGGTATCGCTGAGCTGGTGGACATCCAAAGACTTACCATTGCTATCAAACAGTGGCCGCTTACCCTCGGCTTTTTCATTCCAAATAAGCATTTGCCTGTCAAAACTACGGTAGCCACTGGCGATTGCCAATTCAAAGCCGTCTTTTTTGGCGGCCGCTTGTAATGCCTGCCAATCAGATACCGTCTCGCTATGTAGCCAGTGCGTACCTACAGCTTGCAACGCAGATTTGTCTTTACCGACGACTTGTGCAGTTGAAATCAACTAAAATCCTTGAGCTCTTGTTTAAATACTATGTGTTTGGCTATCTAAGTGCGACTAGCGCTTCACTGGATGGCGCAAACCAATAGGAGCCGGATATAGGCTCACTAAATTCGGTGAGACGATCGTGCACCGCTTCGCCATTAACTGCATGACCGTACATACTTTTTAGCAATACATCAAAGCGTGATAACTCCGTACTAAAGGCCAGAAAATATAAACCGCTCTGCTCTGCTTGCACAAACGGCGTACTGCGCCGATAGATTTTCTGCGCCACGCCGTCTAACTTTAAGTCAGTGCGACTCACATGCGAATCCGCTGGCATCGCGTCACCACTTAATTCAATACTGTCACGCTTGGTACGGCCAATAACCTGTTCCTGCTCGGCTTCTGGCAATTGATGAAACTTTGCCAGTCGATGTGACCACTGCTGCGTTAACACAAAACTACCACCGGCCCCGACTTTGCCATCTGCGATCACCGCAACCGGAAATCTCGCATCATCTTTGGGGTTGGCACTGCCATCAATAAAGCCGGTTAGATCACGGGAGTCGCGATAGACAAAGCCATCACAGCTAAACAAAACATGCGCTAGCGGCTTAAACAAAGCAACCATCTCTAAATAGGCATCAGTTAAAGCATCCAAGTCATCACTATGCAACCAAATAAAACACTGGCGCTGCGTTGCCGGTGCTACCCGAAGTTTATTGCCCCCGTCTTTATGGCTTGCATAACCGGGAAAATCAAGCAAACCCTCGGGAACCGATTGCGGCGATAAGCGTGACCAATAATTTTGCGAGAAGGCTATGACCTGAAAAACCTCCCGCTGTTGATTTTCCTCAATAGCAGCAACACATTGAGCAATCACTTTTTTGATCGCTGCGCATTCATTAAAATCAGCATTAGCATCGCTTGTAGCACTGTCTACAGAAACATCTGCCAACTGCACTTCTATATATCGATGAAAGCGGCTGCCTTCGTGAAATATGCCGGACTGTGGATTACTCATACACAACTGCCTTAAATACTGAATTTATTTGCTCTAATCGTGGTTCAATTTCAAGCGCTAACTTTTCTACCAATAGCATCCCAAACCCCAAGAGTGATAGATAATAAGCCAAGCCCCGCCCAAAAGAAAAGCGGGCTGGTCATGAGAGTATCGTTTAAGACAATCATATTGCTGCTTTTGGCAATGTCGGCCACGGCTTGAAAAGGTATAATCGCCGCCTAAATTCAATAAGGCAGACCTGTTACGTGAATGATCATAGCTCCAATAGTACTAATAGCACTAATAAGCCCGTAAATAGCGTGCTCAATACCAAGCTTTGCCAGATGTTAGGCTGCGAGTACCCCATTATTCAAACAGCTATGGGTTATGTCGCCTTGCCTGAATTAGTGGCCGGCACCTGTAATGCGGGTGGTTTTGGTTTTTTAGCGGCAGTGACTATCCCCCCAGAAGACGTTGAGGCCGCCATATTAAAAACCGCCTCTCTAACGGATAAACGCTTTGGCGTGAACTTTCATATGTTTACCCCCGGTGCCGATATCATTGCCGAGACAATTATTAAGCACAAAGATAAAGTCGCCGCTGTGAGTTATGGCCGAGGCCCCAATCCTGAAATGATCGCCCGCTTTAAGGAACATGGCATCGCTATGATCCCCACGGTGGGCAAAACCCAGCACGCTATCAAAGCCGTGAAGCTCGGTGCCGATGCGATTGTTGTACAAGGTGGCGAAGGCGGCGGGCATACTGGCTCTGCCCCTACCAGTATTATTGCGCCGCAAACCGTTGATGCGGTAGACGTGCCAGTAATTGCCGCCGGTGGTTTTAAAGATGGCCGCGGGTTGGTTGCAGCGCTGGCGTATGGTGCCGAGGGTATTGCCATGGGTACGCGCTTTTTAATGACGACCGATAGTCCGGTAGCAGCCTTATCTAAAGAACGATATCTTGCTGTTAACGACACTGACGATATTGCCGTTAGCTATGCATTGGATGGTATGCCACTGCGATTAATTCGCAATGAAATATTAGAAAAACTGGAAAACAAAGGCCAACTAAGCGCCTTACTGTTTGCGATTAAAAATGGCTGGGAGTGCCGCAAAATAACCGGCATGTCGATTTTGGACTTAATGAAAAGCGCCTTGGTTTTTCGCAAGGACGGCCTTAGCGCGACGCAAACTATTATGTCCGCCAACGCTCCGGTTTTGTATACTAAAACCTGGGTCGATGGAAAACCCGATGAAGGCGCATTACCCAGCGGACAAATTGCGGCAGCGATCGACAAGTTAGAAAGTTGCGATGATGTGATTCGCGATATTATGTCCGAAGCCAATGAGCGACTTGCTGCACTGCACGGATAACTATTTTTATTGATTGAGTTAAGGTTTAAATAAATGACACGTCTATGTCATATCGATGATATTGAAGAAGGACAATCAAAAGGTTTTGAAGTCGGAGAGAAAACCGTTTTTGCGGTAAAAAAAGATAATATTATTTATGTTTATCAGAATCGCTGTCCGCACTTAGGCATTGAACTGGAATGGCTGGAAGATCAATTTCTTGACCCCGATGGCGCGCTAATCCAATGCTCAACCCATGGTGCCTTGTTTTTAATTGAAGATGGCAGCTGCGTTGCTGGCCCTTGTATGGGCGAGCAGTTAATTCCAATCAATATTGATATTAACGATGGTGAGGTTTTTGTTAAACCGTCACAAGCCGATTAATCTTAGTCCGACTCCTTTCGCCCAGTTCTGTCTCGCTAACAATCCCTCGAGCTTTTCAATTATCTAGCCCGCTCTCAATTAAATCACATCAAGAGCGGAATACCCCGTCAATAACACACACTATTTATTTAACGCCGTACCTCTAACAATCATTACCCGCTGTGGATCAATTTCGGGGTTATCAACATCGTCATCGGTTTCATCACGCGGTCTAAGATCAACCATATATACCGAACGCATCACTTCATCAAAAACAAATAAAGCAGCAACATTGTTGTTTAGCACCATGCCTTGCGGCGCAACAAACACGTTAGCCGGATCCGCTCCGCCCGGCGGCGCAGGCACTGCAGGACTTGTAATATCCGGGCCAGCCATGCCGGTAGTTAAATCAACAGGGAATACCGCAGAACGACCGTGATCAAGCATCAACAAGCGATCATCAGTAGCGCCATCCTCCGCCGTATCAAGCAGCATATCAACGATATGAGTATCGGCCAAACCAATATCGCCTGCCACTTCAGTTGCAACGCCATCAGCAATCGCCACTTCATAAATGCTATGAACTACTGGACCCGGGGTTGGTGAGTTTGCCGTAGCAACCAAAAGATTTTCACCCGTGGCATCCAAAACCATAGCCGTAGGCGAATCGCCTATATTACCGGTGGTTAAAACAGTTCGGGTCCCTTCAGCACCATCAGTTAAATCGACAGCAACAATTTCACCAAGCTCGGCATCTAACACATACAGTGTTTCGTCAAGTAATACCGAGGCAAGCGGATCAAGTAACGGCGGGGCCACATCGGAATCTGAAACCACTGATAATGATCCGCCGACAGTCATTTGCAGCACTTGCCGCAAGGCTGCGTCAACTATATAAAAACCGGCCACCGAGCCGGTACTGGTAATATCGGTTACCAGCGTTTTCGGTTGAACCATACGAACAAAGCTATCAGTTAAGGTAATCGTGGCACTGCCGCTGCCACCTAGATCAGTGCCTGCAATGGTCAACTGGTCATCGTAGACATAATCAACGCCGGCAGTGGTAACAGTCAGCGACGAAATCTCGTTGCTGGCATTTATTGCAATGGTAAATTCGGCTCCGTTACCTGCTCCAGTATTAGTGGTACTGACAGCCGTATAACTGCCCTCGACGGCTCCGGCAAGCAGCGTTTGATCAACCGCACTTAGCAAACCGGATGCGGTAAAGGCAATACCGCCGCTACTATCAAGCGCAGTGGTAGTGGTGACATCAGTAATAAAAGTGCCTGAGTTAGTTAGCGGATCAAAAGCAATCACACTGTTGATATCGACATCAACCACATAGAGAACTCGGCCATTGTCGCTTGAGCTTAAGCCTTGTGGCGAGTCCATATCAAATATGAAATTAAACACAGCGGCTCGAGCGGTGGTTGTCGCTACAGCACTGTCAGTGGCTGCGGTTGTAGCTCCGTCAACAACGTAAGTTCGTTCACCTTTTAAAGTGCCAGTACCAGAACCATCGGCATCATCAACCAAATCCACTTGCGCCAAAACCCCAAAGACATTATCAATTACCAACAAATGATTGTTGGTGCTATCAACTGCCAAAGCGGTTGGAAAACGCAATGGGTTGGTCGCATCGGGAATATTTGTGCCCGAACTATCCACAGCATCGGAAAGCACGGTTCTCGCACCAAAAACAATTTCTGGTGTAGCTATATTATCTGGTCTTAACTCAACCTCGGTTATCGCATTGGTTCCGCTATCGCTGACATATAAAACATCACCGGCAATCGCTAGATTTTTTATCGACTGAAAAGTATTGTCACTGTTAGGCGTTTGCGCGTCGGACACAATACTGCGTGTGCCGCTGGCAATATCAATTGCCAGAATGCCCGAAACGCCAGCATCGGATACCAACAAGCGTCCGGCAGATTCTTGTAGGACGATATCAATAGGTCGAATAAATTTTGGTGCGCCGGGACTGGTATTGTCGGCAGTAATAGTCCGAGTACCGCTAGCTAAATCCACCGCAATAATCGCCCTATTTTCTGCATCAAGTACATAGGCGGTATCTGCAGCGGCGTTAATTTCAATAGCGACCGGCTTTGCAAATACATTGTCCGCGTCAGGTACGGCAGCGCTTGAAATGATTGATCTTACAGACGTCGCCAAATCAATGGCAACAATCGCCTGCAATTCACTATCAACAACCAAAGCGCGGTTTCGATTACTTGGCGCAGCGTTATCAATCACCATATCTTCAGGAACAGCTAAATCATCTCCCGAACCCACAGCGGCAATCCCACCCGATAATACTGTTTTTACACCGGTATCCAATTCCAGCTCTAGTAATGCTTTTCTGGCAGCATCAACTGCTAACCAACGTGAACCATTAGGATCAAACTGCAAACCACGTTCAAGCATCCATGATGAACCGCGCGAAATACGAACAAAATCGCTTTGCGAAAAATCCGCATCAACAGCAGTAACCCCAACAAGATTATTTTCTTCTGTTAATGAAGCAATCGGTAGTAGGTATTGAAAAAAATCTGACTGAGCAGCCACAGTAAGTTCGGTATTACCGTTTACCTGCAAGCTAACGCTTTGCACATTACTGGACACTCCAACAGCAAGTGCATGGATATTGATACTGCTGCCGTTAGTCGCAGACTGCACTGGAGGAAAATCGATTCCAACCAATGGCAGCTGAAAAACATCATCGTCATTGTTGCCACCACTACAGGCCAGCAAGACACTTAGCAAGCTGGTTGATAAACCGGCCTTTATGGCTATACGAAATAATTTCATTTAAAACCTCATTGGTATAAATTCTTGCTTATTTTTCTCAGCTAATGGCTATGTGTCATTCCACTCGCTAATTTTATTCAATTAGTAAAAATTGCGCGCATACGATCAACGGCAACAATTAGTCGATCCATGCTGGTAGTAAATGCAAAGCGCACATACTTATCACATTGAAAATGACCAAAATCTGCACCCGGCGTTATTGCCAAGCCGTGCTCTTCTAAAAGTGTTAAACAAAACTCTTGGCTGTTTTTGCCAAAACCTTTGCCCGCAGGATTGTTATCATCCAAAAATTGACTGATATCGGCGTAAATATATAAACCACCTTCAGGCGCTTGCGGAATAATAAACCCCAAGTCACGCAGTGCCGGTAATAAAAAATCACAACGGCGCTTAAACTCATCACGGCGCTGATCCAATATTGCCCGTGTTGGCGTCTCAAAACATTTTAAGGCCGCGTATTGTGCCATTGTCGACATCGAAATAAACAGATTTTGCGCCAGTTTATCCAACGCCGGACAAGCCCAAGGCGGCGCAACCAACCAACCTAATCGCCAACCGGTCATGCCAAAATATTTGGAGAAACTATTTATGACAAAAGCATCGTCGGTGATTTCCAACATGGAATGCACAGATCTTTGCCCGCTCTCATCACGAAAATCCAGTCCATGATAAATTTCATCAACGATTAAACTGCCACCGCGACTATCAATTTCTCTATGCAAAGCCTCTAACTCAGGCTTGCTAATAACGGTGCCGGTAGGATTGGCTGGCGTCGCGACGAGTGCACCAACCGTCTTACCCTCTTTATCCGAACACCAATGACGAGAGACTAATTCAGCATTCAGCTGGAAGTTGTCATCCGCACTGACTGGCACTAACTGCCCCTCACCTTCAACCAAGCGCATAAAGTTTCGATTGCAGGGATAACCGGGGTCGGCCAATAATATTTTATCGCCAGCGTCGACCAGTAATGCCGCAATCAGTAATAACGCACCTGACGCACCCGGAGTAATCATTATCCGCTTGGGATCCACCGTGACGCCGTAGTCACTTAGATAAAATGCCGCTATCGCCTTGCGTAGTTCCCATAAACCACTTGCGCCGCTGTAATATGTCGCACCATTGCGCAGCGCGCTAACACCGGCTTCAACTATCGGCTCGGCGGTGGCAAAGTCTGGCTCGCCCGCCTGCATATGGACAATGTCATGACCCAGAGATTCCAATTCTTTGGCGCGACTCAATACCTCAACCACCCGAAAGGGCTGAATATCGTCAACGCGGCTGGCAATCCGCTTGGTCAAAATAGAAGTCATACTTTTCCGTTCACTATGCTTTTTTTCACTATGCTTTCGCTCACTACAACGCTCACTACAGTGTCAGTCACTGCTAAGCATTTAAGCTGGGCCAAAATCGTAAAATAACGGCGATTTTGCCGCCCGCAAATCAGCGCGCTAGTTTACCCCATTCACCTGCTAATGTTGGCTGGAATATGTCCGCGATGAATCTAGATCAAGCAATATAAACTTATCGCTCATTTAGCGGCGTATCGGCTTAAATAGGTATGGATTGCAAGCACATTTTCTGATAGATTCGCTGCCCTCGCAGAAGTCGGTCGGTTTTAATATCTTTTAACTATCTGGTAACTACCGATCGCCAGTCATTTTGCGAGAAAATAGCAAAGCTATGATGGTTTTGCTAAACCACGCTCGATAAGCGCTCACAATTTGATCAGCCTGTACGCTAAAGCTCAATCAATTATTTGTTGAACGTATTTTAACCGGGCGAACCTTGATTGTTGGCATAGGCAAACGCTATAGCTAGCCAGCAAATTGATTAAGAGATTTTCAAGATGCCGCGTAAGAAAAAAAGCGAATTAGCTGAAAGCTTTCAGAACTTCATTCCATATAAGCCTAAAAAAGGCGAAGACTATATGAGTGAGCCGCAAAAAGATCACTTCAGAGAGATCTTACAGAACTGGAAAGCGCAACTGATGGAAGAAGTTGATCGCACGGTTAGCCATATGAAAGATGAAGCCGCTAACTTTCCCGACCCTGCCGACCGAGCCACTCAAGAAGAAGAGTTTAGCCTTGAGTTACGCGCCCGCGATCGCGAGCGTAAATTAATTCGTAAAATCGATGGCACTATGGATTTAATCGATAATGATGATTACGGTTACTGTAACGCCTGCGGTATCGAGATTGGTATCAAGCGACTTGAAGCGCGACCAACCGCTACCTTATGTATCGATTGCAAAACGCTGGATGAAATAAAAGAAAGACAGCAAATGGGTTAAGCCATCAGTGCTTGAGCGGCGTTTTGTTCACGCCGCTCTTTTACTGTTTGGACTTCCCTCACCTAATACGTAGCTAGCCGCTATCACTAGCCATCCTATCAGTATGGATTTATCAACTGCCCCGTATATAGGTCGATTCGCCCCCTCTCCTACCGGACCATTGCACGCCGGATCATTACTGGCTGCTGTTGCCAGCTATATCGACGCCAAGGCCAATAAGGGCAAATGGCTACTCAGAATTGAAGACGTTGATCGATTGCGCATCGTTAAAGGCGCCAGCGATAGCATCCTACTTGCGCTTGAACAGCACGGCCTGCACTGGGATGGCGAAATCCAGTATCAAAGCAATAATGACGCTGATTACCAACAAGCGCTGAATCAGCTAATTGATGACCAACATATCTTTTACTGCAACTGTAGCCGCACGCATTTACGTCAATTTGACGGCCCTTATCCTGGCTTCTGTCGCTCGGTCAAATCAACCCAATATCAAATCGCAAGCCGCCAGCAACCGGCCAGCCATGCTATCCGTTTTGATATCAATAGCTGCGGCCAGAGCCAAGTCGAGTTTAGCGATAGAATTTTAGCCTTACAGCGCTTCGATTTGGTAGAGCTAGGCGATTTTATCCTGCGACGTCGCGACTCACTATTTGCCTACCAGCTTGCGGTTGTGGTGGATGACGCCAAAGATGGCATTAATAATGTGGTGCGCGGCGCCGACTTATTATCGTCAACACCTTGGCAAATTGCCCTCCAGCAA
>CAJQQO010000276.1 GCA_905480475.1 uncultured Pseudomonadales bacterium | reverse complement strand
GCTTTTTATTAATACGCAGCGACTTAAGGCCATCGGCTAATTTATTTTTGGCTTCAAAATGTTTTAACTGCGATAGGTTACGTAGTTGATACGCTAGCGGCGCAATAATAGCGGCGGGTTCATTACCTTCTTCTTGTAAGTGACGTAAGGCGCGGCAAGCGGATTGTGCATCGCCATCAATAGCGTGGTCAAAGGCATTAAAGGCCGAGAAGCGTGCGCTGTCTGCAACCGCTTTGCCAATGGTTTGTCTGTCGACATTACTGTTTTTTGCTAATAGTAACGCCAGCTTATCCAACTCTTGTGCGGCAGCCATTAAGTTGCCTTCAACTCTCTCGGCCAGTAGCTCGGCGGCATCGTGCGCCAATGTGAGGTGCAGCGTTTTGGCTCTTCTTTTTAACCAGCTGGGAAGTTGTTCGTTGTCTAGCGGGTAAATTGGGACGTAAACCCCTAAGGCGCTTGCTGCCTTAACCCATTTTGGACTGCCCTCAACACGTGCAGAGATAATTAATAACACAGTATCAGGTGGTGGGTTTTTGCAGTAGCGATTAATGGCTTCGCTGCCCGCTGTACCAATTTTACTACTGGGTAAGCGCAGCTCAATTAAACGCTGACTGGCAAATAATGACATGGCATTACAGCTGTCGTGCCAAGACATCCAATCAAAACCATTGTCATAACTAAAGCGTTCGCGTTCGCTAAAACCTTGTTTATCGGCCGCTGCACGGATTTCATCGCAGGCTTCATTCTGCAATAAAATATCATCACCCGCGATCAGATAAACCGGCGCTAGCGATTGTTTTAAGTGGCCGCTTAATTTGTTAGCGTATATTTGCACAGGCTTATATTGTCTTGGCTAATGGGTTAAATAGTGATATTTATTTAGAGTGCGAACGATAGCGCATTAAATTCAGCATTTTTTCGACCAAAGTTTCACGCATTTCTTTACCGATTGATTCGGCTTCGCGAGTTTGCGCAGTAACATTATCGGGGTTTTGGATCTGCACTTGCTCAGTGCTAACAACGCTGCGTGGCAGTAACTCGCGGCTATCGCTGCTATTGGTTTTTTTGCTATCGACGCTTCGCCATTCGATTGAGGCTTTCATCGTGCGAAGTACTTCTGCATTGCGGCCATCGAGGCTAATTGAGTAGCTGCGGCTATCGTCATCGACTATGGCAACACTAACCACGCTGCCTGCATTACTTAGTTTCTTGCTGGTGCTTATATTATTTAATGCTAGCTGTCTTTTTAAAGCTAAGGCTAGTAATAAATCTCCATCAACATAAACCGGCTGCTCTGCAGTATTAATACTTAAAGGCTTTTGTAATTGATAGCCGCAGCCGCTGGGTAGGATAGTGATTGCCAGTATGAGTATTAGCTTAATCGCCGCCAATTTAATCATTAGGCTGTTGGCGATTTTGGTTTTTTGGTTTTTTGTCTTTAGCATAATTTTTTAAGGCTCGTTTTTTGAAGCCGCTTTAATTGGCAACGATATTAATAAGCTTACCGGGTATAACAATAACTTTTCTTACCGTTTTATCGTCAATAAACTTTTGCACATTTTCATGCGCTAGCGCTTCTGCTTCGGCGCTTGCTTTGTCGATATCGGCTGCGACATTGATTTTTGCTCGCACTTTACCGTTAACCTGAATCACCATATCAATAGAGCTGCGGGTTAATGCATTAGGATCAACCTTCGGCCAAGCCGCTGCCAAAATATCCTCACCGGAAACTAGCGTTTGCCAGAGTTTGTGGCAGAGATGCGGCGCAATAGGCGATAACAAGCGCAATAAAATACTGCTACCTTCGGCTCCAACTGCAGCGGCCGCTTTTGATTTGCTGGCATCAGGCAGTTGGTTGAGTATGGTCATACAGGCTGCAATAACGGTATTAAATTGGTTTTTATCAAAGTCGACCAAGGCTTTTTCCAGCGCGCTATGGATATTGCGTCGTCGCTCTTGGTTGTCGTCATCCAATTCAATATTTGTAATAAGGCCATTATCTAGCGCGGCTATACCGCTAACAATAACATCATTGTGTTCAGTGCAATAATTCCAAAGGCGTTTTAAAAAGCGCTGGGCGCCAGCAACACCGTCGTCGTTCCACTCTAGTGTTTGTTCAGGTGGCGCGGCAAACATGGTAAATACTCGTACCGTATCAGCACCAAATTTATCAATCGCGGTTTGTGGATCTATGCCGTTGTTTTTTGATTTGGACATTTTGGTCATGCCCCCAATTTCAACAGCATCACCGGATGCTTTTAAGCTTGCGGCGAGAATTTTGCCTTTGTCATCCCGTTCAAGATTGATTTCGTCGGGGTTAAACCACTCTTTACCGCCGTCGGGCTTATTACGGTAAAAAGATTCGGCTAATACCATGCCCTGACACAGCAAGCGTTTAAACGGTTCGTTAGAGTTGACAAAGCCGTCGTCGCGTAACAACTTGTGATAAAAACGCGCATATAGTAAATGCAGTATTGCGTGTTCAATACCACCAACGTATTGATCCACCGGTAGCCAATAATTGGCGCGCTCGCTATCAAGAATGCCTTCATCGTAATCGGGGCAAGTAAAGCGCGCGTAATACCAACTGGATTCCATAAAGGTATCAAAGGTATCGGTTTCATGTTCTAGCGCTTTGCCATCGAGTGTGGCTTTACGCCATTCGGCATCGGCTTTGATGGGCGATTGCACGCCGTTCATTACCACATCTTCGGGTAACAACACCGGCAGCTTATCGGCAGGCACAGGAATTTCACCGCCTTCGGGTAAGCTAAACATGGGAATCGGTGAACCCCAATAACGCTGGCGTGATACACCCCAGTCGCGTAAGCGGTAATTAGTTTTGCTATTACCTTTGCCAGCTTCGCTGAGTTTATTGCTAATGGCATTAACGGCGGCGGTAAAATCTAATCCATCAAACTCAGTAGAGTTAATGGTTAGTGTGTGTTCTTTGCGAGCGTACCAATCATGCCATTGCTGCGCATCAAATGCCGGGTCATCATCCTGCGTGGATTTAATAACCTGAGTAATGGTTAGTTGATAAATATTGGCAAAAGCAAAATCGCGCTCATCGTGTGCGGGTACGGCCATCACTGCGCCAGAGCCGTAATCCATTAATACATAGTTGGCGATCCATACTGGAATGCTAGCACCGCTTAAAGGGTGGATAACGCTTAGGCCAGTATCGATACCTTTCTTTTCCATGGTTGCCATATCGGCTTCGGCTACCGATTGCGCTTTACACTCGGCAATAAATTTGGCCAAGCTGGAATTGGTTTCTGCCAAATGCAATGCGATAGGGTGCTCCGCCGCAAGGCTGACATAGGTTGCGCCCATCAAGGTATCGGGGCGGGTAGTGTAAACCGCTAATTCCGTGTGACCGGCAACTTCCTCGGCAAGTGTAAAGCTGATGTCGGCACCCTGACTTTTGCCGATCCAGTTTTTTTGCATGGTTTTAACTTGCTCGGGCCATTCGGGCAATTCGTCTAGGCTTTCAAGCAGCTCTTGAGCGTAGTCGGTAATTTTAATAAACCACTGTGGAATTTCTTTGCGTTCAACCAGTGCGCCGGAGCGCCAGCCGCGGCCATCAATAACTTGTTCATTGGCTAGCACAGTACAATCAACCGGATCCCAGTTAACCGTGGCCATTTTTTTGTAGACCATGCCTTTTTCACACAGGCGGGTAAAAAACCATTGCTCCCAGCGATAGTAATCCGGCTGACAGGTGGCAAATTCGCGCGACCAGTCAAAGCTAAAGCCTAGTGATTGCAATTGTTGCTTCATATAAGCAATATTTTGGTAAGTCCACTTGGCGGGTGCGGTATTGTTTTGAATCGCCGCGTTTTCTGCGGGTAGGCCAAAAGCATCCCAGCCCATGGGGTGCAGGACATTTTTGCCCAGCATTCTTTGGTAGCGGGCAATAACGTCGGTAATGGTGTAATTGCGCACATGGCCCATATGCAACTTACCACTGGGGTAGGGGAACATGGCTAGGCAGTAGAATTTTTCCCGATTGGCATCCTCAGTCGCCAAAAAGCTGTTACTTTGCAGCCAGTAACTTTGGGCTTCTGCCTCGAGTGCTTTTGGGTTATAGGCGGATGGGTCAATTTGTTGCGGTTCCATAGAGCGGTCTGCTGCCTTATTGTCGTTCGATATCGGGTGAATTAATGCTTTATCGCTTGCTTAATCGGGTGATTGCCCGTGTTCTTGAGCGCTGGCCAATAAGCATAAAAAGTAAGGGCGTAAGCATACTTTAACACCGCCATCGGAGCTAGCACCCTGAGGGGGATTAATAGGCGTGACGGGGCTTTTGGGCTGCTCGCGCTGATCGTCGGGTGGGAAAGTGCTATTATCGCTGCCGCTGTTGATTTTGCTGTCGTTGCTGCGCTTATCGCGACACGTAACGCTGATTGAGACATGCCGTTATTGCTACATTTAGGGATACATAGGATTCGATAGACTATGCCGCATCGCTTATTTCTCAAATTTTGGTTATTGCCGCCTACGATTAATATATTGATGGTGGTATTGGGCGTGCTGATAATTAAGCGCCATTTTAAAACCGGTTTGCTGCTGTGTCTAAGTGGAGCGGCTTCTTTATGGTTATTATCGACGCCATATTTTGCCAATCAAATTTTACTGGGATTAGAAACTAATAAGGCCATCAAGCCCGCTGAGCTGTTATCAACGCTGGCGTTAAGTGAGCATAGAGCTAGAACCGCAATCGTGATTTTAGGTTCGGGACATAATAGTTTTGCACCAGAATTTGGCCTGCCGCAACCCGATAACTCCGTCGTCGAACGATTAAACTATGGCGCGTTTTTGCATAGACAAACAGCCTTGCCGATATTGTTATCCGGTGGTAGCAGCAATATCGATGGCGAAGTACACGCCGAGATACTTGCTGATTTTATGCAAAGCCAGTTGGCGATTAGCCCGCGTTGGATTGAAGGGCGCAGTTTAACTACCATGCAAAATGCGCGTTTCAGTGCAGAAATTTTATTGCCCATTAATATTGATCGTGTGGTTTTAGTCTCGCAATCATCGCATATGCGGCGGGCGAAACAATTATTTGAGCGCGCAGGTTTTGAAGTGGTTGCCGCGCCAACCAAAGTTGCCAATGCCTATATGTCTACTAGCGTGATTAATTTTTTGCCTACAGCGATCGCATTAAAGCGCTCAAGAGCAGTTATTCACGAGTATTTTGGTTTGCTATGGTATGCAGTTTCGCCTATTGCTGATTGACGTAGGGGGGAAGTGGGGCGAGTGAAATTGGATCAATGAGATTGATAGGGTTGTCGTTTCGACATTCAATAAAAGGCTCAATAAAAAGTCCAATAAAAAGACACTTTGAACGCTTGATCAAAAACTCGCAAAAAAACCTCCGTAGCGGCGTTTTTCTAATAATTTACCGCTTTTTAATCCGTATCCTTACCTAATCTGCCAGCCAGCCATGAGATTGCTTTATTTGGTCAAAAAGGTGATTGCGCCTTGACCGGCGCTCGCGCTACAGTCCCTCTGTTTTTCACTATCTAGCACCTCAACCCATTCTCACACCGAGCAGGTTAACCTATGAACACAGCCTATATTATTGACGCAGCCAGAACTCCACGAGGTATTGGCAAGCCGGGTAAAGGTGCCTTAGCTGGCATGCATCCGCAGCATTTATTATCTACGGTTTTAAAAGCGATTGCCGAGCGCAATAATTTAAATACCGCTGATGTAGATGATGTCATTATTGGCTGTTCTATGCAGCAGGGTACGCAAGATAATGATATTGCCAGAATGTCTTTGTTAGATGCCGGTTGGGATATTAAAGCCAGTGGTGTAACGATCGATCGCTTTTGTGGTTCAGGTATTTCCTCAGTGAATATGGCGGCGGCGAGTATTATGTCGGGCATGGAAGATCTAACGGTTGGTGGCGGTGTTGAAATGATGTCACTGGGTGCTAGTTTTAACATGCAGCCAATAATGGATGCCAATAATTTGCGCTTACGTGAATTGCATCCGCAATCGCATCAAGGTGTTTGTGCAGACGCAATAGCAACGCTAGAGGGAATTACTCGTGCTGACGTCGATGCACTGTCAGTGCAAAGTCAAGAGCGTGCCGCGCATGCATTGGCAAATGGTCATTTTGATAAAGGTGTTGTGCCGGTATCTGATGAGGCGGGTAATATTTTATTAGCGCAAGATGAGTATCCACGCGCGGGCACTACCTTTGAGACGCTGTCGCAATTAAATCCTGCGTTTGGCCAGCTAGCCGATTACCCACTGGATGATACCGGGGTGACTTATCGAGGCTTAATTGAAAAGACTTACCCGGATTTAGAAATTAATCATATCCATCATGCGGGCAACTCGTCGGGGATTGTTGATGGTGCCGCCGCTATTCTATTAGCCTCAGAAGATTATGTGAAAAAGAATAATTTAAAGCCGCGCGCAAAAATTATTGCGATGGCCAATATGGGGGATTCACCTGAGCTAATGTTGAATGCGCCGGTTGCTGCCACGAAAAAAGTGTTAGCCAAAGCGGGTATGACGATCGATGATATTGATTTATTTGAAATCAATGAAGCGTTTGCCGTAGTTGCCTGTAAATATATTCGTGATCTAGGTTTGGATGAGAGTAAGGTGAATGTTAACGGTGGGGCAATTGCTTTGGGACATCCCATTGGTGCGACCGGCTCAGTGTTAATCACTACTGTTTTAGATGAGTTAGAGCGCCGTGATTTGAAAACCGGTTTGGTAACCATGTGTGCGGCCGGTGGTATGGCACCAGCAATTATTATTCAGCGAGTTTAATAAGAGATAGTTATGGCTAATAGTCACAATGAGATTTTGGAGGCGGATTTTGAATTGGGTTTTACCTATTCACGTTCGCCAGGAATAATTATCGGTAAGTTTTTGGCGGCGTTAAAACAGAAGCAGTTGTACGGCATTCGCGGTAGTGACGGCAGTGTGTTGTTTCCACCCACCGAATACGATCCGCGCAATTCTGCTGCGCTTGATGATTTTGTACCGCTTAAAGCGACGGGCAAATTATTGTATTGGACATGGATA
>CAJQQO010000275.1 GCA_905480475.1 uncultured Pseudomonadales bacterium | reverse complement strand
ATAGGCTTTTGCTAGTCTGCCTTTGTCAATTTTTTATCAGGTGGATTTAATGGATGCACTAACAGATATTCTGAATACTCTACGTTTGTCGAGTAGCTTATATTTTAGAACCGAACTCACTGCGCCGTGGGGGGTGAGGGTGCCGGCAAAGGGTAAGGTAGCGCGCTTTCATATTGTGGTGCGTGGACAGTGCTGGTTACAGATAGAGGGCCAAGAAGAGGGTGTCTATATGTCTAATGGCGACCTGATGATTATTCCTCACGGTGCCGCACATACACTGGCAGATCAAGCAGGCTCGGAAATTATCCCCTTAGATGCTATGTTAGAAAAAGCCGCATATACTGGTTCAGGTAATTTGGTTTATGGCGGTGGTGGGCCTGGTTGTTGTTTGGTTTGTGGTGAGTTTGCTTTTGATGAGTTGGAGTCGCACCCGCTGCTAGAGAATCTGCCGGCCAAACTAAGTGTCTCGGGTGATGCCAGCTATAACGCGCATTGGTTGGACAGTACGATCAGCTTTATTGGGCAGGAGGCTGCCAATATGCAGGCCGGTGCGCATGCCATTATTGATCGCTTATCAGAAATTATTTTGATTCAGGTTATTCGTGCGACCCTGGATTCATCTAGAGAGCAAATTCCTTTTCTATCAGCCTTTACTGATCCTAGAATCAATAGCGTGTTGTCGGCCATTCATCAAGACCCTGCGCATGATTGGAGTGTTGAGAGCTTGGGTAAAATTGCTCATATGTCACGTTCGGCATTTTCTAATCGTTTTACTGACTTAGCGCATATGACTCCGCTTCAGTATGTGATTTTTGTTCGCTTGCAGCGCGCCAGTCGTTTGTTAGTTGAAAGCAATACACCGCTAATGTTGATTGCAGAAAAAATTGGTTATCAATCGGAAGCGGCGTTTAGTCAGGCATTTAAAAAACAATTTAATATTCGTCCGGGAGAATATCGACGCTCTCGTACATCGCTAGCCGCTTAAAAATATTTAAACAATCTTCCTCCGCAGGCGGCAATGCATTCTATCAAAGTGCTGTTGTTGTCTTTTTTCTCCTATCTATAAAGGTCGTATGACCGATCTAAAAAATAGATTGCATATAAGTTCTGTTTCCGCTATTACTAGTTCAATCGATTCACTATTGATAAAAAATGCCATTACATTTGCATGGTTGGAACGCTAAAGTTATTTACCTTTTGTTAGATTTTTAAAAGTTGTGACTAGCATTTACATAGCTGAATAAAAATATATACGCGGTGAATTTTAATTTTTCGAATATTTAAAAAATTAGCTGACTCCGCTGGCAAATAAAGTGCAAAGTGAAAACTCCATGTAGTTGAAGCGAACGATATGCAGCAGGCAAGGCTGCGTAGTTTTACAAGTGTTTTTACAAGTTGTTCTGCAAAAATTCGATCAGTGCAACTACGAGGCGTCGTGGCTCGCGAAGCGATTCTTATTGCAGGCGAAGAATTGTTTGCCCGCTTTTCTTATGCCGGTACTACCTTGGATGCCGTTGCAAAGTAGGCTGGTTTATCCAAGCAAAATCTTATTCATTATTATTTGAATAAGTGGCTGCTCTATGGAGCCGTTATTGAGTATGCGTTTCAACCAATAATAGATATTAATAATTCGGTTGGAGGTGTAGATTCGGCGCATCTTAATGTAATAGAGCAATGGATAGATATTCTTTCCGAGCGGCCGAATATTACACGATTAATTATGTTCGGTGCTGTGCTGCCAGAAGATAGTGCGATTTCTCCAGTATTTAAAGATATAGACCTGCGTGGTTTTCAATCGTTTGAAGCGGGGTTTAAACGATTAGCGCCTGAAGCAGGCAATAGCAAAATATAAAAAGCTAGTATTGCTAAGCGTAGAGTCCTTAATAAAAACTATGCAAGCTTAAGTTAATAACGCTGTTGTTGACGATTAAAACATCGCGACCGGATTTCCAGTTGTATAAATGGCTGATGTGCCTGATAAGCTATGAAACTTTTTAAAACGCCAGAGGATCGCTTTATCACATGGATAGACTATCCCTATGACTCACATTATATGGCGTTTGAAGGCGCGCGCATGCACTTTGTTGATGGAGGGGATCGAGATGCGCCGGTTATTTTAATGGTGCATGGAATGCCGACCAGCTCTTATCTCTATCGGCATTTAATTAAAGCGTTTGTCGCTCAAGGTTATCGCTGTATTGCGCCAGATCATATTGGTTTTGGTAAAAGCGACAAGGTATTGGATGACGGTTGGTACTCTATTGATAAGCATCAGCGCGCTTTAGCTGAATTGGTAGTCTCGCTCGATTTAAAACGCATAACGGTAATGGTTCAGGACTGGGGCGGCCCTATTGGTTTGCGTGGGCCGGTTGATATGCCTGAGCGCTACGAGCGACTGTGTATTCTTAATACTTGGTTGCATCATAAAGACAGCTCATACAACGCTATTATTCGCGGGTGGAACAAGCTTTGGCAGCCATTTGATATTCCCGGCTCGCGTCAACATGATAGCAATTTCATTCGAAATATATCTTCAGCCTGTGTTTGTCTATTGTTTAAATTTATGGTGGGAAGGCAGCCTGCCGGAGCCATAGTGTATTCGGCCGTACACGGAGGCCGCGGTTTAAGTAATACCGACTCAACAAGCTATCAGGCGTACCAAACGCCGTTTCCAGATGATGCGTCCAAAGCGGGTGCTCGTCGCATGTCACTCAGTTTACCTTTCTATAACCCCGAAGATGGAAATGCAGCGGTGCAGGAGCACTGTTATCAGGCGCTACAAAACTGGACAAAGCCAGCCCATTTTATATGGGGCGCCAGCGATCTCAGCTTTCCATTTAAAGCCATGAATGACTGGGCCTCGGTAATGCCCAACACAAGTGTTCACGCAATTCAGGGGGCGGGTCACTTTTTGCAAGAGTCCCATCATCAGGAAATTGTTGACATCTTACTGGCACAAATCGCAGAAGAATAATCAAAATTATATTAAGAAAAGGAAAAATGATAGCGTGCTAAATGTCACTGAAAAGGTACTTTGTGTTGCCTGCTTGCCCGAAGAGAAATTTATTCATTATATTTATGCTGCTGAGCAAGCGGGGATTACCGCCTTATCCATGTGGATGGCTGCTTATTACAAAGCGCGAAAAGAAGGTCATTCGGACGATGAGATTCTCGCTTTACTAAAAGCGTGCAATCTTCGTATTGAAATGTTAGAAGCCGTTGCCAACTGGCCATCAGCAAGTCTTGAAAAAATTGAAGCGCGGGCAAGACCCATTTTAGAGTTGGGTAGCACATTTAATATCAGTTCAATTTGTGCAGTCTCTTATTCAGATGCTGTCGAGTCACCATCGTCGGCGAGCAAAAAATTAGCCTATTTATCAGACCTGGCGGCGGAATATAAAATTAAGGTGGCGGTAGAAATGTTGCCGTTTGGTGGAATTACCAGTTTTGATCTGGCCAGCGAAATTGTTCTTGGCGCTGATCGTGACAATGCCGGTTTTTTAATTGATAGCTGGCACTGGTATAGAACTGGTGCCGATTGCAATATGCTGCGCAAGATACCGGCCGAGCGTATTTTTAATATTCAAATTAGCGATGCGCCGTTGCAGGCAGAAGATGATCCACTAGCCGAATGTATGGCGCGACGTTTGTTGCCCGGCGAAGGCGTGGTGCCGATACAAGCGATGTTGCAAACCTTTGCCGATATGGGTGTATCTTGCTCGGTCGGCTTGGAGGTGCTTAGCGATAAGCTTAAGCAGCGATCTGCAACTGAGGTTGTTCGTAGTTTAGGCAAAGGCTTGGATAATGTTTTAGCGGAGCTTGCATAGGTTTTTTGTTTTACGCTAAGTGCTTACAGCTTATAAATGGAATAAAAATAGCTGGCAGCAATGCGTATGTAAAACAAAAAGCTTGTATGTAAAAGAAGCCGCAATCGACTAATAAACTAGCGTAGAGTGAGCTCCTGCTTGCATTGTTCTTGGTATACGGTGCGGCAGTTTGACTAGCTACGCATTTCAATGG
>CAJQQO010000274.1 GCA_905480475.1 uncultured Pseudomonadales bacterium | reverse complement strand
TGCCAACATCTTACTCATAAAAAAGCCCGCAGTGAATGCGAGCTCTTTTTATATTTGGTACGACCGAGTGGATTCGAACCACCGACCCCTACCATGTCAAGGTAGTGCTCTAACCAACTGAGCTACGGTCGTACTGTAAACTTTATTCTCATCCACTCGTTACGTGGATGAATTAAAACAAACTCAGGTTTGTTTTAATCCCTGAGGGCTTCGCTTTCGTCTCATGTTCAACTGCTACGCAGTTGATCGAAACACGGACCCATACACAAAACAAATCGGGGATAGCCCGCTAAACGACTGAGCTACGATCATACTGTAAACTAATCTCTCACTTCAGCGGGTCGCCATTATACGTATCAACGCCCGCGCTGCAAATCTATTAACCCACAAATGCATGACGCTTTAATATCTCTAACCTATCACGCACATTGGCTGCTTCTTCAAATTCCAAATCACGTGAGTGCTGATACATCTGCTCTTCTAACTTCTTGATTTTATTAGCTAAAGCTTTGGGCGACAGGTCTTCGACCGCATCAGCATAAGACGCTATCGTCGGCTCCGCCACTTTGCGACCTGCCCCGCGCTTACTAGCCTTGCCCGGCGTGTAACGCGCGCCTTCCATGATGTCAGTGACATTTTTGAAAATACCTTGCGGCGTAATACCATGCTTTTCGTTATACGCTACCTGAATGGCTCGGCGACGATCCGTTTCACTAATCGCTCGCTCCATCGAACCCGTGATCTTGTCCGCATAAAGTATCGCTTTACCATGCAAGTTTCGCGCAGCGCGACCAATAGTTTGAATTAACGATGTCTCCGAACGCAAAAAACCTTCTTTGTCTGCATCTAAAATCGCAACCAGCGATACCTCTGGCATATCCAGACCTTCACGTAGTAGATTGATACCAACCAATACATCAAAAACACCTAAACGCAAATCGCGAATAATTTCTACCCGCTCAACCGTATCAATATCCGAATGTAAATAACGCACTTTAACGCCGTGCTCTCCCAAATATTCGGTTAAATCTTCGGACATACGCTTGGTCAAGGTGGTCACTAACACTCGCTCGCCTTTAGGGGTGCGCGTGTTAATTTCTGATAATAAATCATCAACCTGTGTGGTCGCACCACGGACTTCTATTTCTGGATCAATCAAACCCGTGGGGCGAACGAGCTGCTCAACCACCGCATCGGCATTGGCTTTTTCATATTTACTAGGCGTGGCCGAAACGAAAATACACTGCGTGGCTAGTCTTTCCCATTCCTCAAACTGCAATGGACGATTATCTAACGCCGAAGGTAAGCGGAAACCGTATTGCACTAAAGTTTCTTTGCGCGAGCGATCGCCTTTATACATAGCGCCAATTTGCGGAATCGTCACATGCGATTCATCCACTACAACTAAAGCGTTATGCGGCAAATAATCAAATAATGTCGGTGGCGGCTCGCCCGCTTTGCGACCCGATAAATGTCTGGAATAGTTTTCTATACCCGTACAGAAACCCAACTCACGTATTAACTCTAAATCATATTTAGTTCGCTGACCTAGACGTTGCTCTTCAACTAATTTGTCTTGCTCTTTTAATTGCGCAAGCCGATCGCGTAATTCTTCTTCAATCGCGTCCACCGCTGTTATCATTTTTTCGCGTGGCGTTACATAGTGCGATTTAGGATAAATCGTATAGCGAGGTAACTTGGCTAGCACCTCACCGGTAAGTGGATCAAATAAACTCAGTGACTCAAGCTCATCATCAAATAGATCCACTCGAATAGCATCGCGCTCGGACTCAGCCGGAAAAATATCAATAACATCACCGCGCACCCGGAAATTGCCACGGGAGAAATCAATATCGTTACGCGAGTATTGCAATTCGGTTAATCGCTTGAGGATATCGGCTTGGGTATATTTTTCGCCTCGATTTAAATGCAAAACCATTTTTAGGTAAGCATCGGGGTCACCTAGACCATAAATTGCCGATACCGTCGCAACCACCAGCGCATCGGGGCGCTCTAACAGGGCTTTCGTGGCGGACAAGCGCATCTGCTCAATATGCTCGTTAACCGATGAATCTTTCTCTATAAAGGTATCTGATGCCGCAACATAGGCTTCGGGCTGGTAGTAATCGTAGTAAGAAACAAAATACTCCACCGCGTTATTGGGAAAAAACTCCTTAAACTCCCCGTAAAGCTGGGCGGCTAGTGTTTTGTTATGGGCCATCACAATGGTGGGTCGCTGTAATTCAGCGACCACATTGGCGATTGTGTAGGTTTTGCCCGATCCGGTGACTCCGAGTAAGGTTTGACTGGCCAATCCTGCTTTCACACCCGCTACCAAACCCTCAATGGCTTGAGGCTGGTCACCTGCGGGTTGGTAAGGCGATACAACGGTAAAAGGCTTGCTCATTCGATTATCATCTGGAAAAGGGCTAGAAGCTGGAAAAGCGCGGCTCATACTGCCACAAACACTGCTTATTGAATACGCTGGCATGCGAAAACTAGACTTGTGAACCGCTGAATCAACGATGAACTAAAGAATCCGTCTCCAGCACTTGACGAGGCCTCTACAGGCCATTAATATGCCCGCCCTTAGCTTTGATCGCGGCAATTCGCGCCAAAATCAACAGCTTGTCGAAAGACATGCTACGCTAAGTTGAAAGTTAGTTTTAAGACCAGCCCAATCGTGTTGTCTCTCAGAACCCTTTCCACCATTCCGCCTTAGCTCAGTTGGTAGAGCAAATGACTGTTAATCATTGGGTCGCTGGTTCGAGCCCAGCAGGCGGAGCCAAATTCTAGTTATACTTCAAAGGGTTGCTATTTGCGGCCCTTTTTTGTATCCAGCCTCAAAAAAATAAGTAGCAACCCATCCCGGAAAAACAGCCTACCCATATTGTCACATCATCACCGATCATGATGGTTTCACCAATTCGACGTGTCAAAATAAGCATATTATTAATTCCGGGAATTTAGGCCGCGGCTTATAGCGTAATTTAGAATTGACAGTTTAATGCTTCACCGACAGTCGTTGTAACGGCCTCTGAAAAACTGACACTTAAAACGCGTACAGCATTCGCACCAATATTAGCTGCTTTATTTCTCAGCTGATTCATAGCACCTTCAGCATCATGCGCAGTGGTGTTGCCCATTGAATTTGAGCCTGTGACGGTTCCAACAAAGCTGCAATCAAAATCGCTTTGCATTTGAACTAAACGTACTTTTGTTCCGCTTTCTGTAAGTGCCGTGGCACAACCAAACAGAATAAATGTAAGAAATAGTGTTCCTAGCTTTATATAGCTCATAATTTTCCTAATGCTTTATAGGTCATCGGATTGGTTTTAGCGGTTTTTGGCCAAAGTACGCGCCAATCTTTCTCAATTTGAAAAGTAATTATCTTTCGATGGCCAGTTTTTTTCATTGATTCTTCATCAATCTTTTCGAGAAGCCGTTGATGCTCGTCGATCTCCTCTTCAGTAGCCTCTCGGATGCTGAGAATTTCACCTCCTTTGTGTGCTCTCACTGATTTAGATTTGTGAAGTGTTCTGCTCATAGCTTTTCACCTTTAGCTTCCTTAAAAAAGATAGTAGAAACAAGACCCCTCCGCCTCCGCCAAAAATCATGAATCCCGTAAAACCATCTCCCTTGTCAAAAATGAAGGCTGTCACTCCAAAAGCAATCATCAGCAACGATATAACGATAAACAGCGTAGACCCTATTTTTGACGACCAATGAGGTGGAAACGTCATTAAAATATCTTCGCCATCAGCAAAAGCTCTTTCTGTAAAATTCATCTCGGCTGACCCCAACTTATTTTAAATAAATACCAACATGTCACAATATAACACCTAAATAATGGCCACGATAGCATCCAGTGTTCAGCTACCCGTAGACCAGCCTTAAAGCATATGTAAGCGTATAAATCAGCGCGATTAGCGTGAAAGTAGTGCTAGGGTACTCGGTAGAAAAACGTCGCTAGAATATCTCTAGTTTCAGGTTTTAGAGTATCCTGCTTTTACTGAATGATGGTGAACTTCTAGCTTCGAATTAAAGTTATTAAATTCGAAGCTAGAAACAAAAACGGCCCCCGAAGGACCGCTTATCTGCTAGCTACGTCTCCACTCCCAAAGTATTAGCCAGAGCTAAATCCCCTATTAATCAATTGATCCATTTAGTGCTGACGGTGTAGAGCACGCTTTAATTAAATACCTCCGACACTCTTTGACGATGTACAGAAAATTCATGTTGGCGTAAATTTAATATTGATCGACTAAATTTAATACTGATCCAATTCCGTTGGCGGCCGTATAAGCCTTCATAGACAAATTTTTAAGATAGATTTGCATGTCTCACTGCAGAGTCTGCTTTTGTTTTTTGCTGCACTCTTGGTATAAAAATTAATCTTGATTATTTAAAAGATTCTTTGAATCGACCCTCATGGTATTGCAACTGCTAAAGGCTGTGCAATAGTGTAATGCAACTTAATAAGACGTTGGTAAAAAATGGCTTCTGCAATAGAAAACTCTCTTGGTAACACCAAAACTAGCCTGACACTTTTGAAAGTACTCTCAGAGAACAGCTTCGACTCAATTCTGATAACGGACGCGACGACCAAAGGGAAAATCATCTATGCGAATAAAGCGTTTAAAAAACTAACGGGACATGAACCTTCAGATGTTATAGGAAAAACACCCCGAATTCTCCAAGGCACCGGAACCGATAAAAAGGTCATTAATCGTCTCTCATTAGCGTTGGAAAGCGGCGGTAAATTCGAAGGAAAAACCATTAATTACAAAAAAGATGGCACTCCGTTCATTATGTATTGGAGAGTGCGTCCAATCAAAGTTGGAAAAAATATCGAAGCATGGCTTGCTATTCAAAGGGAAGGTTCTAGCATTTGACAACATTAACATAGCGCACTAATCGATCCTTAATCAACTCATTACTCGGGTCGCTGACTCGGAGTAAATTGAGAAAAGAATCCTCGACTACTGGATATGTAATCCGCTACTGTCAATTAAGCGAAAAAAACAAAACAACAAAACACTAACATCGGATAAAGATGGGCTTGATGAATAAAGACTTACGAAAATCAGTAAAAATGGCTCTCAGAGTTCTGGGAATCGGAATTGCCCTGCCATTTTTCATTTGGGTCCCACTGGGGCTCATGGTAGCTGTGCCTTCGATTATCGATGTATTTGGTATGTCAGGTTTAAAAGTGCCTACCAGCTTTGTCATTGGCGGACTAATGATGGCGGCAATCGGCTTTGAAGATTTTTAGTGTAAAAACCAGATCGCACGCAATACATTACATCTTTTAGCTTTCATTTCATTAACATAATTATTACTAAAACATAGAAGGAGATAAGCGCATGTTTAGAACTTCAGATTTTTTCATTCTTTTAGCCGTAGCAGTGTCATTTGCAGTATCGGGATTTTCCTATTTTAATGGGTTAGAGACCCAAGGGTTATTCACTGCGATCTGGGTTCCATCGATCCTGACCTTTGGCATTTATTTTAAGTTAGTAGCACTTGCGTCAAAGGAGAAATAAAAATGGAGATTAATCTTCTTTATATCGCAATTTGTGTATTTATACTTATTTTGACTGGACTAGCCCTGACAGTGATGGAGTTCCACTCCGACTCTTCAAAACAACACGAAGACAAAAATCTAGGTCGCCAATCTCACAACAAGCAGTAGGCGTATTCCAGAGTCTTTGCGTCGCTGGTTAGAGCCGAATAACTGTAACCAATTTGCATTTAAATATCAAAGAGCTGCAATCGTTAGCTCTTTTTTATTGTTTGAAATTTGGCAACTGGGCAACGTGCAGGGCAACAACCGCTGTAAAAAAACCTCTCCAATCAGAATAACTATTCATCGAATCTTTTCATCGCCATCAATGCCTATAATTTCTACGTCTGGGTATTGCTGTTTTATCAGCAATACTAACGTTCCAGTACCACAAGCAAGATCAATCACTCGCGCTCCAGATTGAAGTTCAGATTTAACTACGAGCCTTTTTTTAAACAGGGATTCTCTTGTAGTCCATCTTACTATCGGATCATAGATTTTTGTCAACCAAGAAAAACGTAGAGCTGGTACATAATTTTTCGGTAAATCGGGTTTCATAGCGCCACCCCATTCATTAACCATGCTAATAAGATCACTTGTGGCACCGTTAACAGTGGAAGAAATAATGCGATCTTCCATGACTTAGTAGTATCTTTCAAAATCATGATTTCTGTGTAGTCGGTCGATACGCCTGTCATCAAAAATGCGAAGCTGTTGCCCGGCGCCTTGGCACGTGTAAGTAAGTCTGCCGCGATCGGTGTCGATCCTTCTGAGCAAACCTCCAATATAGTTGCCACCAATACTGTCAAACCCAAGCCTGCCAGAGTAGGGCCGAAATACGTACCAAAATATTCAGGTGAAACGAACGCCCTGACCAAACCCGCAAGGAGAACACCAAATAATATCCAACGCATCACCATTCGAGATTCCTTCACGCCATCAAACAGCATCGCCCAGCAAAATTTTGGCGTGAATTCCGTAGAAGATAAGCCACTCCTTGCGCCTGCCCAAAACTTAAAATCAGAGGGTAACTCTATCTGTTGCGGATTGGCTGGCAAAACCCCACGGTTTACAAGCACGTCAAATAGCAACCCAGTGATGATTGCAATCACTATAGATAGTCCAATGAAAGCGAGCGTCCAAGGAATGCCAATCATGGCAATCAGAATCAACGTCAATGAAAAAGAATTCCATGGACTGGCAATAAGAAATGCCATCACCTGACCGATACTAGCGCCACGCTCATACAGTTTAGCGCCCACCATTAGAATACCGTGACTGCATAAATCCAGAAGCACACCTGCAGCGGTTGCTCTAAAGATACCGTTTAGACCACTTTGAGTTCCGAGTATAGACATCACAACTTCGCGTGGGATTTTGGACAGCACGGAAATCATCAATATACCAATCAGAATACCCCACCATATGGTGTTCATAAGATCGTATACTGACGAAGAAAGCGTTGCATACCACGCCGCCATACTGGTAGATTCCTCAAACCAGCCATAATGAATATACAGCGATGCCACTGCGATGAGCGAAACCCAAAGCAAGTAATCAGGGCGACGATTGGGTTGATGACATGCAGGAACACGCTGTGTATTACGATGCTCAGGCTCAGCTACTTTAGTTTTACTAAGATGCTTCGACATGAGGTTCCTCCTCGCTCAAACCTTCAATCAACGAGCAAATCGTTTCACCATCAGGTTCTTTATCAGGCATGTCTTGCCATACAGCAACGGCCTTTTCCATGCGTTGGAATAGATTGAGGCTTTCTCTTGCGATTAACTCGATTGAGCCAAGCGGCTTTTTAGACGGTTGGAGTGAATATTGAATTGCTGAAAAATCTCTATTTTTCATTCTTGCAACCGATTAAGTCGTCGTTCCAGAACTTTATTTTTATCTCGCAGTAATTCCAGCTCATCAAGCAAGCTTACAGCGAGCGCAATTCCTGACCAGTTTATTTCCAGATCACGATGCAGTCGCAACGCTTTGCGAGTGGTAACGACCATTGGTGGGCTAAAGGCCCACTCGTTGGGTGTAAGTCCAACGGGTTCGACAATACCATGATCGACAATTTCGGTGACTATCTCGGCCGAGACGAAAGTAGCTTGGCAGAGTTCTTGTAAATCGAGTTGTTCCGTTAATTTGCTATTCATGATCATGCTCGCTACATTGTGTTTACCCATTCATTACGGGGGTCAAACGCGGATTCTTCAGCTAATTGCTGCCACCGTTTGTTGCTTTCTGCGTCGCTGTGTGGAGGCATTACGACCTTTAGTACAGCGTAAAGATCACCTTGGACGTTACCCTTCGGCAAACCATTTCCCTTGATACGCAATCGTTGACCAGTTTGGCTGTTGGGAGGAATTGTAAGTTTGACTTTACCTGATAGCGTAGGTAGTTTTATCTTTGTACCGAGTGCTGCCTCCCAAGGACTTATCGGTAAAACGATAATCAAGTTATGTCCTTCGACATCGAAAAGTGGATGGGGTACTAATCTTATTCGTAGGTAGAGATCTCCTTGGGAGCCTCCGGCGAAACCAGTTTTTCCCTGACCTTTAAGTCGGATACGTTCGCCGTCCGTTATGCCTGCCGGAATTTTCACGCTGAGAGTTTTTTCGATGCCTCCGAGTGTGTAGGAGATCGTTTTCGTACCTTCGGAAAGTGTATCCTCTAAAAATATAGGGAGATCAGTTTCGACATCTTGACCGCGTTGATGTGATGCGCCGTGATTCGATTGTGAGTTATTAAAAGGTTGACCAAAAATGGATGAAAAGAATTCAGAGAAGTCGCCTTGTGCTGAATAGCTGTCACCGGCCCGCCTAGACTCCCAGTCAGGAGGTGGCTCGAAGGGCCGACCCTGTGTGCCATATTCGCGGATCTCATCGTATTCAGCTCGCTTTTCAGTATTTTTTAATACTTCGTACGCTTCGGCGACTTCTTTGAATCTGGATTCTGCTTCTTGATGCTCGCTGACGTCTGGATGGTACTTTCGCGCTAGTTTGCGATATGCAGTTTTAATATCTTTTGTTTGTGCCGATGGATCAATACCTAAAACTTTATAATAATCTTTAAATTCAATGCTCATATTACGGAGATTGATTTTTTGGAAGTACAAGATCTAGCTTCGATGTACGTTAAGCCTATCGGTGTTTTCATTAGTTGATCGATATCAATTGCTACTGTTAATAGTGGCTTCTCAAAAAAACCGGAAAAATTAGAACCATTTATTTTGAGTGTGCGGTGAGTATGCCCTAGAAACTCATAGTCCACTCCCGTGCGTCCGAGGGCTTTTATATACAAGGTATTTTTCTCCGACATTCTCATAGTACGTAAATTTATCTTTCTATCTGATTTATCCGTTTAGTCTATTTTTCGAGTTTTAATGGACCGCCAATGAACGGTTCGTTAATCCTTTTACATCATGAATTTTTATATTTCGCTTGGACACGGACAATAATTGGCGTCTCTGAAAGCGGGCAAATTAGCGGCTAATTGTATCTGCCGCCATTCCCAAATATTGCGCAATATCGCGTCGTGATATGGGAAGATTAAATTCGGTTCGGCACTGGGCTTTCTGGTCATCATCATTTCCTGTTCAAGAAACGATGAACCAAAACCCTCTCTTAATCAATTAGCACATTTTGTCCAACTGGTGCTGACAGAGTACACTCGTAACAATTATAAAAAAGCCGCTCGAAGGCAGCCAAGCTAGTCTCGATTTTATTATCCACAAGCGGACATAGCCTTAATTGATTGGTATCAAGAAGGGACAATTTCTGTTAGATTTTGTAGGGGTGTACAAACAAAAATGGCTCCCGAAGGAGCCGCTGTTAGTATTGAATGAGCTATTACGTTTTCTTGCGCTTAAGTGCTGCTAACCCAACAAGCCCACTGCCGGATAGCCAAGTTGCTGGGGGAATGGAGACAGCAGAGAAGTTGTTGCCGTTTACCGACGCGATTGCTATTCTGAGATGATCGCCTACCGTTTACTCATCAACATCTTCGAATTGATGTCTAATTTTTTCGATCTGTCTATGAAACTGCTCACCGTCACCAAAATCCATAAATCTCGGATACCGCTTATGAGTACCCCTTAGTCGTCGAGCGTGCTTGATTGGACACCAGTATTGTTCAGTACGTGCGGCAACCTCGCGCGCAAATGCAATGATGCCATTACAATATGAACAATACGCGCAGTTTATTTTTTGTAGGCCATTAAGATAGTCGAGTTTTATGCGGTCAAATATCAAATATTCACTACGCTTGACCTTGGGAATACCATAAACTGGGAAACAGATCATCTGATAGAGACAAGTAAAAAGATCGAGCAATACAAAAGGTATAACCAACGCATAAATAAAAGGTGCAGTCAGTACTACAGCCCATCTCGCTTCGCGAATATACCGAATAAATCCTTTTTTTAGCGCAATATTCCTTATGCGAAGTTCTTCATCAAAGCGAACTTTACCATCGTGAATAGTGTATTGTAGTTGATCACCGCGGAGATGTATTTCACTCTCAATGCGCTGCTCTAACTCGTGCAGATTTTTCAACATTTGATGTAATGTATCACTCATACTATCCTCCGAATCGCGGCAGCAGACAGGGAAAAAATAGCGGTGCTAAAGACCAAATACATAGCCGATAAGACGTAATAGTTTTCTTGTCATTGCACTGTTCCTTGCTTCTATTTTATTATTTATTCCTACCAGCCAATACTAACCCAACAAGTACACTGCCGAATAGCCATGCTGTGGCGGGGATTCGATATCGATCGAAAGGTTTTACATACTTTGTAGCGCATCTTTAGCCATTGAGGAGTTACGGCCAGTCAGCAGAACGCTTGGTGCAAAGTGAAGAGCTTGACGTTTTCGGTCCGGATATCCTTATCTCAGACCAAAGCATTTATAAACAACAATGCTACTTATTATTGAATAGTTGAGTCGACTAATTAAAATGAACCTGAAATACTCAGGCTAAAGCCGTTAAGATTAATATCCGATTCCCCTAACAGAATTGTCGCATCGTTAACATCGTCCGGAAAGCGTGCAAAACCCGCCGCCCCATTGATGCTGTGAACTTCATATACCAGAGCAGTTGAAAGCGCCAGATTATCCCGCTCGTAAAAATCCCAACCAATGCCGAGACTCACCGCTGTGTCTGTCATCGAACCCGTTTCATCAAACTTTGTATCAACATTAGTTACTACTGGGTCGTCATCAACCTCCGTCTCAAGCATACCTCCACTTAGGTCCGCCGTATAAACTGTGATACTAGCACGTGCCATCAGGTTTACCGTATCCGTTAAACTCCATGACGCATCCGCACCAAAACGTAAACCAAATGCGTCCGTATCAGCTTGCTCTTTAACGTTTACGATATCGGTATCTTCAATATAGTTGCTAGTCAGCTGCTGTTCAATTTCTACATAACTGATACCAACAAAGGGTTTTATCTGTCCTGAATTACCAAATTCAAGACTGTAACTGTACTCAAGATCAAATGAAGAATAGTCAAATTCTAGTTTGCTCGATGCACTACCTTCAAAGGGTTCGCCAATATCAACGCTTTGATCGGAATGATAACGTATGCCAAATAAATCGGTACCGGTTAATGAGTCTTCGCTCACTGAGCTAAAATCGGTATAGCGTAAAGTAACTTCGCCGTTGTCATCGCTTTTCCACGAAGCGCTTATGCGTGCGCCATCATCGCTGTCACCTTCAATCGATTGAATATTGCCCTCAATGATATCAGCAGGAATAACACTGCCCGATAAATCATTAACTACGTAGGCTAATTTATTTGTATCTGCAGTCCAGTTTAAGTATTCAAGACTAACGTCAATTTGTGCAAATGCAGTAGGCGTAATAAGAGCCGAAACAATGGCCGAATATTTTTTGATCGCTTTCATTTAAATTTCTCCCCTAAGTATTAATAGATTTTTTTCTTTTTACGATTGAACGTAATCTACTTTAGGGGATTTTTTTTAACTCTATTGCGCCAAATCAAGATTTTATCTTTTGCCATCAAGTCATACGTTCAACGTGCCCAGCTCGCTTAATAATTGCGCAAGCTCTTTTAATTCCCGCCGTTGACCACCGCGATGACATACAGTGTTCATCCACTCGTAGACACCCCTTAAAGCATGTGCATGCGGATAAATTAGAGCGATGAGCGTGAAAGTAGTGCTAGTGTACTGGGTCGGAAAACCTTGCTGGAATATCAGCCACGCCATGCCCTAGAGCATACTGCTTTTACTGAATGATAGTGAACCTCTAGCCTCAAATTAAAGTTAGAAAGTTCGAGTGTAGAAATAAAAACGGCCCCCGAAGGAGCCGTCGTGAATCTTAATACTTATCTTGAGCAGAATCATAAAAGAAATTCTAACGGGCAAGTGCGCAAGCACTTGTCCAGCCGAAGGCGCTCGTTAACAAACTTGTTAAATTTTAGTTCGCTAGAGCCCATATAAAAATTATAAACTCGATAAATGATAAGGTTAACGTCATTGAGCCGACCAGCTTATTGCGCAATTTCTTTAGAATTTTGTAGCCGATAATAAAACCAGGCAGCCACAAGATAATTGAAAAGAGCGCGATTAACCCCACCCACATAGAGCTATCATGGTGCTTTGGGCTACTCGGATCAAAGATAATCACATTTACGCTTGAAATCTGAGCACATAATAAAAGTACCAAGCAAACAGATATAAGTATGCCTAACGGCGAAAAATCTTCTCTGTCTTTACTTACCGTATGTTCCATCATTGAAATTTAACGCCGCTGTAATTGGCGGCTTTGTAGTTGATTGATTTTGTGCTATTCAAGCACAAAAACGAGCAACGGAAAAGGCGTCCGATTGACGGCTTTGTTAGAAGCATTTGTTGCGCCACCCTAAGAATAGAGATGATGCAATACCGCCAAACAACAATATATGCCAAGTACCGATTACGAAAACTATAGCTGGCAGTATCGCTGAAGATAGATACTGCATTACGATATTGGACCCTACACCACCCAACGATATTGACACTAGACTGAATATAAGAGAAGCCACCACCACAGAAGAAAATATTACGGACAATGGAACCAACAGTAACTCCATATAAAGCTTCTCACCCTTAACTGGCTGGTACCATTTAGCAAAGCAAATACCAAATAGAAATGCCCAAAATATAGCGGGCAAATACGCTGATAAAGCAAAATACTCCTTGCGAACAAGAAACCCTACTTTTACTTCAAAATAAATAACAGCGACCGCGATCAAAGCAGAAAAAACAAATCCAGATTCTAAAGAGTTTCTATCCATATACTCGCTCGTCCATTCTTGGCCTTCTAACAGTTTATTCAATAGCAACGTGCTCACATAGCCCTTGCCATCTATTTGTTTACAGCACCGGGGCTCGTAAGCGTTTAATCTATAATTGTCAATAAGTTACCGTATGCGCGCTACAAACAGCATCGGACAACTCGAGCAGGAATTTTGGAAGGGCTTGAATACCGGTGATTTCATCCTTTTAAAACTCCTTGTAAATCAACGCGTTAATTATTGTTTCAAAAAATAGCGAGCCTAACTCTGGGCAATCGCTAGGAGCAATCATGCCTGTACCAAAGCCAATATCTAGAATCAAGAATCCAGCACCTAAACCGCAATGAATGGTTGCCGTGCCTTGATTCTATGGGGTAAGGTGGTTCAAAAAGAAAGCTTATTATAATAATCAGTCCAAACTCCGTAGTGAGACCTCGCCTAATGTTACGAAATACACGCTGTACTTCCCTTCTATCGGCTGTGTTGATTGCAGTGCTATTCTCAAGCGCACATGCGGCAGCCCAGACCTCCTTCGTAGCTTTTGAGAGCGGGCATGTACGTCCGATCGTGTTGTCACCTAACGGCTTGCTCTTGTTCGCGGTGAACACACCCGACAATACGCTAGAAATTTTCAACGTGGATTCCGGCGGGTTGACGTTTGCCGCTTCAGTCCCCGTGGGTATGGAACCGGTTGCAGTGGCCGCTCGCTCCAACACAGAAGTATGGGTCGTCAATCACCTCTCCGATAGCATCAGTATTGTCGACGTATCGGCAGCGGTGCCCTTCGTCGCGCGGACTTTATTGGTAGGCGACGAGCCTCGGGACATTGTCTTTGCAGGCCCCGGGGGCAACCGAGCATTTATCACGGCTGCGCATCGAGGCCAACACCGTACCCATACCTCCATTGCCGGCGTGTTCGGAGGTGGTAACCCAGCCGACCCACGCCTTACAACTGAAGGTATCGACAGAGCAGA
>CAJQQO010000273.1 GCA_905480475.1 uncultured Pseudomonadales bacterium | reverse complement strand
TTTCTTTATCTCTGGGGCCAATTTTACGAGCGGGGTTGCCGCCATAAATCGTCCACTCTTGCAGATTTTTACGGATTAATGTCATAGCGCTGGTTGATACGCCTTCTTCAATCGTAACGTTAGGCATAACAACCGTGTTAGTGCCTAATATTGTGTAGCTTTTAATATGTACCAGGCCCGCGGGTGGCTCACCTAAGAACTGAGCGGGAACGTTAGGGCCGCCCATACTGCTAACATAATCATCAGAGGCCGTTATGATTCGGGTGCCCGGCGCGCAACCGCTAAGGTCTTCAAAAACGCATTTGCCTTTGCCACCACCACCTAAAACCGTTGAGTTAGCCCCAATATGACAAAATTTACCCACTTCGAGCTCAGCCGAAATATAGGTGAAATCGTCGATAATACTGTGATCGTCAATACTCACTAGCTCAGGGTGTCGAATGCGGACGGTCTTGCCAATAATCACGTTCTTGCCAATATACTTGAGGCGGTTTAAATCAAAAAATATGTTTTCCATGATTTGTCTCTTACTTAGGAGTCATTATATAAATCAAATACGGATTATATTGAACAATAGCAGATATTGAGTATAAGCATATACAGCAATATTGTATTCACTATCAGGCTGGTTCATTTGCGTAACTGCTAGGTTCTTAACGGTTGATAAGTATGCAAATTAAGCCACTTTTTATCGCTGTTCTGAAGCAGTTTATTAAGCATGGATACGCAAGGCTGCTAATGCTAAAAGTATGGCTTAAAGTAGCGAGTAGGGGTAAATTCAATTACACTTCAAGGCTTCGTTTAAGCGGGTTGGCAGCACAGTAGTGTTGGTTGTTTTCAGTAGTATTTTTAAAGTATTTAAGCGCATGGCTAAGCAAAATTATATCGTTTTTCCGAATCCTACCGTTGGTGGGATGGTCAATCTTTTGATGGAGTTAGAGATTAGAGTGGGTTTGGCGGCCCTATCTAACAGAACTCTGGTATCGGCAAATAAGTTTCCGGTGGGTCCTCAGCCAGACGATGCTGATTACGCGCGTGAACGCAGCGCGACTATGTTAGATTTATTTGATATCCCCGTTAAGCATATTGGCCTGTCAAAGTTTAAAAAATTAGCTTGTGATTCTGTGCTGGAATTACCATGGAAAGGTGATTGTGCGACGCTTGCCTGCTTTATGTATCCATCTGCCGATGCGCATGATGAATATACTCGCCAACAGTTTAAGCATCAACGGATGTATCAGTGGGAATTCCCAGCAGATAAAAGTCATCAAGCTTGGGTTGCCAGCTCAGTAGGGCGAACCTTTTCAAATTACTCACACTTTTTCTTAGCGCCAGATAATGTCAGGGTAAAGCTGCGAAAAACGATTGCTAAAATCCAGCCAAAGTATTGTTATCAAAAGTTTGCGCAAAAGGTGGTTAAATCACTGGGCGATTATAATGCGATTCATATCAGGCTAGGTGACTTTAAAGATTGGTGGATTGAATGTCCGACACCGGAAGATATCCTTGCCAATATTGAAACTATCATCCCTAAAGACGAAGTGTTAGTGATATGTACCGATAACTCACAGGATGAAGGATTCTTTTCTAAGATAATAGCCGAATATCCAAAAGCTATTTTTATCGATGAATTTTTAGTAAAAGAATTTGCCGACGATTTAGCTCAGCTACCGTTTAATGATGCGACTGTTATCGCTTTGTTGACCCAGATGATTGCGGTTGAATCCAAAGTGTTTTTTGGCACATTATTTAGTACTTTTACCGGCGCTATTCATCGCCGTAGGCTATTAAAAAATAGCGACGAGAAAATGTTATTTGTTTTTAATCCTTTTGGTGCGGATAAAACCTTGATGGAAAATGGTGAGTTTATTCCTGTAAGAGAGGGTGCATTTAGCTGGAATCGTTTTGATTATCCAATTCCGCCAGAAGCACGTGCATACTCTTGGTTTAGAGAGTGGCCTGAGGCCGCAAGTTAAGGTTTAATTGATTTAGCAAACCATCTCAAAAATATTTATAAGTAAAAACAGGTCGTAAGCATATGAGTGCTAGTCATCAAGCAGATAGCAGAAAGGTCGCGTTAATCACTGGAGTTACCGGGCAGGATGGTTCTTATCTGGTTGAGTTACTGTTAGAAAAGGGCTACGAAGTACATGGTATAAAGCGCCGTGCCTCATCATTCAATACCAGCCGCTTGGATCATTTGTTTCACACTAGTGATGAATACGGTGGTCGTTTGTTTATGCACTATGGTGATCTTACTGATACCTCAAACCTTGTTTCTCTCGTGCAAAAAATCCAGCCTGATGAAATTTATAATTTGGGTGCTATGAGTCATGTGGCTGTGTCATTTACTTCGCCAGAATATACCGCCGACGTTGATGCTATAGGTACGCTGCGTTTATTAGAGGCTATTCGATTATTAGGTTTGGAAAAAAAGACCCGCTTTTATCAGGCTTCGACTTCCGAGCTTTACGGTTTGGTGCAGCAGGTTCCTCAAACCGAGACGACTCCTTTTTACCCACGCTCGCCGTACGCGGTCGCAAAATTGTATGCGCATTGGATAACCGTTAATTATCGTGAGGCATACGGTATTTACGCTTGTAATGGCATTTTGTTTAACCATGAATCAGAGCGCCGCGGTGAGACTTTTGTATCACGTAAAATTACTCGTGGCTTAGCGAATATTTGCCTGGGTAATCAGGGTGATTTGGCGCTGGGTAATCTCGACGCAAAACGTGATTGGGGGCATGCAAAAGACTACGTAGAAATGCAATGGTTGATGTTGCAGCAGGATAAACCAGAAGATTTTGTTATCGCTTCTGGTGTGCAGAACTCAGTACGCGATTTAGTGGTCGAAGCTGCTAGCTGTTTGGGGTTAAGCTTGGAGTGGACCGGTACTGGCTTGGATGAAACCGCGCAGGTAATGGATGTTGACTCGTCAAAATGCGATATTAAAGGTGACGAATTAATTGGTAAAACGATTATTCGCGTTGATCCAAGCTACTTCCGTCCCGCAGAAGTGGAATCATTATTAGGTGACGCATCCAAAGCCAAAGAGAAGTTGGGTTGGCAGCCATCCATCGATTTTGCCTCCATGGTTCACGATATGGTGCGTCACGATT
>CAJQQO010000272.1 GCA_905480475.1 uncultured Pseudomonadales bacterium | reverse complement strand
GCGTTTAAATCCTTTTTGGAAAACGGCGGTGGTTTTGTCGGTGTGCATGCGGCAGGGGATTCATCGCATGCTGATTGGTCTTGGTACCAAGATCAACTTATTCGCGCCAAATTTGTCGGCCATCCGATGTTGCCCCAGTTTCAAACGGCAACGGTTAAGATTGAAGATCTGAGCCATCCGGCCATGGCGCATCTTGCGAAAATTTGGCAGCATAAAGAAGAGTGGTATTGTTTTGAGTCTAGCCCGCGAGCGAATGTTAATGTCTTAGCCAGTATTGATGAAAGTGATTTAAATATGCTCAGTGTTAACTCCAGTACTGGTGCAGTAACCAATATGGCAATGGGGGATGATCACCCGGTTATTTGGCATCATAATATTGGGCGTGGTCGAGTCTTTTATTCAGCGCTTGGTCATGCGGCTGAAACTTATCAACGCGAAGAGATAAAAACAATGCTTGAGTCTGCCGTTATATGGGCAGGTCGATTCTAAATGTATTATTAGAATAGCTAAACTAAATTAGATATAAATAACTAAATTGGAAATACCTATGAATAATTTAAGCGGCAGCAATATCGATCAAAGCAAACGATTTGAAAATAAAGTTGCCATCGTTACCGGCGCGGGTAGTGGTATAGGTAAAGCGACAGCGCATTTGCTGGCCGCAGAGGGTGCGAGGGTTATTTGTAGTGGCCGTACTTTATCTTCATTGAATGCGACCGTTGCAGAGATTAAAAAAAATAACGGTATTGCCGAGGCGCACGTGCTTGATGTCACGGACGAGCAGGCTTTTGCGCAGTTGATTAATAGCGTTGTGGATTCTTATAAGCGTATTGATGTGCTGGTTAATAACGCAGCTTATGTTGTCAACGGCATGATTGATACACAGAGCGCCGATGATTGGCGTGAAAACTTTAGCGCCTGTATGGATAGCACTTTTTTTGGCACTAAAGCGGTTATGCCAATAATGCAAAAGCAACAGAGTGGCGCAATTGTTAATGTCTCATCGGTCTGTGGCATGGTAGCGTGCATGGGTACTTCCGCTTATAGCGCGGCTAAGTCTGGCGTAATTGCCTTTACCCGAAATACCGCAATAGAGGGCGCGCCATATAATATTCGCGCCAATGTTGTGTCACCGGGTATTGTGATGACGCCGGCAACCGAGGCGGCTATTCCCGATAAAGATGCGCAAGACTTTACCGCTCAATCGGTACCGTTAAAACGCATTGCTGATCCTTTTGAACTTGCCAAGCCGATTGTGTTTTTGGCCAGCGAAGATGCTTCATATATCACTGGCGTTAATATTCCGGTGGATGGTGGCAGAACCTGCGAGCTAGTGATTGGTGCGGCGGATTTTAGTTAGTGATCGCAATATTGATCTAGTTCACATTTGAATAGAAGATATACACAAGTAAACAATAAGTTAGAGGTCTTTGGGCTAGGCTTAATTAGCTTGCCTAATTACCCGCTATCACTGTGAAAACGCCACTTTGTCATAGCGAATCGTTAAGGAATACCCAAATGTTTACTATGTCTTCTATTATCACTCGCTTGCAGCGCGGTTTACTGATTGCGCTTGTTTGTATCCCATTGACTTCGCACGCCAATATTATTGTTAACGGCAGTTTTGAAAATAACGATGTCGCTAACGGGCGCTGGAAGTTTATGTCATCGTCCTTGGTTGATGGCTGGAGCGGTTCCAATATCGAGATTTGGGATAATCATCGTCGTGAAAAAGCCGCGGACGGTTCGCAGTTTATTGAGCTGAATGCGCACGGTAAGCGTAATGGGCAATTTTATAATATTTTTCAACAGCTCGATACCGTAGCGGGCGAGCGCTACGATTTATCCTTTGCTTATCAAGCCAGACGGAATAGTAACGAAGCATTTAAGGTGCAGTTATTTAACAACGATAATGAATTATTTCAAGACTGGATTTTCGACGATCATACTAAAGAAAATTGGAGTTTCTACGAGGGTGGCTTTACCGCCAAATCGGATAGTACACGATTAAGATTTGTTAGTTTAAATCGTGGTACTGTTGGTAACTTTTTAGATGATATTGCAGTGACTAAGTCCAAAAGTTCAAATATCGATGTGAGTGAGCCTGCGACACTGTTTTTATTAGCTGTTGGCGTGGTCGCTTTAATTAGTCTAAAGCGTAGGGCTAGTTAATACGCTGAGCTATTTGTTAGCTTAAAGCGCGTAAAAAAACGCCGCCAAGGTATAACCTTGGCGGCGTTTTTATTTATAGGGCCAATATAAAAATAATGTAAGGCAATGCCAGCCTATATTAAAACTGAATGTGTTATTTTGCGTTTTACTTTTAATAATTATATAGAGTCAATTCGTGGAAATTAGCAGCAGTCTTCGTCTCAATTTAACCGGTCCAACTGAGTCCCCTGAAGCGCGTTCGCAACGTTACTGTGCCGCTATTGATATGGCAGTGTATGCCGATCAGCATGGCTTTACTTTGGTCAATCTTGAAGAGCATCATGTTGCCGATAATGGCTGGCTCCCTTCGCCTTTAACTATGGCTGCGGCGATTGCCGCGCGCACCGAGACGGTCGGCATTGGTATTATGGCTTTGCTGGCTTCCTTATACGACCCTGTCCGTTTGGCTGAAGATATCGCGGTTATCGATTTAATTAGCAAAGGGCGACTGACGTTTATCGCTGGGATGGGCTATCGCGATATTGAATTTCATGCGATGAATAAACCCTTTAAAGAGCGCGGCGTGTGGATGGATCATGTGTTAGAAACACTGCTAAGCGCATGGCAAGACGAACCCTTTGAATACAAAGGGCGAATGATTAATGTTACCCCCAAGCCTTTCTCTCGGCCTCACCCTATGTTTTTAGTTGGCGGCATGAGTAAACCCGCCGCACGTAGAGCCGCGCGCTTAGGTTTGCCTTTTGCGCCGCCAGTGGCGAATCCGCCTCTAGAGGCATACTACTATCAGCAATTAGAAAAATACGGCAAAGAGGGTTTTGCCTACGCGCCGCCCGACGATTTCACCTTATTGTTTATCGATGAAGATCCCGATAAGGCATGGGCCGAAGTAGGGCATTGTTTTTTAAATGAAGTTATAGAATACAGCGCTTGGAAAACAGCCGGTATTGATAGGCCGCTGGAATTTAACAGCCAAACGGTTGAAGAGCTTCGGGCAGAAGGTCGCTATGAAATTATTACTCCGGACGAGTGTCTACAACGCTATCTTGAGCGCGAGAATTTCTCTGCCACTTTACATCCCTTGGTCGGCGGTATGCCATTGGATCGCGCGTGGCAGTGTATGGAATTGTATTGTGATAAGGTGGTGGCACCATTATTAAAGCGTTAGTGCTACCGCTAAAGCTTAACAAAGAGACTAAAAGCTAATACAGGACAAATCATGAAAGTACTACGGACTCCCGACAATTGTTTTGAAAATTTACTTGGCTATGATTTTGATCCCAATTATATTGAGGTCGATTCTAGTGATGGAACTGCCTTGCGGGTGCACTATCTTGACGAGGGGCCACGTGATGGACAGATAGTTTTAATGATGCACGGCGAGCCATCGTGGTGTTATCTCTACCGCAAAATGATTCCGCTTATCGTTGCCGCCGGTTATCGCGCTATAGCGGTAGATTTGGTTGGTTTTGGTCGCTCCGATAAACCTTCCGAGCAAAGTGATTACACTTACGCGACGCATGTTGATTGGGTTAATCAATTTATTCGCG
>CAJQQO010000271.1 GCA_905480475.1 uncultured Pseudomonadales bacterium | reverse complement strand
TTGACGGCTTGGTGCAATGGGATGGCTTTGCAATGATTTCCAGTGCCGCTTGGGATTCTGCCATGATCGACCTTTTGAGTTTTAATTTGCCGCCAGTGGTAGGCCGAGCTTATCCAACATTGGATCATATTGGTTACAACCGCTTACTTGTTAACGTGGTAGATATCAATCAAGTTTATGCGCAATTGTCCGCCGAAACGCAAATCGTTTCTCTTAGCTCACTGTGCACTAATGAGCAAGCTGCAGATAATGAGCAGGCAAAACAAGTCGCCTTTAGTTGCAGAGATACTGACGGCATTTGCTACGATATTATTCAAGCTGCCAATAATCAAACGCCGGGCGTGTCGGGTGTTGTGGTTAGTTGTGCGGATTTAAATAAAACCCGCGATTGGTATACTCATCGTTTAGGGCTTAAAGCGATTGCCGAGCCTCGGGATCTAACGCTTTTGATAAGTCGTTATACAAGCGATAATCAACAGCAAAGTATTCAAGTGAGGAGTTGCGATTTACAGCTTCCGGATCGCAATGATTTTATTATTCGATTGCAGCAAGCTGAAACGGCTTATGGTGAGCCATATCAAGAAGTGAACCATGTTGGTCTTTATCGTATGGCTTTTGCAGTGGCCGATATTCAAGCGGCTTACCAGCAGTTGTTAGCGGCAGGCGTTAACTGTCCAAAGCCACCGGTGTTTCAGGATATGGGAGAGGGTGTTCCGGTTGATGGCGTTTGGGCCTTGTTCTTCTATGATCCGGATGGTATTTGTGTTGAATTAATTCAGTCGCCTAAGTTTTAACCGGGGGCAAGTGTTAAGCTAAGCCCGTTAACGCGATTGAGATCTTTTGAAATGAATGCAGTAAAAACCGTTTTAATTACCGGCGCATCCTCGGGTTTTGGTGAGGCTTGTGCGAAACGTTATGCGAATGATGGCTGTCGGCTGATATTAGCTGCACGCAGCGAAGATAAGCTACTTAGCGTGGCTGAGCAATTAAAGTCGGCGGATCCAACGCTGGAAATATTAAGCTGTAAGCTAGATGTCCGCGATGCTGACGAGCTTGATCGTTTTGCGAACAACTTGCCTACGAGATTCGCTGATATCGATATTCTGATCAATAACGCTGGCTTGGCTTTGGGTGTGACTCCGGCTTATCAATCCGATATTGATGACTGGGAGGATATGGTGGACACCAATATCAAAGGTCTAATGCGAATGACCCACAATATTTTGCCCGGCATGGTTGAACGCAATCGAGGTCATATTGTCAATATTGGCTCGGTAGCGGCGAGTTGGCCTTATCCTGGTGGTAATGTTTACTGCGCGAGTAAAGCTTTTGTGCAACAATTTTCGCGCACGCTATTGGCCGATTTATTAGGCACCGCTTTGCGGGTATCGCATATTGATCCGGGTTTGGCCGAGACGAATTTTTCCCGAGTGCGTTTGCATGGCGACAATAACAAAGCCGATGCGATTTATAACGGTACCCAGCCATTAACTGCTGAGGATATTGCCGATATTATTTACTGGACGACATCGGTTCCTGCGCATATCAATATTAATAGTCTTGAAGTGATGCCGGTATGTCAGGCTTGGGGTCCATTGGCGATTAACCGCCAGTAAAAAACATTTATCTTTTTTTATTTTTTATAAACAGGAGTTCTTTAAATGAAATATCCATTAACCGGCAAGCGGATGTTATCGATCACCGCAGTGCTTTTTTCCAGCCTTGCTTTGTTAGCGTGTAGTCAATCAAAAACAGCCGAACAATTTGCACCAAGTGATATTGAGCAGGCGCTTAGTCAGGCTGCTAAAGCAAATCACCGTAGTGAAAAAAATCGCGCTCGAAATATTTATCGTCATCCTGTACAGACCTTAATTTTTTTTGGTTTACAAAATGATATGACGGTTATTGAAATTAGCCCCGGCGGTCTATGGTATACCGAGGTATTGGCGCCAGTATTAAAAGACAATGGTCGTTTTATTGCTGCAGGATATGATCCCAGTGTTGAGGGCCAGCCCTCATATCGCTACACGCAAACCGAAGCTATGCTAAAGCGCTTTGCTGATGATCCTGCAAATTATGCCAATGTCGAAGTTGGTCAATTTTCTCCACCGCAAAGTGCTAGCCTAGGTCCGGCAGCATCGGCGGATATGGTCGTGACGTTTAGAAACTCACATGGTTGGATGCGCGATGGTATTGCTGAGCAAGTTTATACAGCGGCGTTTGATGTATTAAAACCCGGCGGTATATTTGGCGTGGTTCAACATCGCGGTGATAATACCTTAGTGCCGAATGCCGATTCGGATAGAAAAATCAGCGGTTATTTGCCGGAGTCTGCGGTAATAGCAATGGCGGAGAGTGTTGGCTTTGAACTCGAGGCGCGCTCCGAAATTAATGCCAATCCAAAAGATACTAAAGATCATGCAGCAGGTGTTTGGTCATTGCCGCCGGTATTACGTTTAAAAGAAGTTGGTCAGGCTAAATATTTGGCAATTGGTGAAAGTGACAGAATGACACTTAAGTTTCGCAAGCCGGAATAATATAGATCGTTGTTAAGGCTAGCCATTTCTAATAATGGCTAGCAAAGACTGCCGCTATCTTGTCGATAAGTTTTTGCTAGAAAAAGCTAAACGTTTTGCTGTAAGTCCAGCTAGCGTTTAGCTATCCTCACCCAGTAAAACAAATACCCCATCAAAGTAGGCGGCAATTTCATCACCGTGCATAATTTTGCTGGTCAATGATAAAGAGGTTTTGCCGGTCTTTTCATAGTGAGCAAAAAAACCTTCCCATTGGCGCTCATTGGGTAGTCGGCATGTGGCTCTTATTATTTTATCGTCACAAGGTTGGCGGTAGCGTATTTGTCCGTCGCGAGTCACAATGTTGGGTTTTTCCATATGCTTGTGACATTCCATATGCAAGGCGGCCCAACAGGCAGTTAGCGCAATATTAAAAATACTGCCGCCAAACGCGAAGCCTCTATCATTATGATTTAAAGCGAGTGGAGCGCAGAGCACTATATGCTCTTTGTCATACGATTCTAATTCGACACCACTCGCGCTAATGGAAGGTAGATGCTCGTTAATAAAATCGTTTAAATAATTTGAGTCCATAACATTCTCATTGATTGTCGTGTTTTATATCTTAGATCGGCCTTGATCGGGCGTTGATTCTAAAACAATCGCAATTCCGCAGGCGTGATTATTGTCAACTGGCGGGCCCTGTCAACTCACAGCTAGCAATTTTACTTAAGTAAATTCCTTTCCAGTCGAATCTTCCATTGTAATCATTCTAATTCTCGAGCCATTTACGTGCATATTGGGCTAGTTGCTGGAATAACCGGGTTCATAACAATGAATGTGGGTATACTGCGCAGCCTTTATCAATCAAGCCCATCGGCGCTTTAGAAGCGCAAATAAATAGTATCAGGCATGTCAAAGCTATCTGTTGAAATATCTGCTTTATTAAAATTGGCTGTGCCGGTTGCGCTGTCGCAGCTAGCAATTATGGGTATGGGAAC
>CAJQQO010000270.1 GCA_905480475.1 uncultured Pseudomonadales bacterium | reverse complement strand
CCAAATTCTGCCGAATAATACGCCGGGTTTGTAGTGCGATAGTACGCGCAACGAGTATCGCCGATAAATCGCCACCCATTAAAATACTGTCAGCATGTACACGCGCAAGGTCACTGGCATCGCCTATAGCCACAGAAATATCCGCGCCACTTAAAACCGGAACATCATTAATGCCGTCACCAATCATTAATACCCGACGCCCGGATTTTTGAAGCTCACGGATATGCTGCAATTTCTTGTCCGGTGTAACAGCTGCCTGCCAATTGTTAATCGATAACTGATGCGCAATATTAGCCACCACCTGCTGTGTATCTCCACTGAGTAATTGAACATCAAGCTGACGCTGTAAAGACGACACCGCCGCATTCGCGCCCGGACGCAATTGATCCTGAACAATAATCCACGCCATTGCACCACGACTATCAGCCAGCAGTAAGCAACTCTGACCAGACTGCAAGGCTGGCGCATCCAAGCCAGCTAAGGAAAAATGTTTTTCAATAAACGCTTGATGACCTATTCCAAACTCCACCTTATCGATCGTACCGGTAATGCCAGAGCCTAAGTGCTGGCATACATTGCTCGCTCGAGGGAAAACGCGAACCGCCTTAAATGCGTGAGCCAAGGGGTGCTTTGAGTAGGCTTCTAATGCTGCTGCATAACGTAATAATTTGTTATCGCATAAATCCGTTAAGCTGTGCACAGAACATATTGTCATCTTTCCTTCTGTCAGCGTGCCGGTTTTATCAAATACCACCGAATCAATATTCGCCAAGGTTTCTATAACATGGCCACGCGTAACCAGAAAGCCATGCTTTCGCAACTCACCCGATGCAACCGCTAAAGCCGCTGGCGTAGCCAAAGATAATGCACAGGGACAAGCAACGACTAATACTGAAACAACTATCCATAACGCACGCTCAGGCGCTACTACCCACCAGCACACCGCGGTGGCGAGAGCACTTAGCAATACCACCAGCACAAACACCCTTGCCAGTTGATCAGCCAAGGCTTGCTGTTGTGGCTTTTCACTTTGGGCACGCTCGACCAAAGACAGGATTGACGATAAACGTGTTTCTTTGCCTATCGCACTGACCTTAATCGTTAAGGGGTTTTCTCCATTAATTGATCCCGCACAAACCGCTTGCCCCACACGCTTATTAACCGGATATTGCTCGCCGGTTAATAGTGCTTCGCTAACAGTACTTGCGCCCTCTTCGACCACACCATCGCAAGGTAATGTCGCACCGGCGGCTACCCGAATAACATCGCCCTGCTGTAAAGTTTTGACTGGCACTTCAATCAGCGTATTAGCATCAGAGTTAATACCTTCAGCATCGCTGCTACTTTCAGGATCGCCCGGTTTCTTATAAGCCAGATTCGATGCCTGCAATCTATCGCCAGTTGCACGACTCGACAAACTGCTAAACGTTGCTTTGCTCTCAGTGGCCCGCGCTAAAAGGCTTGCGGTTATCGGTAGACCTTGTGAGAATCCATCACCCAATAATTCATTTCTATGCCTCACGCGCATCTCAACATAGCGACCCAGCAATAAAAAGAACACAAACATGGTTATCGATTCAAAATATATATCACCGCCGCTAGTCATCGTTGCGTAAAGACTGGCTAAGTAAGCGAGCAAAAGCGCCAAACTAATAGGCACATCCATTACGAGTTTAACCGTCGAGACTTTATCTACGAATGTTGCTTTATCAGCAAGCGCTTGACCAAAGTCATTAACGACTTGTTTAAGATTATTCCACGCCTTAATAAAAAAGATTTGCCCTGAATAAAAGATAACTGGCGTGGCAAAAATTAAGCTTACCCAACGCAATAGGTTTTTTATCTCTTCACTAATCCCCTCAAAAGCCCCAGCATATAAACCAATGGCTAACATTCCCGCTTGCATCATACCAATGGCGGCAACACCTAACTTAAGCAAATAGCGACGGTTTTCTTGTTCGCGGAGTAAGCTTTGAGATTGCTCGCCAAGAGGGCTGGCGTGATAACCTATATGCAAAAAGGCATTGAGTATCTGACTTAACTTGATCTGCTGTGGCTGCCAAACGACTGTGGCTCTATGGCCGCTTATATTGACTAACACTTCTTCTATGCCAGACAAACTGGATACATGTTTTTCTATTAACCATGCGCAGGCCGCACAGGTAATGCCATTAACATTTAAAGTAATCTTATTTAAGGTTTTAATATTTGCTGCATCGCTATCGACAAAAATCTGCTGAATAAACTCTGCACTTAACTCAGGCAAATCATAGGCTTCAAAACGGTCAGCGGCAGTACTGGCTGTATCGGGGCGCAAGGAAAGTGCAGAACGGTATATATAGAAGTTTTCCAAGCCCCCTTCGGTTATTGCCAAGGCAATTGCCATACAGCCAGGGCAACACATTGCTTGCTCTTGATCTTTAATTATTGCAGTAAAGCGAGCGCCGTCCGAAACGGACTGCCCACAGTGATAACATAACTCAGTCAATGGAAATCCTTTTGCATTGCCAAACCGTTTATTGCTATTCGATCAAAGCTTGTTTTAGATTGCATCATTTTTCGATCCAAAAGCTATTATCGATAGACCAATTGCAACTGATTATCTTCAGCCAGCAGATTAAAGTCGATTTCACCCTGCAATCGCCATTGCTGTTCAGGCATCGGTAATAAACGCAGGTAATAGCGCTGCATATACAAATGCTCATACTCGCCGTGATATTGGCCTTGCGCTAAATGAATAAGGTCTATTGAGAAATCAAGACTGGCATCAACCGGGTGTGAAAGTTCTAAGCGTAAATGTGATGGAAAATATATCATTGCGGTTGCTTGATATTCAATATTCGATGCTTTATCCAAACTCTCCACGGCAAGATCATTTGCCTCAGAAATAACTTCACCTTGTAACTGCAACAATAGCTCTTGCACCTGAGTATCAAACCTAAGTGTGGCATTTAGTTTTTGAACACGAGCAATTTTGTCTTGATCAATATTTTCCTTAACCGCCAAACCATCACGAAAATAATCATTACTTACTGTGCTATCGGCGTATTTAAAGGCGATATACACCATGGCGATTCCGGCTACGACCACCGATGCGGGCAAACCAAATACAAACCAAGGCCAAAACTGTTTGTACCACGGCTCAATATCGGTATTTCGAAGAGCGGTTTTATTAGGCAAAGTATCTCTATCCAACGGCACACCTTTATCTTGCAGATCTTTTTTATTGATATCCATATTTCTATTCCCCGCAGTTATTGAACTAACATTTTTTTGCTGCATGATTTTTCTTAACCAACTGCGCAAAAATCCTGTTTCCTGAATTGACATACAATCAATACATCTCCCTTTAATAATTCAGCTATCAATAAACTTATTACTCATATTGTCCATACTTACTTTATTTCTGTTAACAGTGTTGCTACTAATATTTTTTTCCGTAACACTTCAGCTCGCTAGATAGATGTTCTATCGGCGTTAAAATAAGCGCGGACCAATAAATCGACTTTTTTGGCTTTCAGTTAAACCGGCCGTATCAATCGATTCAATCTCAAAAATAACTTCTTCGCTTGGCAGCTTGAGTAAACCCGGATCAATTGCCAGACGAACCACCAGTGTTAAAACCTCGCCTTTATCGACCTTCACTTCTCGCTGGCCACGATAATCAAAATCTAATTGACTGCGAGTACTTATGCGATAGTGATGTGCATAGTTATCCATATTATTTATACGCAAGGTATAGGTATTTTCTACTAAGCCATTTTCAACTTGGCGATAAAGCACATTGCGATCACGTATTACATCGAGTTCCAACGGCACTCTGGAGTAAATCGTCTGAGCAAATAATCCAATCATCACCAATAAGGCTACTAGATAGGCCAATAATCTTGGTCTTAAAAAATGCTCTTTGTTATGTACCAGCTTATTGCCAGCAGTAAACTGAATTAACTTGGGTTGATAATTCATTTTTTCCATCACTGCGTCACAGGCGTCTATACATAAACCACAGCTAATGCATTCATATTGCAGTCCGTCGCGAATATCGATACCGGTAGGGCATACTTGCACACAGAGACTACAGTCAACGCAATCGCCCTTGCCCTCACTGCGATAGTCTGTACTTTTTTTACGCGTGCCTCGAGGCTCACCGCGCTCTTGATCGTAGGAAACGATCAAAGTATCTGCATCAAACATCACCGATTGAAAACGCGCATAAGGGCACATATAAAGGCAGACCTGCTCACGCAGATAGGCCGCATTCATATAAGTCATCACGGTAAAGAACAGCGTCCAGAACAATGCCGCTGGGTGTGCGGACAAAGTAAAAAAGCTCGGCACTAAATCACGAATAGGATTAAAATAACCGACAAAGGTTAATCCGGTCACTAGGGCAATTAAAACCCAGCTGGCTTGCTTCATGCTTTTTCGCCATAGCTTATTCCAGCTTAGCGGCGCCTTGTCTAGCTTGATTCTTGCGTTACGATCGCCTTCCCAAATATTTTCTGCGCCCATAAACAACCATGTCCATACGGTTTGCGGGCAACTAAAACCGCACCATACCCTGCCAACCATCACCGTTACGGTAAACAATGCAAAAGCAGAAATAATTAACGCCCACGCCAGCAACATAAAATCCTGTGGCCAAAACGTGATATTAAATACATAAAATTTACGAGCGGGAAGATCAAACCAAACGATTTGCCTGCCATCAAACTGCAGCCACGGTAAGATCAAAAACGCGGCCAGCATGGGCAGACCTGTATAACGCTTTAAGCGCTGAAAAAAACCATCCAGTTTACGGACAACAATTTTGTCACGGGTTTGATAGAGATCCAATACCCGGATAGTGTCATCCGCAGAGGCTTTATCCTCTTTAGCGCGACGACTAACCACGGTAGCTTACCAAGCTACTGCTGCAATTTTGACAGACGATAAACATAGGCTGCCAGTAAATGAATTTTGTCGTCCTTTATTAGACCTTGCTGCGCAGGCATATTGCCATTGCGACCATCACGAATTGATTGCATCACCAATAGCGGTGAGCCGCCATACAGCCAAATGCTATCGGTTAAATTGGGAGCTCCAAGCGCAACATTTCCTTTGGCATCTGCACCGTGGCAGGCAGCACAATAAGTCGTGAACGCTTGCTTACCGCTGGCGGCGCTTTCCGCATTGTGTTCACGCTCAGACAAACTAAACAAATAGTCGGTAAGATGCCCTACGCCACCCTCTCCGACTACTTGCCCCCATCCGGGCATTACACCTTGACGACCATGACGAATAGAGCTTTCAATCGCCGCTGGCCTGCCGCCGTATAACCAATCATTATCAGCAAGATTGGGAAAGCCGTAGCTACCACGACCGTCACTGCCATGACAAACTGAACAGTTATTATTAAATAATCGCTGAGCTGTTTTCATCGCCTCGGGAATCTGGGCGACTTCTTCTAATGGCTTCTCGCGATACTGACTAAAGATCTCTGCGGTCTGCAGTTCGGCTTTATCAATATCTTGCTGCCACTCATTGACCGATGTCCATTTCAATAATCCCGGATAGGAGCCAAAACCGGGATAAAGTATTAAATAGACAAACCCAAAAATAGCGGTGATTAAAAATAGATTAAACCACCAGCGCGGCAAGGGATTGTCGTACTCTTCAATGCCATCGTAATTATGGCCAGTCGTCAATAGCTGTGGTTCTGATTTAGATTTATCCGCTGAGGATTGATCATTGTCACTATTGTTGACACCATTGTTATCTTCATTGTCAGCATCAGCAGATTTGGCATCGACTACGGTTATTTTACGCGTAGCAAATAATAACCAGACTGACCCAAGCAACACGATTAGCGTTATTACAATAACCCAGATGCTCCAAAACATACTCATAGATTGTTCTCTTTCACTTTGTCAGTCAGGTCAACAGATTCGGTATCGGTTTTGGAATCAGCCTCCACTGCTTGCTCTAATAACTCTTTAGCTTGCGTATTTTCAATTTCCATATCATCCGCAAAAGGTAATTGGGCCGCCTCATCAAAATCACTTTTTTTATGTGCAAAATAAACCCAATAGCCAACACCCATAAAAGCAAGAAATGCCAATACCGTACCAATACTTAAAAATGTGATTTGCTCCAAAACACTTGCCCCTAAATTATGTGAATAACCATCTTTATTGCTTAAGGTTTTTGTTGTCCTGTCAAAAAATATTTTGCCTATCGAGTGTGCTTTAACAGCGTTCCCAATTGCTGCATATACGCGACTAATGCGTCTGCCTCTGTGGTTCCATCGACTGAGGCTTCAGCATTGGCGATATCCTCATCGGTATACGGCACACCTACTGATCGCAGTGCACGCATCTTTTTAGGCGTCTTACTACCGTCGACAGTCTGTTCAAATAACCACGGGAAAGCAGGCATATTGGATTCGGGTACTACATGTCTAGGATTAAACAAATGCGCTAAATGCCACGCGTCGCTATAGCGCTCGCCTACTCGCGCAAGGTCAGGTCCAGTACGCTTTGAACCCCATAGGAATGGATGCTCGTAAACGTGCTCACCAGCAACGCTGTAATGCCCGTAGCGCTCAGTCTCCGCGCGCAGTGGCCTTACCATTTGAGTATGACAAACATGGCAACCTTCGCGAATATATACATCACGACCTTCTAGCTGCACTGCGGTTAATGGCATTAAACCTTCTATGGCTTGGGTAGTTTGTTTGGCAAAAAATAACGGCACGATTTGAGCCAAGCCACCAAAACTAATCGCCAACAATATCAGCGCTATCATCAATCCAATATTTTTTTCAATTATATCGTGCTTCATATCTACTCTCTGTCGTTCTATAAAAGCTGCTATCTAGGATGCTCTCTCTGCACTCGCTGTGGACTACAGTCAAATATCTAGCTCGCCGTTGAAACGTTTTTTTGAGCAGGCACATAACCATAGTCAGTATCCAACCATGCCGAATCTTTTTCGCATAACTGATCACCGCGCACGGTTCGCCAAACGTTGTAAGCCATAATCAACATGCCAAGAAAGAATATGCCGCCACCTACTAAGCGCACCATATAACCGGGATAACTGACTTCTATCGACTCGGCAAAGCTATAAGTTAACGTGCCGTCAGTATTAAATGCTCGCCACATCAAACCTTGCGCAATACCGTTTACCCACATTGAGGCGATGTAAAGAACCGTGCCGATAGTCGACATCCAAAAATGGACATTGATTAAGCCGATACTGTACATCTTGGCTCTTTTGTAAAGCACGGGTATCAAATGATATATCGCACCAATTGAAATCATCGCCACCCAACCCAGTGCGCCGGAGTGCACATGGCCAATCGTCCAATCAGTATTATGCGATAAAGCATTAACCGTTTTGATCGACATCATCGGCCCTTCAAAAGTCGACATGCCATAGAATGAAAGGGATACCACTAGAAAACGTAAGGTAGGATCGGTGCGTAACTTATGCCACGCACCTGATAAGGTCATAATACCGTTTATCATGCCGCCCCATGAAGGCGCAAGCAATACCAGCGACATAATCATACCAAGGCTTTGCACCCAATCAGGTAAGGCTGAATAATGTAAGTGATGTGGCCCTGCCCAAATATAGATGGCTATCAAAGCCCAGAAATGCACAATCGACAATCGATAAGAATAAACCGGCCGACCGGCCTGCTTAGGTACAAAGTAATACATCATGCCAAGAAAGCCGGCAGTCAGAAAAAAGCCCACGGCATTATGGCCGTACCACCACTGTATCATCGCATCAATCGCGCCAGAGTAGATTGAGTATGATTTAAATGGGCCGACCGGCACAGCCAGACTATTAATAATATGCAGCATCGCAACAGCCACAATGAATGCACCAAAAAACCAATTAGCCACATAAATATGTTTGGTTTTGCGCTTCATAATCGTGCCAAAAAACAATACGGCGTAGGCAATCCAAACAACGGCGATAAGAATATCAATCGGCCATTCCAATTCGGCGTACTCTTTCGCTGAAGTAAACCCCATAGGTAAGGTAATAGCGGCTGCAACAATCACCGCTTGCCAGCCCCAAAAAACAAAGGCCGCTAACGCATTAGAAAGTAACGGCGTCTGACAAGTTCGCTGCACCACATAAAGTGAGGTGCCAAATAAAGCACAACCGCCAAAGGCAAAAATTACCGCATTAGTATGCAATGGACGCAAACGGCCAAAGTGAAACCACTGCAAACCCATACTTAAATCGGGGAACACCAATTGGGCGGCGATAATCACACCAACCAGCATGCCGACAATCCCCCAAACTACCGTCATAATCGAAAACTGCTTAACCACTTTAATATTGTAAAGCTCGGAATTGACACTGGTTTGCATACTGCTCATTGTAGAGTCCTGTGACTGATCTGGCGTTTGTTGTTCTGTGTTGCGCTAATACATTTTCAGACTAGTGTTCTTCTTGGTGCAGCTATTGATAACGACTACTCAAGATAAGAATTTTTCTGATCAGTTTTATCCGATCGATATAAGCTTCTTGCAAACAGCCGCGTCGACCAAAAAAAAGCCACTGTTAATTCAGTAACTACAGGTACTGATAAACAAGTGGCAAAAGTTTGATTTGCGGTTAACAAGATGGCGGTATTATCAAGTAAGCATTGCGGTGAGTTATTGATATATATCAAGCAAACATATTGACGACTTTTCTTATATCAATGGCGACGATGGCCGATGCCATTTAAAATCCAGCGTGAGTGTGATACCTTTATTGCTTCCGAGTGTGCGCGTAACAATAATATAATTCGGGAATGCAACAGCCTTTATATCCATACACTAATCGCTTTAATACCCATACAATCAATACGTATAGGAAAAGCGC
>CAJQQO010000269.1 GCA_905480475.1 uncultured Pseudomonadales bacterium | reverse complement strand
AAGATCAGGGATCGTACGCCAGATACTACTCATACATTCGCTTCTTTTAGTTGATAAATGGTTTAGATTTTAAAACTTGATGCTTAATCGTGGCGCTGCCAACTTTGATACTCAGGGTTTTTATCTTGCATATTTTCATACAACCAAACCATTCGATCGCAAAACCACATTTTGCCAAACCAGCTAATAAGGCCGCCGGCAATCGTTGCAAATAAATTATTGTGATATGCACCGATAGTCGCAATAACAAAGCCGATGCCCGCAATAATAGAAAGCGATAGTGCCCATTGCCTATGATGTTTGGGAATCGACTGGGTGTATCGATTTAACCAAACCCTTTCGCCAAAGGTCACTTTGGATGCCCAGTTATCAGTGTTTTTTGGCGGGGAAAATAATCGCGGGTTTATCCAAATCCAGAATGCTGCTAGTGCGATGATTGCGATGCTCCACCAGCCGCAGGTTTTAATACTCCATGTTGAAATAAGCATAACGGGTAAGCCTGTCAGTACCCGCGTCCAAACACTCCATGGATTGGCATGACGAGCCCATACTTTGTCGTCCATTGACATAAGTTTGGTAAAAATATTTTGTTTGGTTTTCTGCTCTATGGATGTCATTTACAGTCCCTAAGTCTACCCAGCTTATCTATCGTATCTTCCTATCTATCGTACCTTCCTCGCAATCGTATCTTGCGTTCGGCATATTGATTTTATAGTGAGTAAAGCAAGTATAAAGCGCCATTTAAGAACTAGTATCTCAGTTCATTAAAAAAATTGGGATAATCCTGCCAGTAGTACTGTAGCGATTGATCTTGCCAATTCTGGTAGATATTTTGCCAATTTAATTCCTCAATCCGCCAGCCATGATGGGGTTCGATATTCGATACAAAAACCGGTGCGCCGTAATCGCAAAAGCGCGTATCAATACTAATACGAACGGTTTCTTTTGATGTGTTGGGTTCGGCTTTATGTACGCAACAAGAGTGAAAGATAATAACATCACCTTGTTCAACATCCGAGACATGCCATGTGGTTTCGTCGGCAAAGATCTCACATTGCACACCGCCTACACCCTCGGCAGTATGGGTCTTTCTAACGCCTTGCTTATGCGAGCCGGGTAGTAGTTTTAATCGACCCATACCTTCTTTAGCATCGTGTAAAGCTACCCACATACCTGCCATAGTAGGGCCGGCTTGGTGTGAGTGCGCGTCTTGATGGGGCGGTGTTTCATAGCCGATTTTTTTTGGCGTGGCAATACGGCCCATTTTCATGGGGTAGACAAAAGTATCTTCACCAACTAGTAGTTGCATCAGCTGTTGGGTATCAGGCTGGTGAAAAAAATTATGAAAGTCGTATAACGATTGCATTTTTGGATAGACCTTATCCCAAATAGGATCGGTTTCAAAAAATGGTTCACCTATAAGTACTGGAGTTTGCTTGCTGTTATCAAATTGTATATGTGGCTTTAAGCATTCAAGAATAGCATGCAGTAACTTGTTACATTTTTCATCAGCGATATGTTTTTTAAAATGCAGATAGCCATATTCTGCAAAGCGTTGCTGCAGTATTTCTGAGCCTTCTTCAGCTCTGGAGATGATAAGTGGTAAATTGTTAGCCATAGCGTTGATTATATCGTCGTGTAATAGTGCCAAGTTTACGTTGTTGCTTATGTTGCTTGTTTTGATAAGTCAAAATCACTGGCGCTATGACGCTCGGGTACGCTTTCGCCCTCGGGTCCCCAGCTTCGATTTACTCTACTACCTCTTTGTACCGCAGGGCGAGCTTGAATCTGCTGCGCCCATCGTGTGACATGCTTGTAGGATTCAACGTCTAAAAATTCTTGCGCGCCATAAAGATTATCAATCACTAAACAACCGTACCAAGGGTAGGTGGCCATATCGGCAATAGTATATTCGTCGCCACATAGAAACTGACGGCTTGATAAATTTTGATCTAAAACATCAAGTTGGCGTTTAACTTCCATGGTAAAGCGATCAATACAATACTCAATTTTTTCTGGGGCGTAGGCATAAAAATGTCCAAAGCCACCACCTAAATAGGGCGCGCTACCCATTTGCCAAAATAACCAGGACAGACATTCCGCACGTGCGGAAGCTTCTTTCGGTAGAAAGGCATCAAATTTTTCTGCTAAGTAAACCAGTATTGCTCCGGACTCAAACACGCGTATACCGGGTGAGGTGCTTTGATCAAATAGCGCAGGAATTTTTGAATTAGGATTGATATCAACAAAGCCACTGCCGAATTGATCACCCTCTAAAATATTAATAAGGTACGCATCATACTCTGCATCTTGTTTGCCAATCGCGAGCAATTCTTCCAGCATAACGGTGACTTTGACGCCGTTTGGAGTAGCGAGTGAATAAAGCTGTAGTGGATGTTTGCCTTTGGGTAAGACTTTTTCTTCAATAGCACCGGCAGTAGGGCGATTAATATTTGAGAACTTGTTTTCGGTATCGGTATTCCATTGCCAAACTTTGGCTGGGGTATATGGCTCTGTATTACTCATAGTGCTTCCGTTAGTTTGTTTATATTATTTGTTTAATTCGTTTGTGCATTATCGATGGTTAGTTAATTTTTGAGTATTACTTGGTGTGACTCAAAATTGATAACAAAGTATTCAGTCGTCCAGTTTAACTAGCAATCAGATTATTGAATAGTCGGTATTTTTAAATCCTTGCGATCATGGGCTCAAATATCTGAACAAGCCCGCAGCTCTTAGCCACTCTACTGTTCTCTCTAGGACAAGTTTATTGAAAATAGTTGTCTATTTTTTTGCTAATGCACCGCATTATGGCCTAAGTGTCATTTTATTATGCACGCGGCTCCATTGCGTTGACGCTTAAAGGCTTGTTTACAACAGAATTTGGCTATGTAGATTTTCAGGCGTACAGATATGCCAATAAGAGAGCAAGATGTGATCGAAATTGCCTTATCTTATAGACAAGATCCGTCATAGAATAGCGCAGACAGAAAATTTACCGATTCGGTTTTAATTTTACCCGGAACGCTCAGATCTTGGATAAATAGCTGAATAAAGAGCTGAATAAAAAACTGAATAAGAGATTGAAAAAAAGACTAAATAAGAGGGAAACACCATGTCCGATGAAGTTTTAGTTCACGCCGAAGGCGGTATTCTAACCGTTACCATTAATCGTCCGCAGGCACGCAACGCGGTTAACCGAGCAGTTGCCGAAGGTATTGCCGATGCAATGGATGAGCTGGATAGTAATAGCGATCTGCGGGTCGCAATTTTAACTGGCGCCGAAGGTACGTTTTGTTCGGGTATGGATTTAAAAGGCTTTTTAAAAGGCGAAAATCCAATTGCCAAAGATCGCGGTTTTGCCGGTTTGGTTGAAGGACCCCCAGCAAAACCCCTAATCGCTGCGGTTGAAGGTTATGCCTTGGCGGGTGGTTGTGAAATCGCCTTAGCCTGCGACTTAATTGTTGCCGGTGATACTGCCACGTTTGGCGTGCCGGAGGTTAAGCGCGGTTTGGTTGCCGCTGGTGGTGGTTTGATCCGTTTGCCTAGACAAATTTCCTATCGCTTGGCTATGGAGCTGGCGTTAACCGGTGATTCTATCGATGCTGAGCGAGCATTAGCTGTTGGCTTAATCAATAGTGTGGTTCCTGCTGGTACTGCGCTTGAAGGTGCCAAGGCATTGGCAGCGCGTATTAATGCCAACGGCCCCTTAGCGGTTTCGCTAAGTAAGAAGATTGTTGCTGAGTCTGGCGGTTGGGATGACGACACAATGTTTGCGACGCAGCAGGAAATAGCGATGCCAGCATTTGTGAGTGAAGATGCTATTGAAGGTTCGGCGGCTTTTGCTGAAAAACGTGCACCGAATTGGAAAGGCAAATAAGTTAATTTGTTAGTTAGTCATTGGCGTAAGCCGTTTACTGTCGTCCTCGCGTTTGCGAGGGCGACAGTTTGATTGGTTTCCCCCAAATAGTATCTCTATACCGCTACGTTTAAATAGTTTTATGACTCGATAGAGTTGCCTTCCCAGCTGTCATGCCAGGCAAACGTTTCGACTGCATTGCGCTTTAACTTGGTTAATTGTTTGATGGGTTTTCCCATCGGCAGCAATGCACAGGTCGCCATATAGTCCGGAATATCCAATAATTCTTGTAAGGCTTTTTCTTCATGCGTGACAAAGGTTGTCATGGTGCCGCCGTAACCTTCGCTGCGCGCGGCTAATAAAATATTCCATGCAAAAGGATAAATGGATGCGCCGGAGATAATGCCAACACGATCCAGATTGGCATCCATTGAGGCGATTAAGCGCAGATCGGCCAATACTAATAATAGTGTTGGCGCATGCGCAATCGCATGTAAAAATGCTTTCGGCACCTCGGTGGCATTGATTTGCTGTTCGTTGACGGCGGTTTCCTCCCAGCTATTCCAAGGGTTTTCACCTTGCGCCATTTGAGCAAAATATCTTTTAGCCGCCGGTTGCATTAAGTTTTCTATGGCATTTCTTTTGTCGGTATCGCGAATAGAGATCACTCGCCAACCTTGACGATTGCCGCCGCTGGGTGCAAAACGCGCGTTATCCAATATACGATAGAGGATATCGTCGGGAATCGCTTCTGGCTCAAAGTTGCGAGCCGCGAAAGTAGTTCGCATCGTTTCATACAATTGCATAGTTGGATTCTCTTGACGTTCGAAGCATTGAGCTTAAGTTATTTAGCACTAGTATATTGGATTTCGGCGGGAAAACCGCAGTCGTACTACCTATTAGTTATTGTGTCAGAGGCAAGCGTATTTTATCTTGTGTGAAATTTGATATTATTCCCGATCAATCCATTAATACTCGGCGAGCGCGTTACAGCAAAGCCCATAGTTTGAATTAGCTGTTATGACCACATTAAAAATTCTCGCTGGCCCAAAAGCCTACCAATTTATTCGCAATAATGGATTGTCTGCATCGGATGTCAGTGCGATTTTTGGCGCGTCGGGTGCGGCGAAATGGTTGACCATCTATGGCTTAGATAAAGCAATCTTCTCGCAATGGCTTAATGAAAGCCAGCAGCCGATTGATTTATTTGGTACCTCGGTGGGTGCGTTTAAATTAGCCGCCGCTGCGCAAGCCGACCCGGCTGCGGCAATGACTACGCTGGCGAATGCTTATATTGATCAGCATTACCAAGGTGAAATTACTGCCGAGCAAGTGAATATCGAAACCGTGCGTATTCTGGATTCCTTTTTGACCGAAACAGGTGTTAACGAGATACTGACTAATCCGCGATTTAATTATCACTGTGCTAGCGTGCGCTGTTTGGGAATGCTTGCCAGCGATAACATTTCTATTCAAAAAGCGGCGATGGTTAAGGCATTTTTATTGTCCTTAATTGATCGGCGTATGCTTAAAAATACCTTTGAGCGGGTAATATTTTATAGTGGCTCATCGGTCAACCACTATTCTGGGCTTGATGGTTTTACCAGCCATCGTATTGCGATGTCAGCAAAGAACTTAAGTGCTGCGGTATTATCTTCCGGATCTATACCGGTAATTATGCCGGGTATTAAATCGATATCCGATGCGCCGGTCGGTGTTTATCGTGATGGCGGTTTACTTGATTATCATGCTGTGCCATCCAATCTTGCGGATTCACAGCGGGGTTTGGTTTTGTATCCGCATTTTTATACTTACCTAAAAGAAGGCTGGTTTGATAAATTTACCCCATGGCGAAAAGTTAAGGCCAAGCAGTTGGAGAATGTGGTGATAATTGGCCCCAGTGAAGAATTCGTTAGATCGCTACCCGGCTCAGAGATACCCGATAGACAGGATTTTATTCGCTTTAAAGATAATGATCAGGAGCGTATTCGCCGCTGGTCTATCGCTAGAGACCGCAGTGAAGAATTGGGAGAGGAGTTTATTCAGCTGGCACATTCTGGCGATATTGCTAGCGTGGTAAGTGCTATATAAGTTCTAGGTTCGCTCTAAGCGCTAAATAGCTATACAAAGACTCTAACGGTTCAGTTATGGTAGTTAAAGCGGGCAATATAAATAAAAAATCATAATAACAGGGTGGTGGCGTAATCATTAATTCGTTATAGTACGATTGACCGATAATAATGATAGCTATCAATAAGAAGCAATAAAGACTTTCAAGCGAGGCTTTATCTATTAAGGGAAACGATAAAAACGGATAATCCAATGGCTTACGCATCGCATAAAAATCCCGCCTCGGCTGTGCAGGGTAATTTACAAGGGGAAATTCTTCTCTCTTACGTGACGACTTCAATCGAAACCTTTCTTCTAATGGGTTTTAGCGCCGAGCAACTACTTAAACACTCGCAATTTACGCTTGAGGATTTAAGAGCCGAACCTCAAGACAGTACCGCCTTAGTTAATCTGTCAGAGCTATTAACGATTTATCAAAATGCATTTGCAGTATCAAATATGCCAAATCTAGGGCTTGAGTTTGGTAAGCAAGTGAGTATTGGTATTTACGGCATTATTAGTTTTGCGATGTTAAGTTCCAAAACGGATATTGACGCTGTTCATTTGGCGATTAAATACCAGCGATTGATTTTAGCTAATTTGGCGACACTGGCATTAAATGTTGAGGGTAGTGCGGGTTCGGTATCTTTAGCTCTGCACACTGATGATAAGCAACTGGTTCGTTTTTTTGTCGAGCAGCTTTTTGCTAGCTGTATTGTGTTTAATGAGACCTTGTCAGGCCAAAAATCCCGAATTCATGAATTGCGCTTAACGTATGACGATACCGGTTATGCACAAGCGTACGAGGCGATTTTTAATTGTCCGGTAGTCTTTAATTGCAGCGCCAACGAAATGCTTTTTGATCCCGGTGTATTGGATATTAGTTTGCCGAATATGAATCCGGCAACAACGCAAGCGTGTACAGATGTTTGTGATGAATTGCTCGATAAACTTATGCATCAATCTTCGGTGGCTTATCGTCTGGCGAATTTATTACGTAGTGATTTTTCAAATTACGCCGATATGGCGGTAGCAGCGCGGTATTTTAATTGTGATCAGCGTACGCTGCGTCGTAAATTAACGCAGGAAGACACCAGCTTTAGAGCGGTTCGCGACAATGTCTGTCAACAGCTCGCGGTTGATTTACTTAAGCAAGAATTAAGCGTTTGTGATGTGGCGATTAAGCTTGGTTACTCCAGTCCGCGCACGTTTCGCAATGCCTTTACCGCTTGGACGGGTAGTGCGCCTTCGCATTATTTAAAGCGATTAGGCTAATAGATTTTACTTTACGATAGAGCTTTAAGTATATTAAAAACAATGACTTGCGATATCTTTATCAATGCTGGCTCAGCAGGTCTCTGCCAAATCAATACTGTTAAATAAACCCTTTAACTCAATCATCCTTAGACATAAAAGCGGACAACATGACCGCAAAAGTGTATATAAAAGGGCGATCTTTTTCTCCGCCATTGAGTTTCTCCGTTAGTACTTTTACTCTCCTCGCTGCAAAGTTTAATCGCTGCTGCGTTACCTTTATCTTAAAACGCCTTTGTTATCAGCGCGCTTGCCGAGCATGTAAAACACGCTTTTAAAAACCTATATTTAGCGACACATATTTAACAGCACGTATTTAAAAACAGCCGTTGCGATAGTTTTTAAAATTGGCCACTAATAATTAAGGATACACGCTAATGTTTAAGCATTTTTTAAAGCCCGCAATACTGCTGCTAGTGCTATTACTCAATACCGCTGCCTATGCAGAAATTTGTCCAGCGCTTTCGAGTTTGGCATCGAGCTGCCGTAATGGTTTATGTGAAGCCGCATTGCGTGAAGATGCCAATAATTGCCCAGAGGATTGTGCTGATAGAAGCAGTCAGATTATGGGTTTTTATACGCAGGCGATTACCTGCCCACCAACCAATATCTATGAGCCACAGTCGATTGCCGAGTTACAACAGAATATGCGTTTAATCGTCAGTTCTGGTCGCAAGGTTAAAGCAGCCGGCTCCAGCCATTCTGCAACCGATATTATTTGTGCTGATCAAGATGGTGACGTTATTCGTACCAAAAATTTAAAAGCGATTGGCAATGTTGAGCCCTTTGAAGGCAATAGCCAAACCATAGCGTTTGAATCGGGTGTTACCTTTGTTGAGTTACAAGAACATTTGGCCGCTTTAAATTTCAGTATGGGGCTAGCTGCAACCGGCTACGGTGGTATTAGCATTGGTGGCGCGGTAGCAACCGGCGCACACGGTTCGTCCCTCAGTGATCACTCGACAATTTCATCGTATATTTTGGCGATGGATGTAGTCGGTGCCGACGGTAATATTAGTAGTTACTCGGCCGGTACTACCGGTGTGACGAATCCAGATTTATGGCGAGCGCTGCGAACCAATCTGGGTTTGTTAGGTGTGGTTGTCGAGTTGCGTTTGGCGGTTGAGCCGCAATTTAATATGAACGTGCAAGTGCTTAGTGTGACTGAAGACCAATTTGTTAATAGCCCAAGCGGTGTCGCCGATACGGTCAGCAGTTGTGACTACGTATTTTTAACGTGGTTTCCGGGTCAAGATACCGTGCGTTATCTCTGTGGTAATCGAACCAGCAATGCGGTGGATAGCCCGTTTGCACAAAATCGATTATTTACCCCGGATGTTTCACCGTTTGAGCAAGCGCTTGCGATTCCCACCTTACAGTTAGGGATGTGTGATAACACCGTGACGGGGTGTTTTATTGAATCGCAACGGGTCAATAGTTACGAGCAGTCGGCGCCATTAGTAATCGCTAGTGATTCCAGCCCTAACGGCAGCGTGCTTAGTCGACATGAAGACCTAACCGGTTTTGCCCATCGCATGATTACCTTGCAGCCAGAAATATTTGCCGAGCAACCGGCTTTATCGCAGTTGGAATATGAAGGCGCAATGCCGATGAGCCAAATTCAATCGGCTGTGCAATATCTAAAATCGGTTTACGATCGTGACGGTGTTTGTCAGCCTTTAATTGGCACCATTATGCGCTTTGATGTTGCTGATGCAGATACCTTGGTATCGGCTAACAATGCGCGTCCCGGCTTAGTCGACGGCGAACAAATGGTGCATTTGGAATTTGTCGAGTTTTGGGGCTATGAAGCAAGGCAGTCTACCGTCGACGGTTTTATCTCAAACCCTTACACCGAAATCGTTTCGCACTTGGCTGATAACTATAACTACTGGCCGCACTGGGGTAAAAACGATGAGTGGGTGTTTGAATACCCCATGGTGCAAACGCGCAACCAAGCAGCGGTTGCGACCTTCAATCAGCAAATTTCCCAGCTAGATCCTTATGGTGTGTTTTCTAACGTATCGTCGCGCCGCAGTGGTTTTGTCTCGCCACAAGAGGGTGGTGATTTTGCCAATCATTATTATGGTCACTGTGTATCGCAGGATACCGACGGCGACGGTATTAACGATTGTATCGATACCACGCCGAATGAGTTCTCGGGTATGTATGTGCGTATTGATGATGACGGCATCTGGAGTGGTAGCTGTAATGCCGCCGATAGTTGGAACGAAATGAAAGGCAACTTTGGTGCCGATCAAAAACAGAATATGCGTGCCGGCTGGGATTACAATTCTGAAAATCACT
>CAJQQO010000268.1 GCA_905480475.1 uncultured Pseudomonadales bacterium | reverse complement strand
TTATAGAGAGATATCCCATGAGTGCAAATCAATCCCGTATAAATGCCATTGCCAAAATTATTGATCGTGAACCAAAACAGTACGAAAAGCTCGCTCCTCTGAGCGAAATTTGGGCATGCGATGTTTTTAACCTTGCTGCCATGGAGGAGGCCCTATCAAAAAAAGCCTTTAAAGCGATTAAAAATACAGTGCAAACGGGCGCAGCGCTGGATGCCGCAACGGCAGATATTGTTGCCGCCGCCATGAAAGATTGGGCGATGTCTAAAGGGGCTAAATTTTTCTCACACATTTTTTACCCGATGACTAATATCACCGCCGAGAAGCACGACGGTTTTATCATTACTAATTCAGACGGTAATGCAATTACTGAATTTACTGGCAGCTTGCTTATTAAGGGTGAGCCCGACGGGTCATCTTTCCCTAATGGAAGCCTACGCATGACTAACGCTGCGCGCGGCTACACAGCGTGGGATCCCACTAGCCCAGCCTATGTGATGCAAACTGCTAACGGCGCAACATTAATGATACCGAGTGTCTTCATGTCTTGGACGGGTCAATCGCTGGATAAAAAAATCCCGCTACTTCGTTCTAATGCGGCAATGGATAAAGCTGCTCATAAAGTATTAGCGCTAATGGGCGAAACCGATATTGCGCCATTAAATTCTAGCTGTGGTGCCGAGCAAGAATACTTTTTGGTTGATGAGAATTTTGCTAATAGCCGTCCTGATTTATTACTAGCAGGGCGCACGTTATTCGGCGCAGCACCAGCTAAAGGTCAAGAGTTTGATGATCATTACTTTGGTGCCATTCCTGCCCGCGTACAAGTATTTATGCAAGACTTTGAAAATAAACTCTATCGCTTGGGAATTCCGGCTAAAACGCATCACAATGAAGTTGCGCCAGGCCAGTTTGAACTTGCGCCGTATTATGAGGCTGCGAATGTCGCCGCCGATCATCAACAGTTAATGATGACAATTATGACTAGCACGGCTAAAGAGCATGGCTTTATTTGCTTGCTTCATGAGAAACCGTTTGCGGGTATTAACGGTTCTGGCAAGCACGTTAATTGGTCGGTCGGTAATTCAACACAAGGTAATCTGTTAGATCCGGGTAATAGCCCACACGAAAATCTTAACTTCTTATTATTCTGTGGGGCTGTTATTCGCGGCGTGCATTTATATGGTCCGTTATTACGTGCGGTTATTGCTTCTGCTGCAAATGATCATCGCCTTGGTGCTAATGAAGCGCCACCAGCAATCTTATCGGTATATTTGGGAGATCAGTTAGAAGGCGTTTTTAACGACATTAAAGAAGGTAAGCTGGTAGCCAAAGGAGAGGGAGGACTCATGGATTTGGGATTGTCTCAGATACTTAAATTTGAACGCGATCCGGGTGATCGTAACCGCACCTCGCCTTTTGCGTTTACTGGGAATCGTTTTGAGTTTAGAGCCGTGGGTTCATCTCAATCAGTATCGGGACCTTTGGTCTCTATGAATACTATGTTAGCAGACTCGTTGGATTGGATCGCTGAACAACTTGCAGCCTCACTGGCTGGCGGTGCTGATAAAACAGCTGCCGTGATCGCTGTATTAAAAGAAATTATGGATTTACATGGCAATGTTATTTTTGGTGGTGATGGTTATTCTAGTGAGTGGCATAGAGTAGCTGTTGAAGAGCGTGGTCTTAAAAACATCCCAACCACTGCTGATGCATTACCTGCCTTTAAAGATGAAGCAGTTATTTCACTGTTTAAAGATACCGGTGTGTTGACTACGGAAGAATTGGCTAGCCGTTTTGAGGTTTACTCCGAACAATATATTTTGTCGATAGAAGTGGAGGCCAAGTTGGTGATTGATATGGCGACGACCCAAATTTACCCTGCCTCAATCCAAGCTATGTCCACACTTGCTGGGACCAGCGCCAGCTTAAAGAGTATCGGTGTTGAATTGCAGAATTATGGCCTGCAGGGCATGGCAACAGAAAGCAATGCAATGATGGCTGCAGTCGGCGAGCTGAGTACAGCCTTGAAAAAGCACGATCATGAATCGGTAGAGGCACATATGAACTTTTCCGCTTACACCATTTGTCCATTAATGCTTGAAGTGAGGGCGCATGCTGATGCGTTGGAGGGACTAGTTCCTGACGAGCTCTGGCCGCTACCCAAGTATCAGGAAATGCTATTTATTAAATAGCATTTGTCCTGCTCTAGGTATTACAAATATTTATTTTTCTGAGGTCTTTTTTACAAGGCCTCTTTTTTTGAGGTAAATTTTTCAAGTTAAGTTTTTTCGAGTAGTTTGCGGTGCCTATCCTCTGGGTAAACAATTGTAATTTTTTCCTATGTTACGTTACTGGCAAGTTAACTTACGATAATTGTTAGAAGCAGCGCATGAATACATACAAGCGCCATCGACTCCCGTCTGAGATCAATAGTTATGCTGTTTGGCTCTATCACCGCTTCAATCTAAGTCACCGAGGGTCAGGGAGAGAGGGATGCGTAAATTCAAATCAGCGAGTCAAGCTCAGAGATTCTTAGCTACGCATGCGGCTGTCGCCAATCTTTTCAAGCTCGGCAGGCACCTCGTTAGAGCAAAACATTATCGTGACCTTAGGGCAAGTGCATTTGCAGATTGGAACAGCGTAGTAGCTTGAGATTGAGGGACAGATTTTCGCTGATTGCATAGGTTAACTTGTCAGTACCGTTATATTTTCTTGCAGGCTTTTCTTGCTTTCACCGCGACAACGCTTAGAACAATACTTTACCGCTTGCCAGTCGCGCTCCCATTTTTTTCGCCATGAGAAGGGACGCATGCAAGCAATACATTTTTTTACCGGCAGCTGTGCTTTCTTCATTTTATCCTGTGCTTCTCAAATTATTGATATTGGTTGTCATATAGTCATTGGCTAAACTAGAGCGTTAGCTTCTATCGCATTTAAAAAACGTTCGCTGTCTGTCTCGATCAGGTCTATTTTTTCGTCACTCATTTTAGCCAGTGTTCTATAACTCATGCCTAAGCGTGGATTATTTTTGAGGGTTGCCTTATTTTTGATGAAAAAATTCCAGTATAAATAATTAAAAGGGCAGGCGAGCTCACCATCTTTTTTACTGACTTTGTAGTGGCAGCCTTTGCAATAGTCAGACATCTTATTGATATAAGCGCCACTGGCGGCATAAGGTTTAGAGCTGAGTAGCCCGCCATCGGCATACAGTACCATCCCACTCACATTGGGCAGTTCTACCCATTGAAAAGCATCGGCATACACAATCATATACCAATGATTTACTTCATCTGGATCAATGCCGGCGAGCAGCAGAAAGTTGCCGAGCACCATGAGTCGTTGTATATGATGCGCATAAGCATTTTCGTGTGTTTCGCTAATACACTGCGAGATACAATTCATTCGGGTGGACTCGCCCCAAAAGAAACCAGGTAACTTACGCTGAGCATTAAGGTGGTTAGTTTTTTCGTACCCGGGCATCTTTAGCCAGTAAATGCCTCTTACGTACTCTCGCCAGCCAAGGATCTGACGTATAAACCCTTCGGCGGCATTTAGCGGTACTTTGTTTTGCCTATAGGCCTGTTCAACTTGATTTATACATTGCAGAGGAAGCAATAGGCCGCAGTTAAGATAAAAACCAATATGGCTGTGATATAGCCACGGTTCATTTTGCACCATAGCATCTTGATAGTCGCCAAAAGACGCCAGCCGCTCGTCGATAAACTGATTCAGTGCCTGGCTTGCTTGTTTGTGGGTAACGGCAAAGTGAAATGGAGTGCTTGAACCAAAGTGGTCACTATAATGGGCGTCCACCCAATCAATAACGTTTTTGGTAATGGCATCCGTCTTTGAATGATAAGTATCAGGCACACTGAGCTGTCCCTTAAGCGGCTTTCTATTGTCGGCATCATAATTCCACTTGCCGCCCTCAGGCTGTCCATTATCCATGAGTATGTTGTATTGCTTGCGCATTTCACGGTAAAAAAATTCCATACGCAACTGCTTTCTGCCCTGGGTCCACTGCTTAAAGGTTTCATGCGAACAGAGAAAGCGATTATCCGACCTTATTTCTACGGCAACATTAAAATCGTTAGCCCATCGTTTTGCCTCATTGTATACGCGATATTCAGAGGGTTCTGTAAGAATAATATTTTGTGGCTGATAGTGCTTGATAGCACGTTGAACTTCACCATGAAATGAGCCGGTATTCTCCTTATCATCTATTTTTATGTAGTGAACTGCATAGTTTTTTTCACTGAGCTCTTTGGCAAAGTGTCGCATAGCAGAAAAAATAAGAATGATCTTTTTCTTATGGTGTTTGATATAGGTGGCTTCTTCATTCACCTCAAAAAACAAAATAATATCATTGTCTTTGTCGGTACCGCTGAGGCTGGAAATACTTTCATTCAATTGATCGCCAAAAATAACTCGAAGGGTAGTCATAGTATTAGTAAATATTTTCCTCGCTGCTGTGTCTAATAGTGCGTATACAATCGCTTGTCTGGTAAGTTATTGCTATGAAATTGGCCAATCTGCCGCATCACGTGAGTCAATTGATAGAACGGCTTTATTGGCATCCCATCGATTGATGTAGTCTTCATTAGGATCAAATTGTTTTGTTTGTTTAGCTAAATCAAAATGGCGCTTACCTCGAGGGTCGGCGCCAACGCCAGCGAGGTATTGCCAATTTCCCCAGTTGGAAGCTACATCATAATCTAGCAGGTGCTGTTCAAAAAAAGCGGCACCATAACGCCAATCCAGTTCCAGTTCATTAACAAAACAGCTGGCGACAATTTGACGAGCGCGATTGCTCAAAAATCCAGTTTCAACTAGCTCTTTCATGCCGGCGTTAACGATGGGCCAAGGCGTTTCACCACTGCACCAGGCGCGAAATCGCTCGGGATAAAAGCTGGTAAGTGGACCCATTTTTTTTCGACCCCGCTTGGTAAATAAAGAGTGACCTTGTTTTTTTGCGGTCCAGAAGAAAAATTCTCGCCAAAGTAATTCAAAAAACACCCAATAGGTAGATTCATTCTTTCCTACCCGCGCTTCATATGCCTTTAAATAATGGTAAATATGGACCGCAGATAGGCTGCCTTGCGCTAGCCATGGTGAGAATTTAGTACTGGCGTTAAATCCTTGCAGATCATTTCTTGTTTGCTTGTAGGTCGAGGCCGATTGAGACGTGAAATACTGTTTGAGATGAATAATTGCGGACGTTTCACCGCCAACGAATATCGCAGACGTTTGAGTGGCTTCTGATAATAAAGTGATATTACTACTTGGCGTTATTGGCTTGGCCGTAAGTATTACCGGTGTCTTCGTTGGAAGCGCACGCCGCACGGCAATCGGCTGTTTTTCGATTAACTTTCTAAACGCGGTGAAATTATCGGGTAAATCGACTAATGCAAAGGGTAAATCATTTTGTTGATATAACGTGGCCGTAGAGCAATGATAGACGTCCAAGTAAGGATAGGCACTGACGAGTTGGCCCCATTGTTTGTCTTCATAGAAGCCGCTAAGTTGAGACGCATAGACCGCTTCGATATCGTACTCCGCGATTAAATACGGAATATTTTCTGTCGAGCTGCCATCGATTATACATAGCGTGTGTCCATACTTTTTGAGAGCAACCGATAAATCGAGTAACGCTTGTATTAGGAAGTCTTTGCGTTTGGTAGAGATTTTACCGATACCTGGCATTGACGATGGGCGAAGTAAGTCCTGAATAAATACTGCATGTAAAACTGAGGCAGCGTTGGCGTGAGCCTTTTCCAGCATAGGGTTGTCATGCAGCCTTAGATCGCGGGTAAACCAGACCAATGCAGCTTTATAAAGTTGTGTCATAATATTACTGATGCTTGTTTTGGCGCTATTTGTATTTGCGTGCCTTAGCGGTGCCTCGCAATAACCGAAGTTCAGGCGAGTGATTCTTGGGTTAGTACCTAAGTACGAGCAAAAGTTAAAAAGGGATTAATCTCATAGGTTTCTGGTATGCGATACGCTACATATTGATCTTGTCTACTGGAGTAGTGTGCTCGAATAATGTGCCGAAATAGAGTGTTGGCTAGGCTACCAAAACCAAAGATCCCGATTTCTCGAATTTTGCTCTCAAGGGTGAAATAATTATGACGCCGCGGAAGTGTGTAATTTTATGAAAAATAATGGTGTGCCCGGAAGGACTTGAACCTTCAGCCTGCCGATTATGATTGCTGCGGCTAGCATTTAATAACCCACACAAAGCTCAATGGGAAGCGGGCGCTCAGCCGATGCAGTAAAGGCAAGCCTGCGACTTTAAATGCCTAAGTTTATTGGCAGTTAGTCTCAACTGCCTTATAGGTGTTAAGCCCCAGCATCCACCATATGAAACAACGTGAAAATATGCCGTTAAGCATAAGCATCAAAGCAGCCGCAGCCACAAACCAATCGATCACGTTTAGATGCGGTTGGTTGAAGACCCAAATCGCAAACCCAATTCCAAAAAAAAGCCTAAGTGCGCGTTCAATATTACCCAGATTGCGTTCGATCATATTTTCACCACCCTATAGAAATAAAGCTAGCTAAAGCTAGTCTCCGTAATGTATATCGTCTAAGTTGCTATATGACAACAACAAACTGAACAAGGCGCTCCAAGTCAACCACTAACGTGGTTTTTGCCATGACTAATCAATCAGCCCAGATAGCTGATTCTGACATGGCGTCTCTGGCGTCCCATTACCCCTCGCAGAAGTGATTCTGCCGTTTTGGTTGTGCCCGAAAAATGCGCTGTCTCTAGCGCGGAGTATACATATACTTCTTACTGTCAATGGCGCTTAATTTATCCATGAAAAGCATCTTTTCCTTCTTGTTGGAAAACTGGAAGGAAAACTTGTTATGGAAAAAGATATCAAGCGTTACGTAGTCGTTACGTAGGGTAACGGTATAGCCATCAAAACCGGAGCTGGCTGACAGGCCATTTAATAAGTATTCGCCGCCTTGCCGCTTTCCATTCCGAGTAATAAGATCGAACACCCGCAATGCTTAGCGTACATTTACTTTCTCATTCATCAACCATACCTCAGTAGCGGGCGCGTAACTGGCAAATCGACGGCACCTTTGGGTGCCTTTTTTCTACCCTATCAATCAGCCAAAACTAGCTGCAGTAACTCAGTTGAGTAATCTAAAGTGCTATCGAGACTTAGAAAATGTGCCGTCATAAAGTTAACTGCTTTTATCGGATCAAAGAACCCATACCGATTTTGGTTATCTTAAACCTTTTTTAATCGCAAGAGCCACATGTCCTGTCGTTGCTCCGCGCATCATAAAAAACGGCAGCTGTAAAAAACACCATGAACAACAGACCTATATGACCGACGAAGCTCGCCCCGATAAACAACACGCTACCCAAATATAATCCTGACGCTATGCACCACATCCATGCTAGCACCGTCATTATCCAAAAACGTGAGACAGGATCTGGCACATGAAGTAAAGGGTTATAGTCTGCATCCATTACTTTGTTATATAAATCGTAAAACCACAAAAATATATGTTTTAAGTTCATCACATTGGAGCTTTTTATTGAGTTGACCTTCATAAATTGTAATATGCCTAAATGTACGTTCGCTTGTTCTTAATAGATCATTAGTCCTAGCGTGATCTGGACTTCTGTTCCTCTCCAGCCAAATAGAGCAAATTGCTAAATTGATTCAGAGAGGGATTCAACGATCGTTGAAGACGTTAAAATAGCTATATGCACAAAGCGCTACAATCAGATTGTTTTGGGTAGGTGTGGTGGCGGGGGAAAGATGGTCCTTATTTAATGATCGATCGTATAGAGTACTCTAATCAGGAATTACTTAATGACTTTAGTATCGAAAAGCGTTAATGAATTGACGGCTTTATCGCTAGATGAAATGTCGCGAGTTATTGAAATGGCATGGGAGGATAGAACTCCGTTTGAGGTAATCGAAAAAAATTATGGATTCAATGAATGTGCTGTTATTCAATTGATGCGAAAGCAACTCAAGGCTAAATCATTTAGACTATGGCGAGCCCATGTGAGTGGTAGATCAACAAAACATAGTGCGCTAAGGTCTTCGGCCGTTTCGCGCGGTTATTGCACAACCCAATATAAACAATGATCTAGCTATGTCAGTATTCCCAGAGTGCACAACGATCTTATACGTTGGTAGCTAACGTATAAATATTTTTTTCGAGTCAAATATATTTTAGGATTAAACATGGCCAAAAAAGAAAATAGGATAGTATTGGTTACTGGCGCTACCGGTTTTGTTGGCAGCCAATTTGTAGAGCGACTATGTAAGGAGCAAGGATACACGGTTAGGTGTTTGGTGCGTAACCCACAAGCGCTTGGGCGTCTTTCGCATCTGCGCGACCAAATCGAAGTTGTTCATGGAGATATTACTGTTCCGAAAACGCTAACCAAAGCTTTTGAAGGGGTTTGGGGCGTTGTTAATCTTGCTGGTTATCGAGATTTTTGGAGTCGCACACAACGTCACTATTACAAGATTAATGAAGACGGCGCTAGAAACGTGTTTAGTGCAGCCTTGATCGCAGGTGTTGAAAAAGCGGTACAGGTTAGCACGCCCTTGGCGTACGGCGTGCCTAACGAAATCCCCTTTAGCGAAGATAGTGTTGCTGCGAATCACCCCAGTCACTATGGGCTTAGTAAATATAGAGGTGACACCGCAGCATGGCAATTACATGAAAAGTCAGCTTTGCCTTTAAGTATTGTCTATCTTGCCGCTGTTATTGGTGCAGGTGATGATAAGGCAACAATGGAAGTTAAGCGTGCAGTCGATGGAAAAATGCCTGCGTTGGTTGGTGCTGATACAACCTATACTTACGTTTATATTCTTGATGCGGTAGAGGCGATTGCCCAGGCCTTAC
>CAJQQO010000267.1 GCA_905480475.1 uncultured Pseudomonadales bacterium | reverse complement strand
GCTTGAAAAGCTGCTTTTGCGTAGGGTCGAGCTAGTGTTCTTAATTCTGCCATTAGTGCTATCTCTTTCTACAGATTGGCGGCAAGCTTATCGAGAATATCGCGGTGCGCGTTTTCATCAATAGAAGCTTCCAGAATTTTTTCTGCGCCTACCACTGCAAGCGATGCAACTTTAGAGCGAAGCTGCTCTTTAGCGCGGTTAACTTCTTGATCGATATCTGCTTGCGCAGCATCTTTAAGTCGTTGGCCTTCTGTCACCGCCTGCTCTTTCGCTTCATCAACAATTTGTGATGCGCGCTTGTTAGCTTGATCAAGAATTTGTGCGGCTTGTGTTTTAGCTTCATCTAATTGTTTAGCGACTTCTTGTTGCGCCACTTCTAGATCTTGCCCTGCTTGCTCGGCAGCGTTTAAGCCATCGGCAATCAGTTTTTCACGCTCTTCCATCATGCCAATAATTGGCGGCCAAACGTATTTTTTGCAAAACCACACGAAGATTGCAAAGCTAATCAATTGCGCAAGCAATGTGAGATTAATATTCACTGCAGTACCCTTTTCTATGCGTAGACAAATTTATTGTTATTTGGCCATTTGGCAAAATAGTGGAAACCAAATTTGTCTGGTTAAGTTTTCGCGGTTAAAAATGTTCTTACAGAGCGAAAAGAATATAGAAGCCAATACCAACACCGATCATAGGTACCGCATCAACCAGACCCATCATGATGAAGAACTGGGTGCGCAACATCGGAATTAACTCCGGTTGACGCGCAGCGCCTTCAAGAAATTTACTACCAAGAATGCCCACACCCACGGCTGCGCCAATTGCGCCTAAACCCATGATAAGTGCACCCGCTAAAGTGATGATTGCTGCTTCCATTGTTTTCTCCGGTCAAAAAATAAAACGTTTCTAGAATTGGTTAAGTTATTACTGTGTAGTTTTAACTACTCGCAAATAACAGCGTGCCTAGTGATGGTCGTATGCCATCGCCAAGTAAACAACGGTTAAAATTGAGAATATAAAGGCCTGCAAGGTAATAATAAGAATGTGAAAAATCGCCCATGGCACAGACAATGTCCACTGTAAATAAAATGGCAGTAAGCTAATGATGATAAATACCATCTCGCCTGCATACATGTTGCCAAACAGACGTAGCGCTAAAGAGATTGGCTTGGCAATTAAACCTACAAGCTCTAAGAATAAGTTAAACGGTAGCGCCCATTTTGGTAGTGGCTGAAAGGCTAGCTCGGCAGCAAAACCACCTAGGCCTTTTTGTTTAATACTGTAGTAAAGAATCAGAATAAATACGCCAATCGCCATACCCGCCGTTGCATTCACATCGGTTGATGGTACTACGCGCATATAATGAATACCCATTAGCTTGGCTAATTCAGGGATCCAATCAACAGGGACTAAATCCATGGCGTTTTGCATGAAGATCCAAACAAAAACGGTTAGCGCTAACGGGGCGACTAGGGGGTTTTTATGGTGGAATACACTTTTAACGTTATCGTCTATAAAGTCGATAATCATTTCAACAAAGTTTTGGAAACCAGTTGGAACACCGACGGTAGCTTTCTTGGCTGCTCTGGCAAAGAAAAAACAAAACAAACAACCTAATGCAATAGACCAACCCATCGTATCAAGGTGGATTGCCATAAAACCCATATCGGAGGCTTCTTGGGCAGTATGGGCGATAGTCCATTGTGCTTGATCTAGCATATGACTATGACCATCTGTGCCAATACGTTCATAACCCGCAGGCAATTTACCGTAAGTAAGATTGGTTAAATGGTGGGAAATATATTCCCCGGAAGTCATTGTATCGCCGGCCATTCTGAATGCTTTCTCTTGTTACTAACAATGTGTGGTCAATCTAATCTGTAGCGGTTTAATCGCTGTCGCTTTGGCTTAGCTGCTGTTCGCCTATTTCACCCGTCGGTATAAAAAGCGCCGAACAGATAGCAGCAAATACGCTGGTTACGACAAATCCGATCAATAACAGCGGTTTATCAAGCTGGTCTGCAAACTTAAACACCAGCGCTAAGGCCAAACCAGCCATAAATACTCTAGCTATAGTGGCTTGATAAACATCAGCCAATAAACTGTGCGGATTAGCGTCTTCTGCCGAGTGCAAAAAAGAACGCCATGCAAAGTAAAACCAGGTACTCGTTGCGATCGCTCCGCCAATCATCGTCGCAAGCCATGCTAACCACGCCCAATCCCGATACCAGCACAAAGCCAGTGACAACAGGGTGGTAGCTATCAATTGCAATAAAACCAACCGGAGTAGAGGGGGCTTGCTTATTTCAACTGTTGTAGCCATTAAAACCTTACGGTTTGATAAGCTGATTCCAGTGCTTTTGCACCAAAACGTTACCAACGAAGCGCTTTATTATCAGCGTTTAAGCACAGCTTAGCGTGGTAATTTCGGCCGTTATTACTAAATTTGATCACATGCCCCTGATCTTAGCGGCGCGGATTATAAGGAATCACTAGGGGGGAAGCAACTAACAAAAGAGGGTTTGCAGGTTATTTACCCTTTTAATTTAGGGGCGGCCTATCAAGCTGGAACTCCAGCGCAGCACCGACCCATTAGCAGGACTGTTAGTTAGCACACACTACTATTTAATATGTTCCAGTATGCCGTCTAGTTCATCCAGACTGTTATATTTAAGCGTAAGTTTGCCGCCACCACTAGGAAGGTGGCTAAAAGCAACGGGCACGCCGAGTTTTTCAGATAAATCGTTTTGCAAACGGCTGATATTAGGGTCCTCAATAGCATTTGAAGCGTTCGATTTTTTGCTCTTGGGTGCCTGAAGGTTTTTAACCAAGGCCTCGGTTTGGCGAACATTTAAACTGCGGTTAACAATATCTTTGGCCGCAGCTAGTTGGTTGCCGGTTTCAAGGCCGAGTAAGGCGCGGGCGTGACCCATCTCCAGATCGCCGTTTTCTAACAGCAATTTCACGTCTTTATGTAAATTCATTAGCCTTAGGCTGTTGGACACCGCAGCGCGGGATTTACCAACAATATCGGCAACTTGCTGATGAGTAAGCTCAAACTCTTTGTTTAATCGAGCCAGCGCATAAGCCTCTTCCATAGGGTTAAGGTCTTCGCGCTGGAGGTTTTCTACCAGCGCCATGGCCATGGCGGCTTCATCGGGAACCTGCTTGATAACCGCAGGGACGGTGGTTAAACCCGCTAACTGGGCGGCGCGCCATCTGCGTTCACCGGCGATAATTTCATACGCTTGACCAGAATCAGCTTCAATCGAGCGGATGATAATAGGCTGCATCACACCCTGGCTAGCTATTGAAGCAGCTAACTCCTCAAGCGATACTGGATCGATATCACGTCTAGGCTGATATTTACCGCGCTGGCATAACTCAACGGGAATCTCTAATAAAATATCCGATTTAAGGTTTGGCTGGTTTTGATTGTGATTATCATCCGACGGATTAATCGCATGCTCAACCATGCCGGTATCAAGATTAACCTGACTTTCAGAATTTGATTTTGCTGCGCCTTGGTCCAAAGTACTGATATTAGCTGGCTTGGCTTGCTCCGTTGGCATTACCGGCGCTGGTTTTGAAAGCTCTGCATCGGCTTTGCCAAGCTTGGATAAATCTGCACTTAAACCACCGTTCACCGATTTACTGCGCATTTGCGCAGGTGCAAACGAACTGACATCAGCTTGGTTAATCTGCCGTTTTTTTGAAGCGGCAGAAAATGCATCTCCAAGTAAGGCATCTAAGCCCTTTCCTAAACCTTTCTTTTTAGCCATGCGTATTCGCGCCTGAAGTTACTATTGTTCGTGTTATTTAATTAACTTACTTTTGTGGTGGTGTTGATTCATTGCTTACCGCTCTTTGAGCTGCTTGCTTATCATCGCTCTGATCAGCATCACCAAAGCGGGCATCTTCTCTGCGTAATAATTCGCCCGCCAACGCTAAGTAGGCAATTGCGCCTTTTGATTGCTTGTCGTATGCCAATACAGGCTCTCCATGACTTGGCGCTTCGGCCAAACGGACATTGCGCGGAATAACGGTTCGATAAACCCGTTCGCCAAAGTGTTGCATCAGTTGATCGGACACATCATTAGTTAAGCTATTGCGCGGATCATACATGGTTCGCAACAAGCCTTCGATAGTGATATCCGGGTTGATGGTGTCAGCGACTCTGGCAATGGTATTCATTAAGGCCGACAAACCTTCCAGTGCATAGTACTCACATTGGATTGGCACAATCACGCCGTTGGCAGCAGCCAATGCATTAATCGTCAACATGCTTAGTGAGGGAGGGCAGTCGATCAAAATAAAATCGTAGTGGTTGGCAACACTCTGCAACAAATTCGATAAGACAAATTCTTTATCGTCAACTGATAAGAGCTCGACCTCGGCAGCAGTCAAATCACCATTGGAAGGTAAGACATCATACTGACCGGATTCACTGCGACGCATAACCTGATCAAAACTTACCGGGCCGGTAAGTAAATCGTATAGCGTTAGCTCGCAATCATTTTTGTCGATTCCGCTACCCATGGTGGCATTACCTTGCGGATCCAAATCCACCAGCAATATCCGCCGACGGGTCGCCGCTAAGGAGGCCGCCAGATTGATAGTGGTGGTAGTTTTACCTACACCACCTTTTTGATTGGTAATTGCAAAAATTCTAGCCAAAGCGAAATCCGGGTAAAACTTGGTCGGTGAAGCTTGTCATTATCAATGCTAGGGAGGAAAAAAACATCAACTGAAATTAGTTTTTTAGTGCTTATTATCGACGGCTTAGTTGTTTAGTGATTCTGTCTTTAAGCAATATTGGGCTGTTTTTCGAATGAGCACTTAATGTGGTTTAGAGTAAATTTCAGGTTTTGTCCGACATAATCCGACGCGTATCAGCTAGCTATTTGTACAAACTAAGCTCGGCTAATCTCAATCAAATGCCGCTCTGCATCAAGACCCGGAACCGTCAGTTTTGTACTCTTAACTATTTTATAGTGATCGCTCACTTCACTAATCTCACTCTCAGGGTAGGCGCCTTTCATCGCCAACCAACGGCCATTCTCAACCAATAAATGCTGGGTTTGAGATAGCATATTATCCAGCGAGCTATAGGCGCGACTCATAATAATATCGAAACCTGAACTATCTAACTGCTCAACTCTAGAATGGATTGGACTAATATTAGTTAGTACTAACTTTCTTTTAACCTCCTTTAAAAAGCCGATTCTTTTTAGACTACTGTCGACCAAGGTGAAGTTGTTGTTAGTACTTACTATAGCTAAAGGAACTCCGGGTAAGCCTGCGCCGCTGCCCACATCAAGTATTCCACCAGACGGTAAAAACTCAGCAACACTTAAACTATCGAGTAAGTGTTTATTGATCATCTCATCGATATCGGTGATTGCTGTAAGGTTATGAGTGCGATTCCATTTGGCGATTAAGCCAATAAAATCGAGCATTTGATTTATCTGCTGTTGATCAAGTTTGAGATTAAGCTGATCTAAACCCGCCTCTAATAATTGCCGCGAGTGTTCCGGTATTGAAGAGGTATTTGATTGCATAGCGCGGGAGCCGGTTTTCAGTTTTTAAGAAGGTTTTGTAAATCAACCGGCTTGTTGGTTGTTATTGCTTAGGTTTGTTTTAGCGCTATTAATTTTTTTACTGTCGGTTTTAGGATCAGGCAATTTACCCAGTTTTTTAAGATGCACCAGCAAAAGAGAAATAGCGGCGGGCGTAACGCCGGGCACTCGACTGGCTCTACCTAAACTATCAGGTCGTGCATCGCTGAGCTTTTGAATCACTTCATTACTTAAACCCGAGACCTTTTCAAAACTAAAATCGGACGGAATAATGGTTGCTTCGTGACGACGAAGCTTGTCGATGTCATCTTGTTGGCGACCAATATAACCGGCATATTTTGCGGCAATTTCGATCTGTTCCCTGGCTTGCTGATGTTCAACATCGGTACCAGTAGCCTCACAAATATCATCCAAATCGAGTTCTGGGCGCTTGATTAAATCAGCCAAACTGTACTCTCTGGAGAGTGGGTTTTTAAGTTTACTGTTTAATATTTTTGCTTCAGCAGAATCTGCTTGCACCCATGTGCTTGCTAATCGCTGTTGCTCGCGTTCAATAATTTCACGCTTTTCGTTAAATGCACGCCATCGAATATCGTCAACTAAACCCAGTTTTCTACCTATTTCAGTCAGTCGAAGATCGGCATTATCTTCTCGCAAAGTCAGACGATATTCGGCTCGACTGGTAAACATTCGGTAGGGTTCTTGGGTTCCCAAGGTGATTAAATCATCAACCATTACACCCATATAGGCTTGTTCACGACCGGGACACCATGGGTCTTTTTCATTCACAAAGAGCGACGCATTGGCGCCAGCTATCAGACCTTGGGCACCGGCTTCTTCGTATCCGGTAGTCCCATTGATTTGCCCACAGAAAAATAAACCACTGATAAATCGAGTTTCAAGTCCGGGTTTTAAATCTCTAGGATCAAAATAATCGTATTCAATCGCATAACCGGCACGGGTCATATGGGCTTTTTCAAAGCCAGCAATACTCCGAACCATGCGCATTTGAATATCAAATGGCAAGCTGGTTGATATACCGTTTGGATAGAGTTCGTGAGTGTTTAATCCTTCGGGTTCTATAAATATTTGATGCGAATCTTTATCGGCAAAACGATGAATTTTGTCTTCCACCGCAGGACAGTAACGCGGGCCAGTTCCCTCAATCACACCGGTATACATGGGTGATCTATCCAGTCCTTCGCGAATAATATCGTGGGTTTCCTTATTCGTGTGGGTGATATAACAACTGACTTGTTCGGGATGATCACGAACATCACCTAAGAACGACATCACCGGTAAGGGCGTATCGCCTTTTTGTTCTTGTAGATTCGTAAAGTCTACCGTTCGAGCATCAATACGAGGTGGTGTACCGGTTTTAAGTCGATCGACCCGAAAAGGTAATTCGCGTAATCGATCGGCCAGTGCAATTGATGGTGGATCACCGGCTCGACCGCCAGAATGATTATCCAAACCAATATGGATCTTACCGCCCAAAAACGTACCAGCAGATAAGATTACCGACTTGGCGTAAAACTCGACGCCAATATTGCTAACCACACCTTGAACAACAGATTTGCCGTTAACTTCATCAATGATTAAATCATCAACGGCAGCCTGAAATAGGGTTAAGCCCGGTTGGTTTTCTAACACGGAACGAATCGCTGCTTTGTACAAAACTCTATCAGCTTGGGCGCGAGTTGCTCTAACGGCCGGTCCTTTGCGGGCATTTAGGATTCGAAATTGAATACCACCGCGGTCAGCCGCATAGGCCATTGCTCCGCCCAAGGCATCAATTTCTTTAACCAAATGGCTTTTGCCAATTCCACCGATAGCAGGATTACACGACATCTGACCCAGCGTTTCGATATTGTGAGTTAGCAGCAACACTTGGCTACCCATGCGGGCGGCAGCAAGCGCGGCTTCGGTGCCAGCATGGCCACCGCCGATCACAATCACATCGAATTTATCCGGATATTTCATACTATCGGGTCTAGTTATTGGTTCTGCTGATCCAGAACGCTGACTTCGGTTTCAAGCCATAAATTTAAGGGCGAGCAATATAACACTAATTTCAGATAGCACCATAACCTTAAACCATGCCATTTTTATCTGCGCTTTGAAGTCTTTTATTGTTTGTTTATGTATATAGTCTTTCTTATATGATTACTTATATTTCTTAATATAGTAATTACTAGTTAAGTCATTCTCTGTGGAAAACCGTATTTTATTTAACAAATACAATATCTTAGAGGGAGTATAAGGGTATTAATAAAGTCTTATTAAGCTGCAGTATTGCTGAGGTTTGTTTATTTGAACTTTTGGCTTATTTCTATCAATACGCTATTTTCGTGTATAACTTTGCAAGCTATGCACAGCTAATACAGAGTTTTTCTACAGCTATTGAGTCAGACTTTTAAAGCGTTTATTATTTGTTTTTATTATTAAAGTCGTTGAAAATCAGCTTATTAATGAATAATAAAGCCGATTAATATTTATTTTGTCAGTTTCTTTACCAACAATTGATCGCTTTTAATGGGTTAAATGTGACTAAATAAGATGAGGATCTTACGTTTAAATAAGGCCGGTTTACCTATTTGCTGGGTTACTCAGGAGATAGCGGCAACCCTTTGGGTTAGACAACAGGTTATTTGGTCATTAGGCGAAAAAAATATTGTATTGCATGGTGGTTACAATGCCGAGGGTGAACAGTCAGTCTTAGCTTTACCACCAATAATTGCCTGTAGTGGCGAGACCGCCCACCATATTCTTACTCCCGCTTTATCCAATAGAACTTTATTTAGACGCGATGACCACTTTTGTATGTACTGTGGGAATCAGTTTCCCGATGCCTTACTGACTCGAGATCATGTTAATCCGGTATCTCTGGGTGGCCGCAATAGTTGGCACAATGTGGTTGCTGCCTGCCAGCGCTGTAATAATCATAAAGGCGGCCGTACACCTGAACAGGCAAATATGCAGTTGTTAGCTGTGCCGTTTACACCCAATATTTATGAGTTTATGTATTTAAGTAATAGGCAGATTGTGGGTGATCAAATGGAATATTTGCGTGCGAGGTTCAGAAGTAATACCAGACGTTGGCAAGCAGCTTAGTAATTAGTATCGGTTTTTATATAAAGTTACTGGAAAGCTAGAATAAGAAAGTTATTTACCAATACAGAAGCTGGAAAAAATCTCTCCTAGTAAATCATCTGAAGTAACCGTACCAGTAATTAACCCTAAATAGTTTTGTGCCAGCCGTAAATCTTCAGCGAGTAACTCACCGGCTTGATAGTCTATTAATTGCTGCTTGCCATTTTCAATACTTTCTTTGGCTTTGCTTAGCGCATCAATATGCCGACTGCGCGCAACAAAATTACTTTCATTACTATTGGTAAAACCGCCTATGGTTTTTAAGCTATCTTTAAATAAATCTAAACCTTGACCGGTTTTTGCAGATAAAAACACTTCGGTAAATAAGGGATGGCTTTTAATTTCAGGCAATTGTTGTGCAATATCAATTTTATTATTAACCACAATAAACGATGTGCTGGCCGGAACACTGATATCAAATTGCTTAAGTTCTTCTTTTATTGATTGAATAACTTGCTGATCATTATCTGGATTGGCTTTTATAATAACTGCAGAGTCGTTTGATGCATCACGCATAAATAAAACAATATCAGCTTTGCCAATTTCATTTCTGGCTCGGCGAATACCTTCTTGTTCAATTTCATCTTCTGATTTTCTAAGTCCTGCGGTGTCGATTATTCGAAGCGGTAGGCCATCGATTTGAATATCTTCTCTTAAAATATCGCGCGTTGTACCGGCTTGTTGATTAACAATCGCGAGATTATCACCAGCTAATAAATTCAATAAGCTGGATTTTCCAGCGTTGGGTTTGCCAATAATAACTAATGAAAGCCCATCTCTAATCAAACTGCCTTGTTTTGCTTGCTGCCAGATATTTTCAATAGAGCTGGTTAAGGTTTCGAGTGTGTCTGTAATATATTGATCCGATAAGAAATCGACTTCTTCTTCAGGAAAGTCGATAGCCGCTTCTACATAAACTCTTAGACGAGTAATATCGTAGGTTAAGTTATTAATTAAACTTGAAAACTCACCGCTTAAAGATCTTACAGCTGATTTAGCTGCAGCCTCTGAAGTACTTTCAATAATATCGGCAATAGCTTCAGCTTGAATTAAATCGATTTTATCGTTTAAGAAAGCTCTTTCAGAAAATTCACCAGGCCTTGCGATTCTGGCACCAAGACGAATGGTTTCGTTTAATAAGCTATTTAATAAAACACTACTACCGTGCGCTTGTATTTCAACAACATCTTCACCAGTAAATGAGTTGGGATTGGGGAAATAAATCGCAATACCATTATCAATTAAGTTTTTTTGTTGGTCGAAGAATTCGGAGAAGTGAGCGTATCTAGGTTTTAGATTGATACCGCTTATTTGTTTGCCAATAGCTAATGCTTTATCACCCGATAAACGAATAATACCAATACCGCCCTTACCGGATGCGGTGGCAATTGCGGCAATGGTATCGGTATCCATTTTCAGTCGCTAACGATTATTATTGCTTTGACTCAATCAACATAGCAAAGCCTTAAGCGGCTTTTTCTATTTGACGAGTGATAACCCATTGTTGAGCAATGGATAAAACATTATTCGATACCCAGTAGACAACCAAACCGGCTGGGAAAAATACAAAGAATAAAGTAAACACAACCGGCATCCATTGCATAACCTTAGCTTGCATTGGATCTGGTGGCGGTGGGTTCAGACGCTGTTGGAACCACATGGTAAAGCCCATAATTAGCGGTAGCACAAAGTAGGGGTCCATAACAGATAGATCGGTAATCCAACCAATAAACGGCGCGTGACGAAGTTCTACGCTTTCCATTAGCGCCCAATATAAAGCAATAAACACCGGCATCTGGATGAGTATCGGCAAACAACCACTTAAGGGGTTAACCTTTTCTTTTTGATATAACTCCATCATGGCCTTGGATTGTGCTTGCTTGTCTTCGCCATAACGTTCTTTTATTGCGAGCAGCTTGGGTTGGACACGACGCATATTTGCCATCGATCGATAACTGGTCGCGGACAATCTAAAGAATAAGGCTTTAACCACAACGGTTAGCATAATGATTGAGAAACCCCAATTACCAAAGCCGGAAAAGATATCGTATATCTGTCCAAAGGCGTGGAGTTCGCCGGTAGCAAAAAAGTACAGCAGCGCATATAAAGGCTGTGAGATCCACCACAACCAACCGTAATCAACCGTTAGATCCAAATGCTCGGCGATATCTTTAAGACGGTATTGATCTTTAGGGCCTGCATAAAACTGCGCGCCGATGGTAGCGGTTTGTCCGGCTTCAACCTGAAACGGTTTATGGAAACCAATAATATTTAAACCGGATTTTGCAGCCTTAGTAAAATAGTTATACGTTGCATCGCTTTCGGCAACCCAAGCACTCACAAAATAGTGTTGGATCATCGCAACCCAGCCACCTTCATGTTGGTTGCGGAAACGCTCTTTACTAATATCCTTAAAGCTGATTTTTTTGTAGGGATCATCGGCAGTGGTTGTTGCAGCACCCAAATAGGATTGCATACCAAAGCCAGCGGTATCAGAGCCTGGGTCTACAGAATTGTCTCGACTAATTTGCGAATAAAATGTTGCACGCCAATCTTCGTTGGATTGGTTTTCAACAATGTAGTTAACATCAATTAAATAATCGCTGTGTCTAAAGGTATAACGCTTAGTCAGAATAACGCCGCTTGGATCTTTAAACGTAAGATCGACATTGAGCTCTTGCTCACCATCCATTTGATAGCTGTTTTGAACACTATGAAAACGTGCGCGGGCAGATTTTGAGTTAGTACCGCTGGGGCCAATTAGGCCAGACTGTGCGGTGTAAGTGCGCTCACCATTCTTTTCTAACAGCAACATGGGCTCAGCGTCTTTATCAAGCGTTTTTAGATGCTTGAGTAAAGCCACTTCGTTTATATCGCCGGCTTGCGTATCTATTTTTACTCGTAGGGTATCGGTGGTTACAGTGATTTCGCGATTGGAGTGACTGGCTGTGCTTGCAGGTCTAGCACTAGCGAACGCATTATCGTTAGTGGTTTGATCTGTATTAGATACGGCCGAATCGATTGACGATACCGGATCTTGATCGCCGGTTATAAAATTTTCGGCACTGTTATCGAAGTTGTTGCCATCAATATTGGCACCGGACTCATCAGTATAATCAATATCAGTTACGCTAACGGTATTTTCCGTCATCGCTTTTTGTAAGGCGATTTGCTTTTGATCATAGTCTTTTGAAAAGCCAACCCACTGCTGTAATAGCAATAGCATAATGCCGCCGATAACAGCAAATAGAGCAAAGCGGGGTAAGTCGCGAGTTAAGTTCATGATGGGTCAGAAACCTGTATAGGATTAGCCGCTGCTATATTAGCGGATATTGGCTTGGCTAGTTTTGATTTTACGGTTTTGGAAGTAACTACCGGGACTTCATCAATGCCGCCGGGATGGCCCGGGTGACACTTTGCAATTCGTTTGGCGCTAAGCGCGCAGCCGCGTACGAAACCATGTTGGTCTATGGCTTCTATCGCGTAATGGGAACAGCTTGGATAAAAACGACATCGAGGACCTAACAGCGGACTAATAAATAACTGATAGGTTTTTAAAAGCAGAATACTTATTCGGACCAATAAGCGGCGAACTAAAGAAAACAGTGGTATGCGTGTTAGAGGTTTTGACGTTTTTGAATCAATCGCTGCCATTGTTCTTTTAGCTCCTTGTTGAGCTGAGCTTTATCCAGTTTACCTGTTGATGACTTAGCTAAAACGATAACATCAAATGCTGCGACGGTTAGCGTGTCGACATGCTCCGTACTATTGTCAGTGACAGAGGTATTTGGAGTTTGCTTAAACAAGCAACGAAAACTTTCTCGTATTGCTCTTTTAACTTTATTCCTATTAACCGCTAAAGGAATATGTTTCTTCGCAATAACCAAACCCAAACGATGCTGTGTTTGTTGGCTGGAGGTGCTAAGAAAGGTAAAGTACTTACCGCTTTGTTTACAGTCAACGTGATCAAACACATTTTTGTAATCGCCAGCATTAAGCAAACGCTGGTTTTTGTTAAAGCGATGGGACTGATCAGGTTGGTTCACAAACGCTGCTTTTGTCATTGAGTGTGTTGGTAACGACAACTAAAAGCAGTTAACGCAATTTAGCGATCTAAGCCGGTTAAAATGATACCGGCTAATCGATAAAGCAATTAAGCGCTAAGGCTTTTACGACCTTTTGCTCGGCGACGATTAATCAGCTGCCGACCACTTTTGGTAGCCATTCGTGCGCGAAAACCGTGATTACGCTTGCGCTTTATAGTACTAGGTTGGAATGTTCTTTTCATCGTTCTCTACCAAATAGGTGTTAATTCTAAAGTTTCAACCGGTTTAGGCTTTAGTAAGCAAACTCACTTGAAAGGGCGCAGGATTCTACGCATAAAAGGCCTATTGTTCAATGGCGATGGCAAACTAAATACGGGCATTTTGCTAATTGTCGATATTTCGCTGAAAGTTTGCTTAGCCATTGATTTTAGTAATGCCGTATCGATTTGCTTAATAATAAGAAAACGCGTTTTTGTAGTTAGCCTTGGTAGGTAGGTATATAGAGCAGTAAGAGAAATGGCGATAATTGCTTTCGGATAAAAACTGCTTAATTATTAGATCGAGCTTTAGCGCGTGGCTTAGGTCGTTAGTAAGTCCACACATCGGGATGCATTAAAAGGATAAAATTTGCCAGTTATATTTACTTATATACAAGATATACACAGATAAACCACATGTTAATAACTAATTTATTCTTAGTTCTATTTTGTGGAAAAAAATAGCGGAAATTTGTTTTTTAATTTTTAAGTTGTTGAAATAAAAGGGTATTAAAGTGTTGATAATTTTTTGCGCTGATAGTGATTAAATTAAAATAGTTGTGGATAACCAAAAACTTTGTCGCTATAATCTCGCGCTCGCGTAAGCTCGTCAAAAACTTGCATTGGCAAATTTAGGCCGCCAGTCGCAGCGAAGTGCCGCAAAGTTTCTTTTTTAACTATCGACGAACTTGCATGCGACCTTACTTAGACTGATTAAAACAAAAACATTATTCATAATATCAATTTATATGCCTATTTTTATAAGTTGATTTTTAGCTGCGTTATTAAGGGGATATCGATTGTCGCAAGCTGCTTGGCACCTGATGTGGGATAGGTGCGTAGATTATTTGCATGATGAGTTGCCTGCCCAGCAATTTAATACTTGGATACGCCCGCTTAAAGCCGAACAAGATGAGCATGGAATTCGTTTATTAGCGCCGAATCGATTTATTCGTGATTGGGTAGCCGATAAATTTTTGTCACGGATTATCGAGCTAACTACCATGTTGTCCGACGGCGCATCGCCGCCGGTGGCTATCGAGGTGCAAGAAAAACAGCAAGGCGCTGGTGGGCAGGGCTTCCTCTCGTCAAACTCTTCGGCTTTTGGTTCTGGCAGTGGTAATAGCACTTTCAGCAGTAACAACATAGTCCCCACCGTTTTTGTTGATATGCCTACAGCGGCTAGTTCGGTATTGGATTCAGAGCCAAGCTCAAACCCAAGTCCTTCAATGGGTGTGGGTGCCGCCGCCTTCACGGCTGCCGATAACTTATCAGTGGACAGGCGAGCTTCGGCTGGCAATGATTCTTCAGCGCTATCACCAGCAGCCGCGCTGGCTGTTAGCTTGGATCTTGATACATCCAATCACCTCTCGGCGGCCGATCGTCGCCTGCAGTCATTAAACAGTTACGAGAGCCGTCAAGCTACTGTGGCCGATAGTACCTTGGCGAAACCCTACGGTGATAAGCTTGAGCAGATAGATTTATCCCCGCAAGCGGCGGGAGCACCTGAGCAGGAGCGTCGAGGTCGGCCTCGCAATCCGTCCACCAGTAGTTATTCGGATTCCGGCAGTTTAGGTAGAACCGTAAACTCTGCCCGAAACGGTCAGGTCCGAGGCCAGTCGTCTTCCAATGATGGTGATGCGCCAGGCCATCAAAATAATCTTATACCAGCCTATCGCTTTGATAATTTTGTCGAGGGTAAATCAAACCAGCTCGCTCGCGCTGCAGCTATGCAGGTCGTTGAGAACCCGGGTGGTTCATACAATCCCTTATTTTTGTATGGCGGTGTTGGCTTGGGTAAAACTCATTTAATGCATGCGGTAGGTAATGAGTTGCAAGCAGTTAAGCCGGGCGCAAAAGTGGTCTATTTGCATTCGGAGCGTTTTGTCGCCGATATGGTTAAAGCGCTACAGCTTAATGCGATCAACGATTTTAAGCGCTACTACCGTTCGGTCGATGCGCTACTGATTGATGATATTCAGTTCTTTGCTAATAAAGAGCGCTCGCAAGAAGAGTTCTTTCATACCTTTAATGCCTTGCTTGAAGGTGGTCAGCAAATGATTTTGACCTGCGACCGATATCCAAAAGAAATACGCGGTGTTGAGGAGCGGCTTAAGTCTCGCTTTGGCTGGGGTCTAACCGTCTCAATAGAGCCGCCGGAGCTTGAAACCCGGGTGGCTATTTTAATGGGTAAGGCTGAGCAGGCAAAAATGGATATGCCACATGATGCAGCATTCTTTTTGGCTCAGCGAGTCAGGTCTAATGTTCGAGAGCTAGAAGGCGCGTTAAAGAGAGTGATAGCGAGTGCGCACTTCACTAAAAGCCCAATAGATGTGCCGCTGATTAAGGAGTCGCTTAAGGATTTATTAGCGCTACAAGATAAGCAGGTCAGCATTGATAATATTCAACGCACGGTAGCTGAGTACTACAAAATCAAGGTTGCGGATTTGATGTCCAAGCGACGTAGTCGATCAGTTGCGAGACCGCGGCAGGTGGCGATGGCTTTAGCCAAAGAGTTAACTAATCATAGTTTGCCAGAGATAGGAGATGCTTTTGGCGGCCGGGATCACACAACGGTTTTACATGCTTGCAGAAAAATTAAGGAGCTGCGTGAAACCATCTCTGATATTCGTGAAGATTATCAGAACCTGCTCCGTACACTGGCGACTTGATCGCCAGCCGTGTTTAAATATGAGCGTTAATATAAAGGCTTAATCGGCGCGAGTTAAAACACTTGGCGCCAGTATAGAATTAGCATCCGTTTTTAGTTTTGCCTGTTCTTGTTTCTATAACAGCGACAGTAATCGTTATTAAAAAATTGGCTTACATGGGAGGCCTATTAGAAGATGAAATTTTCAGTCAATCGTGAAGCGCTGCTTCGCCCACTGACTATTGTAGCCGGCGCAGTTGAGCGGCGACAAACAATGCCTATTCTGTCTAACTTATTAATTAAGGTGAGCGGTAAAAAACTGCTTATTACAGGCACGGATTTAGAGGTTGAGTTAAGCGCGACTATTGAGCTTGAAGTCTCGGCAGATCAAAAAGGCGAGATCACAGTGCCAGCCAGAAAGCTGGTTGATATCTGCAAATCACTACCTGATGGTTGTGAAATTGCTTTTGCTTTGGATGATGGCAAGGCGGTGGTTCGTAGTGGCCGCAGTCGTTATACCCTAGCAACATTGTCAGCGGCTGATTTCCCTTCGGTTCAAAAAGACACCAGTAGTTTTTCTGCAACGGTCAATCAGGGTGATTTTGGCAAGCTGATAGACCGCACTTCATTTTCTATGGCTCAACAAGATGTTCGATATTATTTGAACGGCATGTTGTGGGAGCTATCGGGTAAAAAATTAAAGGCAGTGGCGACCGATGGTCATCGTTTGGCAATTGCCCATATTGATTTGGTCGATAAGATCGAAGGCAGTAAGCAGCAGTTTATTGTGCCAAGAAAAGGCGTGGTTGAACTCACCCGATTACTCTCCGATGAGTCGGCAACCATCACTATCGAGTTTGGCGCCAATCATATACGTGCGACTACTGATGGCATGGTGTTTGTGTCTAAATTGGTTGATGGTAAGTTTCCGGATTACGAGCGTGTATTACCAAAAGGCGGTAATAAATTAGTCGTGGCTGAGCGCAATGAGCTTAAGTCAGCGTTATCGCGATCAGCGATTTTATCCAATGAAAAGTTTCGTGGCATCCGCTTTACACTGAGTGACGGAATGGTAGGTATTCAGGCCAACAACCCTGAGCAAGAAGAGGCTCATGAGGAGGTTCCTGTTAATTATCAAGGGGATAGCGTTGAGATGGGCTTTAACGTTAGCTATTTAATTGATGTTTTAGGCGTCCTGAAAAGCGAGCAAGTGAACATCACTTTGTCGGATTCCAATAGCAGTGCGCTAGTGCAAGATGGTGATACTTCTAACAATGCCATGTATGTAGTGATGCCTATGCGCTTGTAAAAGAGCCCTTTGTTTCAGTATTAGATTACGACAATATTGCGACAATACACAGAAGGATAAACAATACAGGCGACCTTTCCGGGTCGCCTTTTTTAAGCCTTATTGAAGCGTGTAGCTCCATAGGTTGTGAAGGTTGTGTAGCGGCGTAAGTGCTTTTGATGGCGCTATTTTTCGACTGATTTTATTTTTAATAACTGGTATTTTGATGAAGCTTTTGTGCGCGTCTAGTTTGTGTTACATCGTGACTTGCGAGCATCGAGGGCAATGTTTCACGTGAAACTTTCCGCGATCGATATATCAGGCGTACGCAACCTTTCTTCCGTTTCTATTAGCGATTTTGCCCAGGTTAATATCTTCTCTGGCTCTAATGGTGCCGGTAAGACCTCTATTCTTGAGGCAATCCATATTCTCGGCCTAGCCCGTTCATTTCGCGGCTCTCAGCTTAACCCGGTTATTCAGTATCATCAGGATGCGTGTACGGTGTTCGGCCAGCTGATTAATGATGACCAGCCGCCGCTGGCGATTGGTGTTAAGCGCGCTAAAAGAACCGGGTATAAGATTCGTATTGCAGGTCAGGATGAAAAAAGCCTTGTTCGCTTAGCCGAAACCATGCCTATTCAGCTAATTAACTCCTCTGCTTACTCATTATTAGAAGGCGGACCCAAACAGCGGCGTCAGTTTATCGATTGGGGTGTGTTTCACGTGGAACAATCCTTTTATGATGCTTGGAGAAGAATGCAGCGCTGTCTAAAGCAGCGTAATGCGGTATTACGTGCCGGCGGTTCTTCTTCTCGCGTATCACAGTCGATATCTGCGTGGGATAAGGAGTTGATAGAGGTTTCAGCAACTATTGATATGGCCCGGCAGCGCTACTTCGAGTCGTTTTACCCTATATTTGAAGCGTTTTTAGCAAGATTGGTCGATATCAGCGATCTGTCGGTTTCCTATAATCGTGGTTGGGATGCGGATAACACTTTAGATGAGGTGCTTCAGCAATCCATGCCGCGTGATTTGAAGCGTGGATTCACCCACTATGGACCGCATCGTGCAGATCTCAAGATACGTGTAAATACGCTCGATGCAGGTCAGGTTCTATCACGCGGTCAGCAAAAGCTGGTTGTTTGTGCGTTAAGGCTTGCCCAATGTGATTTGATGGTTAACAGTGCCAAGAAAAAATGTTTGCTGTTAATAGATGACCTCCCTGCAGAGATTGATGCAGAGCATCAGGCCAAGCTGTGCGAGTTGCTTGATTCGTTGGATGTTCAGCTTTTTCTGACCTGTGTTTCAGCTGATGAGCTAATCAAGCAGCCTTGGCAAAAACAACAACAACTAAAAGTGTTTCACGTGAAACAAGGCGAAGCTGAGCTGATATTGGATAGAGAATCTTCGCCTGAATATCTTTCATAAAACGACTATTCACCGGTTAATATCCAGCTTTAAATTGGGGGCGTTTACACTGCGCAAACTACCTGTTTATTGTGTTGACTCGTCGACATTATAGCCACACAATATGCCGCTACGATATCGCTAAGCGATTGATTTTTATTGTTTTCATACCTTAATTGATCTTTTTTTGCACTACTATCAACGCTGTTTTGATTTGATGGTAAAACAGAGGTGGCGAAACCAATACAAATAGCGAAATAAACGAAAGATAAACCAATATTAAAAACTAGTTGCGCTGGATTTTTGGAGCCAAAGCATGAGTGAAGCGGGTAGCGGGAATTACGATTCCTCGAGCATAAAAGTACTTAAAGGCTTAGATGCCGTTAGAAAACGACCCGGCATGTATATCGGCGATACTGACGATGGAACCGGCTTACACCATATGGTGTTTGAGCTGGTTGATAATTCCATCGACGAGGCCTTGGCGGGCCACTGCTCGCAAATTACTGTCACCATCCATACTGATGAGTCGATTACGACGGCGGATAATGGTCGTGGTGTGCCCACCGAAATTCATGAAGAAGGTGTTTCTGCTGCCGAAGTCATAATGACTGTCCTGCATGCTGGCGGAAAATTTGATGACAACACTTATAAAGTATCTGGCGGCTTACACGGCGTAGGTGTCTCGGTGGTTAACGCTCTATCGTCGGAGTTAACACTTACTATCCGTAGACAGGGCAAGGTTCATGAGCAAATCTATCGCCATGGTGTTCCCGATGAGCCATTAAAAGTGATCGGTGAGACCACAGAGTCAGGTACTTCGGTGCACTTTCGACCCTCTCCCGATACCTTTAACAATATCGAATACCACTATGAGATATTGGCCAAACGTCTACGTGAGCTGTCTTTTCTTAACTCCGGCGTTAATATCCTGCTGAAAGACGAGCGTAGCGGCAAAACCGATACCTTCTGTTATGAAGGTGGTTTACAGGCGTTTGTTGAGTATTTGAATGTTAATAAAACGCCTATCAATACCGGCTTGTACTTTACCACTGAGTGGGAAGATATTGGTGTTGAAGTTGCCATGCAGTGGAATGATGGTTTTCAGGAAAACATTTATAGCTATACCAACAATATTCCCCAGCGCGATGGCGGTACTCACTTAGCGGGTTTCCGATCGGCCTTAACACGGGGTCTCAATACTTATATTGAAAAGGAAGGTTTGGGTAAGGGCGCTAAAGTTTCCACCACAGGTGATGATGCTCGAGAAGGCCTAACGGCGATTATTTCGGTTAAGGTTCCTGATCCAAAGTTTTCATCGCAAACCAAAGATAAATTGGTTTCATCGGAAGTGAAAACCGCGGTCGAGCAAGCGATGGGCGAAAAGCTTACCGAGTACTTATTGGAAAATCCCCAAGAAGCAAAATCGGTTGTTAGCAAGATGATCGATGCGGCTAGAGCCAGAGAGGCTGCACGTAAAGCGCGTGAAATGACTCGTCGTAAAGGCGCTTTGGATATCGCAGGTTTGCCGGGCAAGCTGGCTGATTGTCAGGAAAAAGATCCGGCGCTTTCAGAAATATATATTGTGGAGGGTGACTCCGCAGGCGGTTCGGCCAAGCAAGGTCGAGCACGTAAAACGCAGGCTATTCTGCCGCTTAAAGGTAAAATCCTTAACGTAGAAAAAGCGCGCTTTGATAAAATGTTAACCTCTGCCGAGGTAGGCAACTTAGTGACAGCCTTGGGTTGTGGTATTGGAACCTCCGAGTTTAATGCAGACAAATTGCGTTACCACTCAATTATTATCATGACTGATGCGGATGTGGATGGCTCGCATATTCGGACGCTTATCCTAACTTTTTTCTTTAGGCATATGCGCGAGCTGATTGAGCGCGGACATATTTTTATTGCCCAACCACCGCTATACAAAATAAGCAAAGGTAAGCAGCAAAGCTATTTAAAAGATGAGGCAGAGCTGGACAGCTTTTTAACGCAGGTTGCACTTGAGGGTGCGGAGTTACATATTAATGATCAAGCGCCGCCCATTGCTTCTGAACCACTAGGTCAAATGGTTCAAGAATATAAAACGGTAATGGCGATGATCACACGTTTGTCGCAAATCTATCCTGCTGAAGTACTGCAACAATTAATCCACGAGCCCGAACTAGATAAAGACATGTTATCGCAAGAGGCTGCGGTTACTGCTTGGTCTGAAGGTTTGCAGGCTTCATTTAGTGGGGATCACAAAGCCGGTAAACAAAAATACCTTATCACGGTAAGGCGTGATGATGAGCGCGGTTTGTTTTTGCCAAAGATAGAAATTGTTTCGCACGGCATTACCCATGAGCATGTGTTTAACCATGATTTTTTCCAGTCATCAGAGTATCGCTCGATTACCGCGCTAGGTAAAAAAATCAGTACTTTGGTTGAGCCAAGCGGTTTTATTAAGCGTGGTGAAAAACGACAGCCAGTCAGCTCGTTTGCTGAGGCGTTGGATTGGTTAACGATTGAAGCTAAGCGCGGTTATATGATTCAGCGTTATAAAGGTTTGGGTGAGATGAACCCGAATCAGCTTTGGGAGACAACGATGGACCCTGAAGTGCGTAGAATGTTGGTTGTGACTATTGAAGATGCGATCGCAGCGGATCAGATTTTTACCACGCTAATTGGTGATCAAGTTGAGCCGCGCCGCGCATTTATTGAGAAGAACGCTTTGGCCGCGACAAACCTCGATATCTAAACGCTTAAACTAATTGGCTGTTGATTCTAAAAGTAAGCTGGATTGTTGTTCGATCCAGCTTTCTACTTCTTGAGTTAAAGTCTTAGCGGTTTTGCCTTTTGTTGAAATGGATTTACCAATAACAAAGGTAATCGTGCCCGGCATTTTTTGCTGGCGGCTTTGCCAGTAAATACCAGCATTATGCGCAATCGGTAAAATATCTACCTCAGCGGCTAGCGCAAGCGTTGCACCGCTCTTTGCGTATCGCATTTGCTCTCCCGGTTTAACTCGCGTTCCCTCAGGAAAAATAAGCACTGACCGACCTTGGCTAATCCTCTCAAGACCGACTTTCTGTACTTGTTTTAAAGCTTTTTTTGGCGATGAGCGATCTATTGCTATGGGTTCCATTTGCAAAAGTGCCCAGCCAAAAAACGGTAATCTTAATAACTCCTTTTTTAAGATCGTGCACAGCGGCCAAAAAATAGTTTGCAAATAAAAGGTTTCGAATTCGGATTGGTGTTTGGACATAATCACGCAGGCTTGATTAGAGATATTTTCTGCGCCAATGACTTTTACTTTTACGCCAAGAATATGGCGGGCAAACAATACGATCAGTCGATTCCACTGGGTGATATAGCGGCAACGATATTGGTACGGTAACCACCACAGTAAACCTCCAGTAGTGCCGTACCAAACCATCGTTAAATAATAGAAAAAATAAAAAGCTATCCCTCGTAAGCGCGTGAACATTCCTTGCAAACTCCGCCGTGCTTAGCGTTTGGTTGTTGCCAACATTGAAATATCGGCAACCTGTAAAAATAGTGCCCGTAAGCGTGACAATAATGCTAGACGGTTTTTCTTTAAGGCCGGGTCTTCGGCATTAACCATAACTGAATCAAAAAAGTTATCAACGCAATCTTTAAGCTCGGTTAACTTGAGCAAGCCATCACGATAGTTGGCGTCTTTAAATAGCGGTAGTACTTCCTGCTCTTTTGCCTCAATGGCTTCAGCTAAGGATTTTTCTGCTTCCTCAACGAGTAGTGACGTGTCAAAGTCACTGGCTTGAATTTCTTGTTCAGATTTTTCAATAATATTACTTACGCGTTTATTCGCGCTGGCTAAGCTTTCACTTTCGCTGGTCTGCATAAACGCTGCAACCGCTTGAACACGAGCGTCAAAATCTAAGGGGCTGCTTAGTGTTTTTGCTTTAACCGCGGCAAATACTTCAACTGGCAAACCTTGATCCTGATAAACCGCGGCAAAGCGATCAAATAAATAATCAACTACGCGCTCGGTAGAGGCCACCGGATCTTTAAGCGAGTTATGCTGCGCACTGGCTGTTGCGATCCATTGCTGAATATCAATTTCAATATTGTTTTGCAGAATGATTTGTAACACGCTGATAGCAGCGCGACGTAAAGCAAATGGATCTTTTGATCCGGTAGGCTCTTGACCAATACCAAAAATACCGCTTAAGGTATCCAGTCTATCGGCCAATGCTACCGCACATGCGACTTTGGCATCGGGAACATTATCACCGGAAAATTTCGGCAGATAATGGGTTTTTATTGCATCAGCAACAGCGTCGGGCAAACCTTCATTTGCTGCGTAATAGCCGCCCGCCGTCCCTTGCATTTTATCAAACTCCAAAACCATATCGGAGGCAAGGTCAGCCTTACATAATTGTCCGGCGGTTTTTGCTGCGGTACTATCAGCGCCTATTGCATTGGCAATACCTTCAGCCAAATCGCCGATGCGTTCGGTCTTTTGATAAACTGTGCCGAGTTGTTTTTGAAAAACAATATTTTTTAAGCGGGAACGTAATTGTTCTAAAGAAAGCTTTTTGTCAGTTTCAAAAAAGAATGCTGCGTCTGCCAAGCGAGGGCGAATAACGCGTTCATTACCACTAACTACTTTTTCTGGCGCTGTGCTTTCAATATTACTAATGGTGATAAAACACGGCAGTAAACTACCGCTCTTTGCATCAACCACATGAAAATATTTTTGATGTTCGCTCATTGAATAAATAAGCGCTTCCTGCGGTACCGAAAGAAACTCTTTATCAAAGTTGCCCATTAGCGCTACAGGCTTTTCTACCAGCGCAGTGACTTCATCTAACAAATCATCTTCAATAATCGCATTACCGCCAATCGATTTTCCTAGCGCAGTCACTTGTCTGGCAATACTTTCGCGTCGTTTGTTATAGTCTGCAATAACATGACCCTGCTCTTGCAGTAGTTGTTCGTAATCGGCGGGCTTATTAATAGTAATTGCATCGGGCGCATGAAAACGATGGCCATAACTTTGGTTGCCAGAGCTAATGCCTAATACACTACAGTCGACGACTTTAGAGTCGAGCAATACAATTAACCACTGAACGGGCCGCACAAATTCGGCGCGTGATGAACCCCAGCGCATGCGTTTTGGAATCGGCAATTTATCTAAGGCTTCAGTAATGATCCCCTCAAGCAATTGCTCGCAGGCTTTGCCGGCAACTGTGCTGCGAAAACACAGGCGCTCACCTTTATCGGTTTCAACTTTTATTAAGTCGTCGAAGGCAATACCGTTACTGCGCGCAAAGCCTTCGGCGGCTTTGCTAGGCTTACCTTCTTTATCATAAGCTGCCGCTACGGCGGGGCCAAGTTTTTCAACCGCTTTGTCTGCCTGTTGTAATTCAAGCGCGGGAATTAAAATCGCCAAACGTCTTGGTGTAGCAAAGCTCTTTACTGACGCAGTATCGAAGCTTAAGCCTGCTGAAGATAAACCAGTTAATACGCCTTGTTCAAATGCGGCCGACAAAGTTCTTAACGCTGAGGGTGGTAACTCTTCGGTACCAATCTCGATTAAACAGTTTGCGGTAGTTAATGCTGGACTCATTGCGCCGCCTCCTGTTTTGCTTTGGCTTGTTGGTACTTAGTCAAGGCCTCGGTTTTTAATGGCTCAGGCGCTAATGGAAATCCTAGCTCAGCACGTTTATTGTAATAGGCTTGGGCAACGTCCCTGGCCAAGGTTCTTACCCGCAAAATAAAACGCTGGCGCTCGGTTACCGAGATAGCATGGCGCGCGTCCAATAAATTAAATGCATGCGAGGCTTTCATGACCAGCTCGTAGGCGGGTAAGGGTAAGCCTTGAGTAATTAATTCAGCGCTTTGTTTTTCGTATTCATCAAATTGTTGAAATAGAAATTCGACGTTCGCGTGCTCAAAGTTATACGCTGACATCTCGACTTCATTTTGATGGAAGACATCACCGTAGCTGACCGAACCGTTTTCATTATTGGTCCAGACTAAATCATAAATGCTATCGACGCCTTGTAGATACATGGCGATTCGTTCTAAGCCGTAGGTGATTTCACCGGTGACGGGAAAACACTCTAAACCACCAACCTGCTGGAAGTAGGTAAATTGCGTGACTTCCATACCGTTTAACCAGACTTCCCAGCCTAATCCCCAAGCGCCCAACGTCGGTGATTCCCAATTATCTTCGACAAAGCGAATATCGTTAACTTTGGGATCTAAACCAATTTCATATAGCGAGTCTAAATAGAGTTGCTGAATATTGGCTGGCGATGGTTTTAGCGCGACTTGAAACTGGTAGTAGTGTTGCAGTCGATTGGGGTTGTCGCCGTAGCGGCCATCGGTTGGGCGACGGCAAGGTTGCACATAGGCGGCATTCCAGGTTTCTGGACCTATTGAGCGTAGAAAGGTTGCGGGGTGGAATGTCCCGGCGCCGACTTCCATATCGAGCGGCTGCAAAACCACGCAGCCCAATTTTGCCCAGTAGTTTTGTAATGTGAGGATAAGGTCCTGAAAGCTCAGGGCCGGTTTCACTGCCTTATTTGATAAATCTGACACGACTAAAAGCCACTCTCGCTAGAAAAATTGTCACGGCCAGATAGCTAACCGCCAAAAGCCGGCGATTATACCTGTAACGGCTAAGCTTAGCCGGTCTTTTTGCGGCGCTATATCTGGAAGAGACACGGTTTAACTGAGATTAACGGTCAGTATTATTTGCGCCAGAACGCCGGGGTAAATAACACCAGCAGTGTGAAAACCTCGAGTCGGCCTAGCAACATCGCCAGACACAGAATCCATTTGGCCGATGAGGGAATATTTTGATAGTGGGCAGCAACTTCGCCAAGCCCCGGACCAAGATTATTAATGCTGGCGCCAACTGCAGAAAACGCGGTTAAGAAATCCATGCCGGTGGCCAAAATCAGCAATAACATAACGATATAGACCAGCACATAAATGGCAAAGAAGCTCCACACCGCGCTAATAACCTGATTCGATACCGGGCGGTCACCAATCTTAACCGGGATAACCGCATTGGGATGAACCAGTCGGACCAACTCACGATAACCTTGTTTGGCTATCAACATCACTCTTATCACTTTCATGCCGCCGCCGGTGGAGCCAGCTGATGCGCCAATAAAGGCGAGCAAAAACATAAATATCGGAATAAATGTTGGCCAATTCGCATATTCAGTTGAGGTAAAACCGGTCGTGGTGGCTATTGATACCACTTGAAAAACGCCATGCAGCACACTGTCTTGCCAGCTCATTGCCGCTTCGCTTTTAGTTAAAAAGATTAGCCCCAAACTAACGATTATCATCGCGACAAAATTAATCGATAAGTAAAAGCGAAACTCGGAATCTTGCCAGTAAATGCCTAGCGAGCGATTGCGATAGGAAAAATAATGCAGCGCGAAATTCACACCCGATAGCAACATATAGGCAACGGCAATCCATAAAATCACCGGATTATCGAAATAACCCATACTGGCGTCATGAGTACTAAAACCACCGATCGCCACGGTAGAAAAACTATGTGCTAAAGCATCAAATGGTGTCATACCAGCAAGCCAGTATGCGATTGCGCAACCGACAGTCATGGTGACATAAATAGTAAATAAGGCTTTTGCGGTGCCGGTAATTCTGGGTGTCAGTTTGGTATCTTTCATTGGGCCAGGCGTTTCTGCCCGATACAGTTGCATGCCGCCAACACCTAGCATAGGTAAAATCGCAATGGCGATTACGATAATACCGATACCGCCTAACCATTGCAGTTGTTGGCGGTAGTAAAGAATGGATTTGGGTAAGTCATCGAGACCGGTGATAACGGTTGCACCGGTTGTTGTTAATCCGGAGACCGATTCAAACACCGCATCGGTTATGGATAGTGATGGCGCTTCGGCTAATAATAGTGGCAAGGATCCAAATGCGCTTAACACCAGCCAAAATAAAGCGGTAATTAAAAAGCCGTCGCGGGTACGTAATGTTTGCTTAAAGTTTTTATTGGGTAACCATAAGGCTGCACCGGTTGCTGCGGTAATTGCAAAAGCCGATACAAAAACCAAGCTGGTGGATTCGCCAAACCACAAAGCAAATGGAATGGGTACCAGCATTGTTAAGCTGAATATTAAAAGTAATAACCCGAGCAGTGCGCCGATCAAGGAAAAATGCATAACTTAGTTTATCCGGCGGTACGGCGAGTATATAAAGGTGCTGGTTTTTTTTATAAAAATAATTCGCATTAGAAAAACCCAAGACCGACTTGAAATAAGGCTTCTACTGCAGGTATTTGCGCTTTATCAGCTAAAAACACGACCACGTGATCATCAGTGTTAATCACCACGTCGCGATGAGCAATTAGTACTTTTCCATCTCTAACGATTGCACCAATGCGTACGCCGGTGGGTAAATCAATATCGTCTAATCGCTTGCCCACAACCTTGGAGCTTTTGCTATCTCCATGAGCAATAATTTCCAAGGCTTCTGCGGCTCCACGGCGTAATGAGTGCACGGCCGCCATATCGCCGCGTCGAACATGGGTAAGCAAACTGCCAATGGTGATCAGTTGTGGCGCAAAGGCAATATCGATATCAGCACCTTGGACAAGATCAACATAAGCGGGATTGGTTATTAAGGTAATAACTTTTCTGGCGCCCAGTTTTTTTGCTAGCAAGGACGACATGATATTCGCTTCGTCATCATTGGTAAGCGCTATAAAAACATCAATGCTATCGATGTTTTCGCTCTGCAATAATTCGGTATCGGATGAGCTGCCGTGCAAAACAATGGCCTTATTTAACTCTTCCGACAAGACCTCGGCGCGATCAGCGTCTTGTTCAATAATCTTTACCGAGTATTGGCTTTCAATAGCCTGCGCTAAACGTAAACCAATATTGCCACCACCGGCTATCATAATGCGATGATAAGGTCGGCTAAGTTGGCCGAGCTCGCGCATAACCGGTCGAATATTTTCTTTGGCCGCAATATAAAATACTTCGTCCAGTGGTTCTATTTCGGTTGAGCGCTCAGGTTTTATTGCTCGGTCGCCGCGAAATATTGCCGCGACACGGGCATCTTGTTTCGGCGTCATTTTGCGAATGTTATAAAGTGTCTCACCAATAAATTTATCGCCGGCTT
>CAJQQO010000266.1 GCA_905480475.1 uncultured Pseudomonadales bacterium | reverse complement strand
GAAAGAAACCATGAATAAAGCCCGAGCGATGTTTCGTGCCGCTGCATTAGCCAGTCGCACTCAAACTACTAAGACTCAAGCCAGTCACACTGACAACAATAAAGGGGAGTCGTAATGCTATTAATGATTGATAACTACGATTCGTTTACCTATAACGTGGTGCAATACTTAGGTGAGTTAGGTGCTGATGTAAAAGTGGTTCGCAATGATGAAATCAGCTGCGACGATATTGTGAAGCTTGCGCCAGAAAAAATTGTTATTTCACCGGGGCCATGTGCACCTGACCAAGCAGGAATTTCTTTGCAAGTCGTTGAGCAGTTTGCCGGAAAGATTCCGCTGCTAGGTATTTGTCTTGGTCATCAAAGTATTGGTCAGGCTTTTGGCGCTAAGATTGTCCGCGCGCGCGAAGTGATGCACGGTAAAACCTCGATGATTTATCATAATAATTCCGGTGTATTTTCCGGGCTAGATAATCCCTATGAGGCAACGCGTTATCACTCCTTGGTAGTCGAGCAGGCAAGCTTACCCGATTGCTTTGAAATTACTGCGTGGACGCAACACGCTGATGGGTCAATGGATGAGATTATGGGTATTCGCCATAAATCCTTAGCGGTAGAGGGTGTGCAGTTTCATCCCGAGTCGATACTTACCCAGTTTGGCTATGAGCTGCTGGATAATTTTTTAAAAAAGTCCAAAGTAAAAAATTAGATTTTAGCAATAGAGTTGAAAATTTAGCAGCAAATAGTTTAGAAGAGAGTAGTTATGAATATCCAGTCAGCCATTAATGCGGCGATTGAAAAGCAGGATTTATCTGCGCAGCAAATGGAATCGGTTATGCGGTCAATTATGACCGGAGAAGTGACTCCAGCACAGATTGCCGGTTTTTTAGTGGCGCTCAGAATGAAAGGTGAGACGGTGACTGAGATCGCCGCCGCCGCCCAAGTTATGCGTGAGTTAGCAACGCCGGTCGAAGTGTCAGGCCAGCACTTGGTAGATATTGTGGGTACTGGCGGTGACGGCGCTAAATTATTTAATGTCTCAACAGCCAGCACCTTTGTTGCAGCGGCTGCAGGCTGTCAGGTTGCGAAACATGGTAATCGTTCGGTTAGTAGTAGCAGTGGTTCAGCGGATTTATTAGAAGCAGCCGGTGTGCGTTTGGATATTGATGCAGCACAAGTGGCGCATTGTGTAGAGCAAATTGGTGTAGGTTTTATGTTTGCACTTAATCATCATGGTGCGATGAAACATGCTATTGGTCCACGCAAGGAACTGGGTACGCGGACAATATTTAATATGTTAGGGCCGTTGACGAATCCGGCCGGTGTTAAAAATCAATTGCTAGGGGTTTATAGTCGCGAGCTGGTAAGGCCGATTGCGGATGTACTTAATTCATTAAATAGCGATCACGTAATGGTGGTTCACTCGGCAGAGGGTTTGGATGAAATCAGTGTTGCCGGTGAAACCTTTGTAGCCGAGCTTAAAAACGGTAAGGTGACGGAGTATTCAGTAACACCCGCACAAGTGGGTATTGATATTGCGCCTATCGAGCAGTTATCGGTTGCCGATTCGACAGAAAGTTTGCAGTTAATCAAAAGCGTATTGGGTAAAAATAAAAGCAAGCATACGCCGCGCGAACAAGCGGCAGCAGATATTATTGCGTTAAATGCTGGCGCGGCTATTTATGTTGCAGGCTGTGCAAGCGATTGGCAGCAAGGGGTTAGCATGGCGCAAGATATTATTGCTTCCGGTTTGGGTTTAGAAAAACTTAATGAGTTGGCGGATTTTACCGCCGCAATTAAGGCGGCAGAATAAACGATTATGAGTGAGTCAATTAATAGCAATACGCCAACCATATTAAAAAAAATCCTTAGCCGTAAGTTAGAAGAAATTGCTGAGCAAAGTGCGCAGTGTTCTCAGGCAGAATTAGAAGAAGCTAGTAAAACAGCTGATCCTTGTCGCGGATTTGTTGCATCAATTCAACGCAGCTTGGCTGTAGATAAATCGGCAGTGATTGCCGAAATTAAAAAAGCTTCGCCCAGTAAAGGTGTGATCCGAGAAGATTTTGATCCGGTCAATATTGCTCGTAGCTATGAGGCGGGCGGTGCGGCGTGTTTGTCGGTGTTAACCGATGTGGATTTCTTTCAGGGCGCTGATGAGTATTTAATACAAGCGCGTGCAGCATGCAGTTTGCCGGTTATCCGTAAGGATTTTATTATTGATAATTATCAAATATACCAAGCACGTGCGATGGGCGCGGATTGTATATTATTGATTGTTGCGGCTTTAAATGACCAGCAGCTACACAGTCTTAACGATTGCGCGCGCTTATTGGGAATGGATGTATTAATTGAAGTGCACAATCGTGATGAGTTAATGCGCTCGCTGCCATTGGGAAATACTTTGGTGGGTATTAATAATCGCGACTTACATTTATTTGAAACCAGTTTAAATAACACTTATCAATTATTAACTGATATTCCTGACGATCGTATTGTAGTGACAGAAAGCGGTATTCATACGCTCGATGATGTCGAAGCAATGCGTCAGCATAAGGTGAATGCATTTTTGGTCGGTGAGGCTTTTATGCGGGCGGATAATCCGGGTGAGCGCTTGCAGGAATTATTTTTTTAGTTTCATGTATTGAAGCTTTTGCAATAAAAAAGGCAGCTTTAAAGCTGCCTTTTTGTTTAGCCGTTTAAACGAGCAGTTTTAACGCGTGCCGTAAACAACCATTGTCTTGCCTTTAACATTGACCAGACCTTGCTCTTCCAGATCTTTAAGCACTCGCCCCACCATTTCGCGAGAACAGCCAACAATACGGCCGATTTCCTGGCGGGTAATTTTAATTTGCATGCCATCCGGATGAGTCATTGCATCAGGTTCTTTGCAAAGCTCAAGTAAGGTGCGGGCAACGCGGCCAGTAACATCGAGAAACGCCAAGTCACCAACTTTGCGTGTGGTTTTACGCAAGCGGTTAGCCATTTGTTGGCCAACTGAAAATAGTAACTCTGGGTATTCTTGTGTTAACTCGTGAAATTTAGCAAAGCTAATTTCAGCGACTTCACATTCGGTTTTGGCTCTAATCCATGCGCTGCGGGCATCGTCTTGTTCAAACAAGCCCATTTCGCCAAAGAAAGCACCATCGTTAAGATAGGCAACAATCATTTCCTTGCCTTCATCATCTTCAATGGCAACGGTGACCGAACCCTTGATAATGTAATACAAGGTCTCGGACGTATCACCGGCATAGATGATCGTGCTTTTGGTTGGGTAGCGACGTCGATGACTATTGGCGATTAATGCCTCGGCATGTTTAATATGCGGCGTTAACGGTGCGGGAGTCACAAATGATCTTCCTTTATTCGAAGCTAAATGCGGTTCAGAATTCAATTTGGATGCGAGCATAATAAAACAACAACCTATTCGCTGGAGACAATGAGAAGAAGTAGATACTTCAGGTAAGTATTGTCTATTTTGAGTGTGACGCCAGTCACATTTGTGTAAAACGTGAACTTGCGCTCATTGTTGTGTTTCAGAGCCCTGTTTTCCGCTGTTTAGCGAGTTTTTACATCCTGACGCTTGATCAGCCTTCTGCGCTTTGTGGGCAAAATTTTGCTCAATTTCGCGACAGCAGTTGTATTTGAGCTAACTGTAACCGGATAATGGACGCAAAACAACGGTTTAGCGCGCTCCGTCATAATCGTTCAGTAAACATCCTATTCGGTCGCTATGATTTCGGGTGCTGATTATCTGGATTGCTCCGGCTATATTGCTATGCTGCGGGGCGCAGACGATTTTCAGTTTAGATTGGCCGCTGGTTTGAATTAATTAACATAGAGGTGAAGTATGAAAGCAAGCGTCCAATGGACCGGTAATGCAAGTTTTAAGGCCGAATCCGAAACCGGGCATTCTGTGCAGATGGATGGTCCGCCCGATCATGGTGGCGAAAACCTGGGCCCCAGACCGATGGAAATGATGTTAATGGGTATGGGTGGTTGCGCTTCATTTGATGTGATGTCGATGCTAAAAAAGGGTCGTCAAGATGTTGTCAGTTGTGTTGCTGAGCTGGAAGCAGAGCGCGCCGACGCGGTGCCAGCGGTATTTACCAAAATCCACCTTAAATTTATTGTCTCAGGGCGAAAGCTTAAAGACGCACAAGTTAAACGTGCGGTTAGTCTCTCGGCTGAAAAATATTGCTCGGCTTCCATTATGATGGAGAAAGCCGGCGTTGAAGTCAGTCATAGTTATATTGTTAACGATGTAGAGTGAAAACGCTTCGATGGCATATAAACCGTTTTGTTTTGCGCGTCGTATTTAAAGTAATAACGCGTAGGTATAGATGGTTATAGATAGTGATGAGTAGTAAAACGCAGTAATTGATTAGCAATAGAGGCAGTCGTGGTTAAAAGCGCAAAAGTAGAATCAAGAGTAGTAAAAGGCCAAAAGCCAAACCCAACGGCAGGAATGCGGCATGTCGCATTATTTGTTGCCGATTTGGATGCGGCGTGTTTTTTTTATATTGATCTATTAGGTATGGCTATAGAGTGGCAGCCAGATGCCGAGAATATTTATTTATGTTCCGGCAATGACAATGTTGCGCTGCATCATAATCCGGATAGCACGCAATTGGATAGCGCCCGTCAGCGGCTTGATCATATCGGTTTTATTATCGATGATATTGACGATGTTGATCGCTGGTATGATTTTCTAAAAAGCAATGATGTGAAAATGAAAAGTGAACCGCGCACGCATCGTGATGGCGCAAGAAGTTTTTATTGTTTAGATCCGGCGGGCACGGTTGTGCAAATTATTTTTCATCCGCCATTGTCTGGCAAGCGTGCTTAATTCTAAGTGTTTAAGTCTAAATGCGATAAGTGCTTGCAGTCATCACTTTAGACATTGCAGACATCAGTTTTTTCGCCGGACTATTAAATGCTACGCCGCCATAGCTTCTGGCTTTATCGCCATGTTCTTGTTCATCGCTTAGCATTTGCTCGAGTATCGCGCGGGATTTTTCATCCTGCTCGGGGAGTTGATCCAAATGTGAACGCAAGTGCTGGCATACTTGATCTTCTGTTGCTGCAACAAACCCCAAGCTCCACTTGTCGCCAATCATGCCGGCTAGCGCGCCAATGCCAAATGACAAACCGTAAAAAAGGGGGTTGAGATGGCTAGGGCGGCTATCCAATTCATTCAGTCGCTCTTCACACCAAGCTAAATGATCTTCTTCCTCTTTAGCCGATTCATTCATCGCCGCTTTTATCGATTCGGTTTTAGCTGTTAGCGCTTGGCCTTGGTAAAGCGCTTGGGCACAGACTTCACCGGTATGGTTGATTCGCATCAAACCACCGATATGTTTTTTCTCTTTAGTGTTCAGTGATTCAGTACTTTGATCGTTTATATCAATCGATGCCGCGGGGGAGTCGCGGTGCGCCTTGGTTCCACCATGGCTAATGGTGCGAATAATATGATCAAGGCCAATAACTAATTGGTCGATGGGAGCGATATCTCGGTTTGCCGTTTTCGCTGGCTGAGTAGTTGACGGTTTATCTGGCATATTTATGACATAGTTAAATAAAACATGGGCTTATAAGCAATTAATCTCACACCAACGCGGTTGCTTAGATCGTCTAATGGCGCTTTTAGTATAGCCTGATTCGATTGCAAAAGAGACAGCAAAAATACGCCATGTTTAAAGTTATTCGATATTTGACCTGTGAGAGTCTCGCCATTGTCGGTAATGTAAGGTATCGTTTTGATAAGGCTGATATGTGCTAGGAAACACGAATACGATAACCGCAGCACAATAATGCCAAAACGATAGTCTGCTAATAAAATGATAGGACGATCATTATGGTGCAAACAGTTAAAGTTGCGCGGCACTTGTTTTTTCCAACACAGGTGTGGGTGTTTAAGCATCCTGAGAATCAGTTTAATCAAGCAATACTGGATTATATCCTTGAGCTTGAAGCAAAAGAGAAAAGTGTTGTTATCTCTAATCGCGGCGGCTGGCAAAGCCGTGACAATGTTATTTTTGAAAAAGAAATGACGCCGTTGCGTGAAACCATTGTCGCGCGAATGCAAGCGGTGATAAAAAATAATCAATATAAAGCCAGCGCTTCGCCAAAACTTATTAACGGTTGGGCAAATGTTAATAGAAGTAGTCAATATAATTTAACCCATACGCATGGCCGCAGCGACTGGAGTTGCGCGTATTATCTTAATAACGTTGAAGAACACCATGGCGCAATTTATTTTAATGATCCGGTAACCCAGCGCTCGGCAAACGGCGTAAACAATGTATTTATTGACAACCCTGAAATGGAAAATTGGGATAGTGTTGAGTTCAAGCCGGACGCGGGTGATTTAATTGTGTTTCCCAGTTGGTTGCCGCACGGTGTTCACAGCAGTAGCTCGGATGATTCGCGCGTATCGGTATCCTGTAATTTTCAGATTGAATAGTTTGTTTTAGACACTTCAGGCAAGCGTTGATCAAGGGGTTTGGGTTAACGCCTTGCAATCGCTTGTAATACTTAAATTTGGCAGGTAAGGTGGCGCGCTTTTCCGACTGGCTGCTGATGACCGCTTGCTGGATATTTTATTGACTTAGCACTGATGCTAACAGCTTGCGAATTCCACTATGACTTCCGAACCTAAGCCCCCCGAATCCAATTCCGACGCGAATTCACATTCTAGCGCCGCGCTTCCCGTTGTGAGTTTAAAAGCTAAATCCGATCGGCGTGTTAAACAAGGCCATTGCTGGGTTTATAGCAATGAGGTTGATATTGAGAGTAGTGGCTTTCGCACAATGACGGTAGGTCAGCAAGCGACGCTACATACCGCTCATGGGCAAGTTTTAGGGAGTGGCTTTTTTAATCCTCACGCTTTGCAATGCGGGCGGCTTTATAGTCGTCAAGCTAATCAATTATTCGATAAAGATTTTATTGTTAGACAATTAAGCAAGGCATTAGCTTGGCGCGAGTCCTGTTATGAGCAACCGTATTATCGATTAGTCTACGGGGATGGTGACCATTTGCCTGGGTTGGTGGTGGATCGTTACGGCGATACGCTGGTGATGCAGCTTAATGCTGCCGGTACGATGGCGGCATTAGACGATATTGTGCAGGCACTCATTGAGGTGGTTAAGCCAAAGGGTATTTTACTGCGCAATGAAAAAGCTAACGATATTGAACAGTTGCAGAGCCATACAGAAGTGATGTTTGGTGAAGTGCCGGATACTGCAAATATTATCGAGAACGGTGTTGAATTTATTGTACCGATTGCCAGCGGCCAAAAAACCGGTTGGTTCTACGATCATCGAGATAGTCGTGCACTACTAGCAAACTATGTGCGTGGTAAGCGAGTGCTTGATGTCTATAGCTATCTTGGTGGTTGGGGTTTGCAGGCAATGAGCCAAGGCGCTGCATCAGTTAGTTGTATTGATAGTTCGGGTGCTGCGCTTGAGTTGGCCGAAGCGGCTGCGAAGTTGGCTGGCGTGGGAGGTAATATGCAATTTATTAAAGCCTCGGCAATTGATGCGCTAAAAGCAATGGTCAAAGAAGGGCAGTGCTTTGATGTTATTGTGCTTGATCCGCCTGCGTTTATTAAGCGCCGTAAAGATCAGCGCAGCGGCGAAAAAGCCTACCATCATATTAATCAACTTGCGGTTAAATTATTAGCGCCATCGGGTTTGTTGGTCAGCGCTTCTTGTTCACTGCATTTGCCGCGCCAAGAGTTAACAAAAATTGTCCAAGTGGCTGCGGCGCGGGCCGAGAAGCAAGCGTTTATTATTCATCAAGGTGGTTTGGGTGCGGATCATCCGGTCAACGTTGCCATGCCTGAAATGGATTATCTGAAAGCGGTTTTTGCTCGCATTGACTAAGGCTTATCGTCAGTGGAATTTGTTCGTCCGCGCAATTTCTGTATAAATCATTGAACCAAAGCTTTTTTGTCGAGTCTTTATTGCTAGGCAATAATAGTGAATCGTTTAATGAATCAATTAATAAAAATCCCGTGCAGTCTTTGCTTGATGTTTTGTATGCTGACTCCTCTTTCGGTGCAGGCGGATCAAGCACTAGAGAATTCGCAGGTATTTTTCTCGCCAAAAAAATTTAGCAATGCCGGTCAGAAAATTAATTTGCTTGAGCTATATACTTCAGAGGGTTGCTCAAGCTATCCTCCCGCCGATCGCTGGTTGGCTTCTTTAGTTGATCATCCTAAATTGTTTAAATCTTTTATTCCTATCGCTTTGCATGTCAGTTATTGGGATCGGTTGGGCTGGAAGGATAAGTACGCCTCTGCGCATTTTGACGCGCGGCAGCGATTGCACCGTCAGCAAGGTCATAGTAAGGGTGTTTATACGCCGGGCTTTTTTCTTGCCGGTGAGGAGTGGCGAGCTTGGTTTAGTGGGCAGCCTTTGCTAGCCACTAGCGGGCCGTCAAACGCAACGCTTGAGTCTGAAGTTTCAATAGATTTGATAGAGCTAAGTTTACTGCCATTAGAAAAAACATTTTCATCCGTTAAGCAGCCTTCGGTTGCTTATATTGCTTTGCTGGGTTTTGATATCGATAGTAATATTAGAGCCGGTGAAAATCGCGGTGAGTTATTGCAGCATAATTTTGTTGTGTTGGATTATCAGTTTAAAAAACGCAGTGCTGATAAGTTGCAGTGGAAGTTTAAAGCTTTTGATTTACCTGTGGGTAACAAAAGACTAGCATTTGTCGCTTGGGTGCAGATGGCGGATGATATAAAACCAATTGAGGTCGTAGGTGGTTGGTTGCGTTAGTTGCGCATCAATATTGTTTAGGGCTGGTAGAATTATCTAAAGCTATTAAGCTTATCTAAGACTTATGCAGCGCCAGCCTTCTGCCTTGGCATAATCTAATAATTTTTCATCACCGTCTACAACCACCGGTTGTCCTACGACTTTAAGTAATGGAATATCATTATGTGAGTCGCTATAAAACCATGCTTTGTCTAAATCAAAGTTTTTATCGCTTAACCAATCATTTAATCGTGTGACTTTACCTTCTTTAAAACAGGGCGTGCCGGTATGTTTGCCGGTGTATTTGCCGTTAATAATTTCCGCATTGCTGGCAAGTATGTCATCGATGCCAAGTTTTTTGGCGATTGGCGCGGTAATAAAATCACTGGTCGCGGTAATAATCAGTAAGTAGTCGCCATTGTCTCTATGTTGCTCAAGTAGCGCTTCGGCTTTGGGTAGCCACATCGATTCAATAGTGCTGCGCATAAAATCTGCGTGTAATTCGTCTACTTGGGCTGTTGTTTGATTGGCGATTGAGCCTAAGACAAACTTTAAGTAGGCAACAATATCCAAACTGCCGCTAGAGTAATCCTGATAAAAGCCGTCATTACGGGTTCTATGTGCGGCCGCATCGACTAGACCTTGTTCGATAAGAAATTCGCCCCACGCGTGATCGCTATCGCCACCCAATAAAGTATTGTCTAAATCAAAAATGGCCAGAGTTTGTTGATCTTGGGTCACGCATAGCTCCATAGAGATAAATTAAATAAGTGGCCGTTGGCCAGTGGTCGAAAGTATACCGTTAAGTGCTATGAGAAAGATCTGTAAAAATAAACCCGAAGGCTGCTACTTTGCGTTGATGCCGGGCTATAGCTCGTGTGGTTTGTATCAAATTGAGATGGGCTTGCTCGGGATCTAGTCGACTAATTGATCATCTTTG
>CAJQQO010000265.1 GCA_905480475.1 uncultured Pseudomonadales bacterium | reverse complement strand
AGGCATTGTTAAGTTACCCGGAGTAAGTCTACGAGGCCTAATGGCGATTCCGGCGCAAACGACCGACGTGGATGCCAAGCGTAAAAGCTTTGCGGCTATGCGTAAGCTATTTGAGCAATTACGTGATCAGTTGGATCGAGAGCAAGGCAGCGACAATCAATTTGATACCTTATCGATGGGAATGTCAGCCGATCTTGAGCTGGCGGTTGCTGAAGGCGCAACTTTATTACGGGTGGGGACTGATATTTTTGGTCCTCGCGGTTCATAATGCGCGGCTATATTTATTTAAAGCCGATCTGTCATCATTCAAACGCTCAGGAGTTAATTTGTCCAGCTCAACATCGAATACCGACCCAGCTCATAACTCCGCTAAAATAGCATTTATCGGCGCGGGTAATATGGCGCGCAGTTTAATAGGTGGATTATTAAGTCGTGGCTACCCGGCCAGTAATATTGCCTGCAGTGACCCTTTTGAAGCCAGCTTAATCGAGGCGGGTAAACTGGGCGCGATTACTACCTCATCATCGAATGCCGATATTGTGGCGCAAGCCGACGTGGTTATTCTAGCGGTTAAACCGCAGGTAATGGCCGATGTACTGCAGCCACTTACTAGCCAACTGCAAACGAGCAAACCGCTGGTTATTTCGATTGCCGCTGGTATTGCTAGTGGCAGTTTACAGGGCTGGGCAGGTACGGGCGTGCCGGTGGTTCGCTGTATGCCAAATACCCCCGCGCTTCTACGAGCGGGCGCGACAGGGTTATTTGCCACGGAAGATGTTTCGGCTGAGCAGCGGCAGTTGGCTGAAGCAATTGTTAGCGCAGTCGGTATTGTTGTTTGGGTGGCAGAAGAAAGTCAGTTAGATGCGGTAACCGCTTTATCGGGCAGTGGACCGGCCTACTTCTTTCTCTTGATGGAAGCCATGCAAGAAGCGGGAGAAAAATTGGGCTTATCAGCAGAGGCTGCTGAATTACTTACTCAACAAACGGCTTTTGGCGCTGCACGAATGGCGCTAGAGGGCGATACCGATGTTGCGCAGCTGCGCCGGCAAGTGACTTCGCCCAATGGCACAACTCAGGCGGCGCTAGAAAGTTTTGAAGCCAACGGTATGCGAGATATCGTTGAGCAAGCGCTGCGAGCGGCTTTCCTTCGCTCCGAAGCAATGGCAAAAGAACTGGGCTAATCTTATAGCATCAATAAGAGATTGCTAAAGTACAGAAACAAAAGTACAGCAACGATTGCAGAAGCACGCTCAGATTTTTAAAATAGAAAACAAAACGGTTAAGAGAACTAGCTAAATGATAAATCAGATTTTGGAATTACTGGTAGATACGCTTATCGAGCTTTATACCATGGTGATATTGCTGCGTTTATTAATGCAGCTTGCGCGAGCCGATTTTTATAACCCAATTTCACAGTTTGTCGTTAAAGCAACCGACCCGTTGCTCAAGCCTTTACGTCGCTTTATTCCCGGTCTATGGGGTATCGATTTTCCCTCGCTGGTTCTAGCGTTTTTGGTTCAGACTTTGGGTTTAGCGTTACTATTGGCAATAAAAGGTATGGTGCTTAGTAATCCTGCAGTGTATTTGGTTTACGGTTTGTTTGGTGTATTTAATATTGCGCTTAAGCTCGCGTTTTTTGCCATATTAATTGTCATTGTGGTTAGTTGGGTTGCACCGCAATCTTATAATCCAGCGGTTTCATTATTACGACAAGTCACCGAGCCCATTATGGCGCCGTTTAGAAAAATCATTCCGCCCATGGGCGGTTTGGACTTTTCACCAATGCTTGCCATGTTTGTGATTCATATATTGCGAACCATCGTTTTACCCGGTGTAGCGCAAGCACTTGGTGCCTAGTGTTTTTGGGTCTGTTGATTTGAGGCGCGGTGTTTTGCAATTAATAGTTTTGCAATTAAGAATTTTGATCGGAGTATTTTGCAGCATCGTATTTAAGTCGGCGCGCCGCGATAATAATGCCATAAAAATAAACTGCCTACGGTTCGATAGGGCGCCCAATGCTCCACAAGCTCTCTTGCTTGTTTCGCGGTAGGTTTATCTTCCCAGCCCTTAAGCCTGCCAATTGCAATTTGTAGCGCTAAATCATCGGCAGGAAAAATATCCTTTCGGTTGAGTGAAAACATCAAATATATTTCGGCGCTCCAGCGACCAAAACCTCTAAGCTGGATAATAGCGTCAATCACTTCTTCATCTTTCAGATTAGTGAGTTTATCTACTTTAAATTCACCTGTTTCAATCGCCTCGGCAAGACTGGTCGCGTATTCGATTTTTCGGTACGACAAACCGGCAGCGCGTAATACCTCTTTATCCGTTTGAATAACTGCTGCCGGAGTCATTGCGGGCAGAGCTTCTTTGGCGCGAGCCATTATTGCCGCTGCCGCATGCGTTGATATTTGTTGGCTAACGATGGTCGAAAAAAAGGTTTCAAAACCGGCCGCTCGATTGCGTGGCGCAGGTTTGCCTAGCTTTTTAAATGCCTTGGCAAAATCTTTATCGATTGCAGCAATTGCCTGGCAGTATTTGCTGATCGTAGCGGGAGTCATTGGCTGTTAGTTTCTCGTATTGTCGCTTAAACCGTGCTTACTTGATGATTGTCGCCTGAGAGCTATTGCTAGAAAATAAACGCAAGGCAGATTGTGGCGCTTTTATTGCAAAAAAATAAGCCCTAATAGCCGCTTTATCAGTTAGTCTGCTTGTTTAATATCATCGATAGCAGTGAGAATAACAAATGTATTATGGTTGGATAATTGTTGCGGGCGCATTTCTTGCCCAGTTTTTTATGACAGGTTTTTTTACCTACGGCTTTCCCTTTATGGTTGTGCCCGTCGAAGCCGAGTTTGGCGTTAGCCGAACCGAGGTTATGTACGGTATCACTTGGTCAACCGGCGCGGGTCTTTTGTTGGCGCCATTAATTGGTATGTTGGCTGACAAATGGTCGATTCGTTGGTTGATGGCAATTGGCGCTGCCATATTTGGTACAGGTTTAATCCTGTTGTCTTATACGCAAAATATTTTGCAGTTTTCCTTATTGTTCGCCGTCTTTATATGTCTGGCGAATAATTTGCTGGGACCATTAACGGGCTCCACTGTTGTGGCGCGTTGGTTTTCTGTATCGCGAGGCAAAGCTTTAGGCATTGCTGCGGTGGGAACATCGGTAGGCGGGATGATCATTCCCAAACTTATGGGGATGGGTATTACCGATCTGGGTTGGCGCGAAACGGTATTTTATTTTGGCATAACCGTATTGGTGCTTTTGTTGCCGTTTTTGTTGATCCTGATGCGAAATTCACCGGCAGAAAAAGGTCTGGGTGTTGAGGGCGCGGATCTAAACCAAAGTGATGAAGAGATTGCAGCGGCAAATACTATTGCTGGGCCGGAGTTATCGGTTAAACAGATACTGACAACACCATCGTTTTGGTTTATTGGTCTTACTCTGGGTTTGCTGTTTATGAGCCAGACGGGCGTGTTAACTAATCTAACAGCCTATGCAACGGGTTTGGGTTTGGAGACCGGACAAGCTGCGCAATTAATATTTGTTATTGCCGGCATGGGCTTTGTTGGTAAATTATTGTTTGGTTATGCGGCCGATAGAATAAACCTTAAGCTCGGTTTATGGACGGCTATTATTTTGGCCGGCACTGGAATAAGTATATTAGCGAGCGAGCCTGATTATTCCATGATGCTATTAGCGGCTTTTCTAATGGGTTTAGCGACTGGCGGGATGCTACCTGTTTGGGGGGCGATAATTGCCGTCGTGTTTGGTATGAAAAGTTATGGCCGAGTCATGGGTACCATGATGCCGGTAATTGCTTTGTCGGTAATGCCTGGGCCTATTTTGGCCGCCTATCTTTTTGATCAGTCCGGCAGTTATAGCAATAGCTTTTATTTGTTTGTCGGGGTGTTGTGTCTATCGTTTGTTTTATTGATTCCGGTAAAACTATCCCCACAAAAATAGTCGGGATAGTTTTTTACTAACAACGGAATAGCATTTAGGCGTTTGCTTCGGCAATTGTGGCAAACGCTTTAATGACATCATCCGGCGCTTGTACCAGTTCAACTAATACACCTTCGGAGCCAATGGGAAATTCTTCATTGCCTTTAGGGTGAATAAAGCAAACGTCATAACCGGCAGCGCCTTTACGAATGCCGCCGGGTGTAAAGCGCACGCCTTGCTCAACTAACCAGTCGACAGCTTCACTTAGATTATCGATCCATAAGCCGACGTGGTTTAACGCGGGTTCATGGACTTTAGGTTTTTTATCGGGATCCAATGGCTGCATTAAATCAACTTCGACTTTAAAAGCGCCATGGCCCGCTTCGCAGATATCCTCATCAACATTTTCTTTTTCGCTGATATAGGTGCTGGAGTAACGTAAGCCAAGTGTATCTACCCAAAACTTGCGCAGCTTTTGTTTATCTAAACCGCCCACGGCGATTTGTTGTATGCCCAGTACGGAAAAAGGTCTATTGCTAGCCACAAAAAACTCCTAAAGTTCGATAATCAAATTGGAAGCGAAGGTTGCCATGGAGTCGCTTGGGCTGCAATGACTTTAGTCTTCAACTTGCTGGTTTCGGCAGGGAATGAAAGTTTGTCCAGCCCCATTGATATAGCGGGGTTTTGCGTTGAAAATATTCGTTAATAAATAAAAAGAGTTAATAAGTATGTCGGAACAAATCATGCCTAAAGTTGCTAGCTCCGGAGAAATCGTAGCAGGAACCCGAGTGGCGGCCGCAACCGTGGTTGATGTAGCAAACATTAACTGGGATGCGGAATACGATGTGTTGGTGGTAGGTTTAGGTGCTGCCGGAGCGGGGGCGGCTATAGAGGCTGCAACTCATGGCGCTGCGGTAGCGATCATCGATCGTTTTAGCGGTGGCGGCTCAACGGCATTAAGCGGCAGCGTTTACTACGCTGGCGGTGGAACTGCATTACAAAATCAGCTGGCGGTTAAAGATGATACTGAAAATATGTATCGCTACTTAAAATACGAAGTGGGCGATGTAGTAGAAGATAAAACGCTTAGACAGTTTTGCGAACAAAGCCCAGCTAATTTTACTTGGGTGCAACAACAGGGCGTGCAGTTTAGCGGCGATGTTTTTACCATTAAAACCACCCATCCCAAACCGGAGTACAGTCTCTATTACTCCGGCAACGAATTATTATCCAGCGCTGTCGATAAAACCGATACCTACTCAGCGCCGCGCGGTCATGTTGCCGATGGTAATGCTAAAGCCACGGGATTGGGTTCGGGGTTTTTTAAACAGCTGGGTAAATCCGCTAAAGGTATTGTCAGCCACACTTATACGCAAAGTCGGGTCTACCAATTGTTAACGGATAAAAGCGGCGCAGTGGTAGGCGTTGAATTGCAACAACTGTCGGCTTGGTCTTTATCGGGTTTATTGCACCGCGGTTTTAACAAACTGGCTAACACTATTAATATGGCTAGCCCTAAGCTATCGGCAACGTGTCGGCATTGGATTGAACGCTTAGAAGCGCGTGGAAAAATAAAACGTATTCGCGCAAACAAGGGGGTGATTCTTTCCAGTGGTGGATTTATTTTTAACCGGGATATGGTCGCCGAACATTTGCCGGAATTTACGCGGGCAAGAATGTTAGGTCAGGCCGGTGATAACGGTGCAGGTATTGCCTTGGGTGTGAGTGCTGGCGGAGCAACCGCGCATATGACTAGCGCTTCATCGTGGCGTTTTATTAATCCACCTAAATCTTGGCCTAAAGCCATAATTGTTAATCACGATGGCCAGCGTTATTGCGATGAAGCTTCTTATGGTGCGGTTATTGGTACGCGTATGTATCGAGGTAATCGCGGCGAAGGTATGTTAATTCTGGATAGTGATTTGTATGAGCAAAGCACCGAGTTTTTATCCAGAGATGCGCGGGTTGTTATTTCGCTGTTTGTTAAGCAGCAGCTTAAAACCGCTTTTAAAGCCGATTCGATAGAAGAGCTAGCAAAGTTAACCGGGGTTAACGTCAATAATTTAATCACTACACTTGCTGATTATAATCTTGCGGTTGAAGGTAAAAAAGCCGATCCATTTTTAAAGGCTACAAAAGATATGGCTGCTATTGCCAAACCGCCATTTTATGCAATTAATATTGCTGCGGGTGGTTCGCCTTCATTGTCTTTAGGCGGTTTAGTTGTCAATGAAGCAACGGGCAATGTTAAAGATATTGATGGCAATAATATTGAGGGTTTATATGCGGCGGGTCGAACAGCAGTAGGTATTGCATCCAATAATTATGTCAGCGGTTTATCGATTGCCGATGGCATTTTTTCTGGTCGACGTGCGGGTCTGAATGCAGCTAATAGTCAGCCTAATAATTAGGATTTATTAAACGGTAGCCATTCACTGGTGTTAGCAATATTCTGTTTTACCTGTTCGGCTTCGCGTTCAATAAAGTCGTCAATGGCTTCGCGAAAATCTTGCTGCTTAATCCAATGATTTGACCAAGTAGGTACTGGCTTAAAGCCGCGTTGTACTTTGTGTTCGCCTTGAGCGCCAGCATCAAACTTTGTTAAACCGCGCTCAATACAAAATTCAATACCTTGATAATAACAAGCTTCAAAATGCAAAAACTCCGCTTCTTTACTGCAGCCCCAATAGCGGCCATACAAGGTGTTTGATGAAAATAAATTAAGTGCGCCAGCAATAATATCTTCGTTTTGAACGGCTAATACCAGTAGTAATTGTTCTGGCATGGATTCACCAATCGTTTGAAAAAAAGCTTTGGGCAAATATCCGCCATGGCCTGAGCGTTTTGAATACGTGCGTTGATAGAAATGATAAAAGCTATCCCAGAGCTCGGGAGTAATATCATCCCCCGTTAATCTTACTAACTCTACATTTTGTTCGGCAACTTGTCGGCGCTCTTTTTTAAGATCTTTTCTTTTTCGCGATTTTAAGTGTGCAAGAAAATCATCAAAGTCTTTATAAGCTTCGCCGGATTTATCTTGATTAAACCAATGGTATTGATGGCTATAGCGTTGTGTCAGTTGTTGTGCGGTCAAGGCATCTGATGCGCTTTGTTCTGGATACAAAAAGTGCAGTGATGAAATATCTAATTCTTCGCATTGGTTTTTACAGGCTTCAATAAGCGCCTGATAAATGTTGTCAGACTTTTCCAGTGCGTCGCTAGCAATTGCAATTCTGGAGCCGCTTACTGGCGAGTAGGGTATTGCCCCTAATAACTTTGGATAATAATTTAAACCATTGCGGTGAAAAGCATCGGCCCAAGCCCAATCAAAAATATATTCACCATAGGAGTGATACTTTAAATACATTGGCGCGGCAGCTACTGCTTGTTGCTTTCCGGAAGATAAGTCAAAGACAATGGCATGATAAGGCTGCCAGCCCGATTTACGCGAACAGGCAACGCCGTTGTTTTCACTCTCTTTATCGTCTAAGGTTTTGCCTGCGGTTTCCAGTGCGTGTAAAAACTCGTAGCGAATAAACGGGTAATCAGTACCGCAGAGGCTACTCCATAGCGTCTGACCAATCTCTTCAATACTGTGATAAAAGTGAACTTCCATTAATAGCAAACCGAATTATTATCGAGGGTTATTCGCTGGATAATAATATTGAACTGTTTATAGCGGAATAGGCATTGCATAATCGGCGACAAGCGCAATAAATATTAGCAATCCAACATAGTTATTATTTAAAAAAGCGCTAAAGCACTTATCTTTTTCGCGATCTTTTATCAGCCACTGCTGATAAATAAACAAGCCGATGACCAAAAAGATACCGGCGAAATACATTCGCCCCAGCATTAATTCGTCGCCGATCACTAACATTAAAACAACAAATGCAGACTGTAATAAGCCAGTGATTAATTTATCAAAGCGACCAAATAATATCGCAGTAGATTTAACGCCGATTTTTAAATCGTCTTCACGGTCAACCATGGCATAAAAGGTATCGTAAGCGACTACCCAAATCACCACAGCAATATACAGTGGTAAAACAATAAAAGGTATATCGTTAGTCTGCGCGGCAAACGCCATAGGTATAGCGAAGCTAAATGCCATGCCTAGTACAACTTGTGGTAACTGGGTAAAGCGTTTGGTAAATGGATATAAAGCTGCCAGCATAACCGCGCCAAAACTGAGTAAGAGTGTTAGTTGGTTGGTGAAAAATAATAAGCAGGCTGCGGATAAACACAGCAATACAAAAAGCTGAATGGCCTCGGTAGCAGTGACAGCGCCGATTGCCAGAGGTCGTTGTTTGGTGCGCTCGATATGGGCATCGATATCACGATCGGCAAAATCATTAATAACGCAACCGGCTGAGCGCATTAGAAATGCACCTAAAACAAATACCACAATTAATAAAAAATCCGGCACGCCTTTAGCGGCAATCCAAAGTGACCATAGCGCGGGCCAAGCAACTAAATAGCTACCTATCGGTTTGTCCACGCGCATTAATCCGGCGTAGTGTTTTATATTGCGTGAATTGAGAGCAAGCATAGTTAAATATAGGCTTTAAAATAAGTTTAGTGTAACTGCGCCAGTCTAAATGAAATCAGGCAGATAATGTCCGACCGGGCCAAAAGCTATGGCTGAAAGTTGGGTAAAAAGATTTCGCTCACTAGCAGCGGCTTATTGTAAAGCACAAAGCGTGATCGGCGACCCCATAGTTTTGCATTTTTATTTTCAAGCTGAGCGCTGGCTGACAGTGGCAATTGGCCGGCATTTAACTGGGCAATTTGAAAGCTGCTGCGCTTTAGTTTCGGTGCATTAAATAACAATTGTCCTAATGGGCGATTATCAAAGTGTCGCAAATGTCGTAGCTTGCCGGTTAAAGAACTCAGCGGTAAGGCGCTGCGTGCGTAAACCCAAGGACTTTGATTGCATTGCAAAAGCACTTCACGAATCAGGCAAATCTCGCCAGGTTTGATTCCCAGCAATTGGTATTCAGAAAACTGCGCGGCTGCCCATCGTTGACTTAATACGTTAACGGCAAAGTGGCCCTTGCTCGTTTTGATCAGTCGTTTAGTCAGCGAACCGGTATCCAATAGCCATTCGCGGATGGGATGGGGCAGGTTTTCGCCAAAACAGGTGTTAAAGTCCCGCCATATGGGGTTTTGCGGGTGGAATCGTATGGGCAGTTGGTCGTACAATGCGCGGCTTTCCGTCGGCAGTGAGTCGGGTTCTGTTAATTGCTTGCTTGGCGGACAAATGCGCTAGTCGCTGGTTTGTTTTGCTAGTTTAAAGAATTTAATAGCAAGTTTTTAAATGCCAATGTGCGTCTATGGTCAACCGGGTCATCTGTGGTGATTAGCCGCGTTTGCTTTGCACTGAATATGGCTTAAGCAAATCAGAAAGTGAGGATGCGTTATTGACGCAAAACTTGCAAGCGTCACCACTGCACTTACAGCCGCGCGCAAGCATTTGAGTTGGGCTGTTCAGAAATTAAGATATTAGTTAATAACGATCAATGTCGTAGAGGTTAATCGAATGAAGGTTTGGGAATGTATTGTCTGTGGCTGGCTCTATGATGAGTCAAAAGGTTGGCCAGAAGATGGTATTGCTCCGGGTACATCTTGGGAAGATGTTCCGGCCGATTGGCTTTGTCCCGATTGTGGCGTAGGTAAAGAAGATTTTGAGATGGTTGAAGTGGCCGCCTCAGCAGCGCCCGTGGCTGAAGCGACGCCCGTTGCTGAAGCCATAGCGCCTGAAGCTCCTGTTGAACCAGCTCCCGCGCCTGTCGTACCGGCAGTTGCAGCGTCTGAAGCCAGTGCCAGATTTACAGTGTGGGAATGTATTGTTTGTGGCTGGTTATACGATGAAGCCAAAGGTTGGCCCGAAGATGGTATTGCGCCGGGCACACGCTGGGAAGATGTCCCCGCCGATTGGTTATGCCCTGATTGTGGTGTAGGTAAAGAAGATTTTGAAATGGTTGAAGCCCCATCCTCGGTAGCCGCTAGCTCGGCCGCTGCCCAAGCGCCAAGCGTTGCATCGGCAACGATCGCTGTTGAAATACAAGATGACGGTAATGCCCCCGTGGTGATTATCGGCACTGGGCTTGCCGGTTATAACTTGGCAAGAGAGTTTCGTAAGCTTGATAAAGAAACGCCGCTGCTACTAATCACTTCTGATGACGGTCGCTCGTATTCCAAGCCGATGTTATCTACCGGTTTTACTAAAGACACCACGGCCGATGACTTAGCACAAGCTGATGCTGGTAAAATGGCTAAGCAATTAAAAGCCAGCGTTTGGACGTTTACCCAAGTCACCGCAATTAATACCGCCCAACAAACCTTGTCGGTTGGCTCGTCAATCACCATTCACTACAAGTCCTTGGTCTTGGCCTGGGGTGCGGACGTTATTAAACCGCCAATGTCGGGTAATGCTTTAGATAAAGTTTATTCTATCAATGACTTGCTAGACTACGATCATTTTAGAGCCTCGCTTAAAAAAGCCGATGCGAAAAAAGTTTTTATTATTGGCGCGGGTCTTATAGGATCGGAATTTGCCAATGATTTGTTAAACGGTGGTTTTGAAGTCGAGGCGGTTGATCCGCTTGCGCATAACTTAGCAACACTGTTACCTGAGCAAGCTGGACGAGCAGTACAAAAAGCATTGGAAGATCAAGGTGCGAAGTTTCATTTCGGCACCGTCGCAGAATCTGTTGATAACAATGCAGCGGGTGACGGAGTAACGGTTAAACTGGCCAATGGCACCGTGGTTGAAGCCGATGTGGTTGTCTCAGCAGTGGGTGTGCGACCTCGTATTCAATTAGCTGAGCAAAGTGGCATTGCTGTTAATCGCGGCATCATTGCCAATCGCTTAATGCAAACTAATGCGGCAAATGTCTATACCGTGGGCGACTGTGCAGAAGTTGAAGGTCATGTGCTTTATTATGTTGCTCCATTAATGGCGGGCGCTAGAGCTTTGGCAAAAACCTTAACAGGTACGCCTACCGAAGTCGCTTATCCTGCGATGCCGGTAACGATTAAAACTCCGGCGTGTCCTATTGTTGTATCACCACCCGCGCGCGACGCGCAAGGCGAATGGGACATCACTGCCGACGGCAATAATGTTGTTGCACAGTTTAAAGATGCCGCTGGCAACTTACTTGGTTTTGCCTTAACAGGCCAAGGCACAAGTGAAAAGTTGGCTTTACAAAAACAATTACCGGCAATTTTGAGTTAATTAAACGCGAATTGCGCGGTCTACTAAAACTAGCTGCTATGGCAGCGTAAACGAGCGTTGTATATTCCGCTCTTACTAATGAGGAAAACACCATGAACAAAACTGAGCTTGCAGCTGCGGTTGCCGATAAAGCGGATATTTCAAAAGATAAAGCCAATGAAGTGGTGACTGCAATCACCGATGAGATTACTGCGGCATTAGCGCGCGATGATACCGTTAGCTTAATTGGTTTTGGTAGTTTTGTTCGTCGCCAACGTGCGGCGCGTAAGGGAAAAAACCCACAAACCGGTGCAGAGATCGATATTCCTGCCAGTAATTCAGTTGGCTTTAAAGCCGGTAAGGCGCTTAAAGAATCGGTCAATTAAAAACGATTTTAGTGTGCGGGAAAAGTTTTTAACGGCGATGTTTTATAGAAAATCATTCGCTCAAGCTTTTCCCGCATAACGTAAATAGCGATTTTAAACGCTAGGTTTTCTTCTTTCTTGTTTTTTTACTTCAATCTAACTTAACTTGTTTGCTTCTCGCCAACGACGCTAGTGCCGCGCCAATAACAACCAATACCGCCCCGACGATTACCCAAAAATCCATCGGCTCTGTGTCGACTTCGATAATTGGATACAAGCTAAGTAAATAAACAAAGCCCATAGTAAGTAGTGGCACAATGGTAAACGTAGCGCTAATGCGTGACGCCTCCCAATGGTTTAAGGCTTCAGAAAAACTGCCGTAAGCAATAACGGTATTTAGGCCACACAAGCATAACAATAGCCATTCAAACGCAGTTAAATCAATAACTAGTAACGGCTGTGCCAGTGGTAAAAACAGAATGCTGCCCATCAAATTAATCAGCAGCATCAATTGCATTGAGCCCATTGATGATGAGGCTTTTTTTTGTGCAATAGCATAACCGGCCCAGCATATTGCGGCGCAGACCATAAACAACATACCAACTCCGTAGCTATCACTTTCAGCCGCGCCGACCAATACATCATTAAGCCGCATATGGAAAAACAATAGCAGACCAATAACAAAAGTAACAAAACCTAACCACTGTGCTTTAGAAAAAGCTTCGCCAAATAAAAATACTCCGGATAATAAAAACAGCATGGGCGCGAGTTGAATTAATAATTGCGCGCCAGTAGGCGACATACGCTCTAGCGCGAATACGTAAAAACCGTAGTTAAAGCTCAGCAGAATACCGGCGACGATTATGGTTTTGATGATTCGTGGTTTTCGCAGTTGGCGAATCTCGTCGATAGCGCCGCGACGGGCTAATAAAATTGGCAGCAGAATAATCACTGCAAAAAAATATCGATAAAAAGTGACCGTGAACGGATCGAGCTTATGCATCACGCCCGATAAAGTAATCGGCAAGATGCTCCACCAAAAACAAGTTGTCAGCGTTAGCAGTAGGCCGAGCTGCCATCGGCCGGATAGGGCGTGTGTTGTTGACATGTAGATTCCGAAACGAACAAGAATAAAAAGATAGGGCTGTGTGCGTTCACAGCTTGGGTTGATCATATACCAGCTAATCATCCTATGAATGGTCATAAGGTAGCTGCGGCGCGGTAATTATCCCATAGATCATTTTTGTCGGAGGATTCAAGGCTTTAATATGACGGGGCAGCTTTCCTTAGCGAGCGCAGATTTGTTCAGTGTTTCAATTAAGCCAATTTAAAGTGGCATATTTGCATCAACACGGTAAGCTGTGCGCTATGGCTGTTGGGCCAAAATAACTTTTTAAAAAAGCGAGCAAACCATGACCGGAATTTATGACTTAGACTTCAATCTTGCCGACGGCGCAGTGCAATCGAT
>CAJQQO010000264.1 GCA_905480475.1 uncultured Pseudomonadales bacterium | reverse complement strand
ATGTCCATCATCGAACATGGTATTGTGCGGTTCCTGATGCGCAATACTGATAGCGGTAAATCGCAAATCACAACTAATGCCGTGTTCGTTGTCATCAATTTTAAATCGTAATGCACGCATAGGCTCTTCAATCGTTACCGACATCGGGCCTATTTCAGTTTCAATACGATCTTTTGGCGCTCGTCTTGAAGCATGAAAAGCATATTGTTTATTGCCAACAACAATACTTAAATGGCCATCCATGACGCGACGGTTGGGATACAAGCCAAAACCGACTTCAAACATCACATCGCCAGCATTATCAAAACCCGCCATCCAATGCCGCTCATAAAAATTGCGGTCACTCTGGGCTGGCAAAGCTACCGCTTCGGCAGTTTGATGAATCATATAGTCGTCAAACGAGGTAATCACTTTTTGTATTCTCCAATAATTTGTAAATTATAAAATTCGTTGTTAAATGTTTAGCCAATCAGTGCTTTGGTTTCCAAATATTCCTCTAAACCCCAAGCGCCCCATTCGCGACCAATACCCGATTGTTTGTAGCCACCAAAAGGTAGTGAAAAATCACCCGCCGCGCCGTTAATTTTTACCTGACCGGCTTGTAAACGACGGGCAATTTTTCTTGCGCGCTCAGGGTCTGCAGAACTGACGTAAGCTGCCAAACCATAATCACTATCATTGGCAATGGCGATGGCCTCCTCTTCGTCCTGATAGGTCAATATACTGAGTACCGGGCCAAATATTTCTTCTCGCGCAATAGTCATATCGTTAGTCACACCGCTAAACACGGTAGGTTTAACATAACAACCAGCGCTAATACCGTCTGGACGCTCTGCTCCACCGGCAATTAATTTAGCGCCCTCTTTAACACCGGCATTAATCAAACTGTTTACTTTTTCAAATTGCATAGGGCTAGCTAACGGCCCCATTGTCGTTGCTGCATCTAAGGGATCACCCGGCACAACTTGTGCACAAGCCGCTGCGGCAATGGCTTCAACCTCCGCTAAGCGATTAGCAGGAACCAACATACGCGATGGTGCAGTACAGGTTTGGCCGGTGTTATGCATCATCTGCAAAACGCCAGCAGTTACCGCAGACGATAAATCACAGTCATCCAAAATAATATTGGCCGACTTGCCACCCAGCTCCAGCGCTAAACCTTTAACACTATCTGCAGCGACATGAGCGATAGCTTTACCGGCACGTGTTGATCCAGTAAAAGAAATCATATCGATATCTGGATGAGCAGTTAAGGCCGAACCGGCCACCGCGCCATTACCATCAATTAAATTAAATACGCCGGCGGGCACACCGGCTTCATGCATAATCTCTGCAAACACATGCGCAGAGAACGGAGCCACTTCACTAGGCTTTAACACCATAGTGCAGCCCGCCGCTAACGCTGGCGCGACCTTACAGGCAATTTGATTCATCGGCCAATTCCATGGCGTAATTAAAGCGCAAACACCAACTGGCTCGCGAACAATACGATTGATCTGACCGCTTGCTGACTTGCGTTCTTGTTCGAACGGAAACTCGCGCAGCACTTCTAACATATTGCTTAAGTGGGCAAGCCCCGCTGTAGCTTGCGCAGGCTGGGCCAAAAATGCATACGGCGCGCCCATCTCTTCGGTGATCGCAGCAGCCATATCGTCAATACGCGCGGTATAAACAGCGATAAGCGATTCAAATATTGCGATTCGCTCTTCAACGCTTGACTGTGAATAGCTAATCAAAGCCTGCTTGGCACTAGCAACGGCACGATCAACATCTTGAGTATCGGCAAACAAAATACTGCCTGCCACTTGACCCGACGCTGGATTAATCACCTCACAGATTTGATCGCCAGAAGGTTGCATCCATTGACCATCGATATAATGCTGATGGTATTGTTTCATTTCGATCTCCTACTTAAACAAAGGAAAAATAATTCTTGCATGGCTTAATGAAAAAAACACAAAGCCCCATTTAACTAGGCTTATACCAAATAGGTGATGACCACGCCCGCTCTTGAACAACCGGACGATGCTCGTCAGCACAGCATCCTTCTAAGCCTTTACCAATCGTTGACTTATCGCTGCAATCCACTTTATTGGCGACACATATCTGCTGACTCCAACGACAACTTGGATTCTCTAAAGTACGCGAATAGTAATAAGCCGGTTGCGCTGCATCAAACGTTGGATCGCGCCAAACCGTGCACAAATCTGCATAGCCAGGGCCGGAAACTTCACAACTATTAATATCGACGCTTGCACCGTTATTGGCATCACCAGCAACATCAAAAACCTGTTCCTGTTTGTTGCCCTGCTCATCCACCCAACCTTTAATAATTTGAATACGCTGCAAAGCATTACCCGGTGTCGTAGCCGTTCCTGCATCCTGCAAAGCCGATACTACAAATACTGGCGCAGCCTTTGGGTCTTCGGCTGAAGTTAGCGTTCCACCCATAGCCACACCACGCTGATAACCCTGCTTGGCAAATGAGGCTTGCTCACACATATTGTCGGCGTAATCCCAACCGCCAAAAAAGCGATTAACGATTCGCGGCCCGCTGGTCGCATAAGTTTCTCTTCGCTGCATACTATTAAATAAGGCATCGCGCGAGTTTTCTTCTGCCCAAACCACAGCTAGACCACCGGGGTTATATTTTAAATAGTCGGGCAATCCGGGTGGAATAGTTTTATTGGCCGGCACACCTGCCCCACCATGCCCCAGAAATATCGATTCGTTAACCGCACCCGGCGTACCCAAATGCGTATCGGATGAGCCAATAAAACCAAACTCAAACGGGTTTACACCATTAGTTTGCTCTTCAAGCAAACCCGTGGTTAATACGTGGCGAACAAAACCATCGTCTTTTTTAGGCGGCGTATCACCGAAAAAACTATTACTATTTAAAAACTCAAACGAGCATAACTCATCTTCGCTAACACCAGCTTCAAAGTAACACTCCGACGCGCCCTTATGCTGCATGATTTCTACAATAGGCTCGTACTTTTTCCGCAGTGCAAATTGATCGCGCGTTAATGGATTAGTGCCGTCATGCTCAAGGTTAAACATATAACCGCCACTAATATTGGAGTTGTGCGGAATCGTTAATGACTCGCAACCGGAGTCTGTGCCATTACAAGTACTCTCCAGTGATTGCCATAAATGCAGCGCCGATCCATCAATCCAAGATACTGGTAATTCCGGAACGGTATGATTGCGAAACAATACATTGCGATGCAAATTACCCGCAGCTTCAGTTACACCGGTCCATTCATAACCGATAAACGCAGTAAATTCGCAGCTAGCGCTAACATCATTATGATCTTGCGCCGCTTGTTGCATAATATCCCATGGGATACTGCCAGCCTGCTTACATATTTCACCGTCTTCACCACAAAAACCCAAGTGCGCTTGCTTTAACGACGCCGTGGCATTAAATAAATAAAATGCGCCGCGTGGCCAGTTGCGATAAATTTTGCACTGCCATGATTTATAACCCTCAGCGCCTGGCGTATTGCAAATATAGGTCTCGCCAAATAACTCAGCGTGATCGGAGACCATTGCAAAATCGAGTGGCCGCTCTAATTGAATGGATCGTAAAGCTTCACTTTCCTGCCCCTTAGTATCGCGCCATGGCTGAATACCAATACGCTCGCCTTTGGCAAAGCGATACGCTTCATCAGGCGTAGTACGGGTTGATTGCGTGCTCGCATCTAAAGAGTATTTGGTATGTACATGCACATCACCAAAAAACGGCTGGCGTGTTTTTGTGTAGTTAAGACAGGGTTCTCTTAGTTGCGTATAGGTACGTGGCTCTGGCTCATCAATAAGCGCCGTTACAACCGTTTTTACATCGCTGAGTGTATTGCTAATCGTCTCAATAACAGAAGAAGTAATCGTTGTATCATCGCTTTCAGCTGTACTTTGATAAGGAAATACTGCCAAAAATAGAATACTAATCAGCTGACTATAACGAAAGCCTCGATTTATTTGCATATCTTTACCCAATGAAATGAATAGAAATGAATAGAAATGAATAGAAATGAATAGAAATGAATAGAAATGAACTGATTCTGGCATCCTAACCGAAGTATTATCAGCAAATGGCGCCATTTTAATAAAAGACATAAAAACTTACACTGGTGAAGTAATTTGACAGTATGAGTGAAGCGGAACAATGCGACGGGATTAGATAATAAATACGCTAACGATACCATTGCAGTTCGTTTACGTGAAAGTCTTCGTTGATTTGCGTAAACTTCGAATTAACTAAATCATTTGCCGAGGCAAGCTACCTAAACAAATGATAAATGCAAAAAAAAGGGCGATAAAATCGCCCTTTTTTTAGTGCTGTCAGTGATTAGTCTCGATGTGGGGCACATAGCTGTCCGTTATTGTACGCATCTAGATCATCGTGCAATAAATCACCGTCCTCCCAACGACGCTGACCACTACCTACACCACCGTGATCAATCAACCATAGATCTGATGCTGCCATTGTTGCCGCAATACAAGAGTCATCATTGCCGAATGCAACATTCAATTTTGCAGCAATTAACTGCTTGGCCATTGAGATGGTTTTATCGCCACGTGTAGGGGTCTTAAGAATACTGATTGCGTCACCTTGGCTAAGCACACTAGCCCCAATAATCATACTAGTAATAGGCCATGCCTCAGGATGATTTTTCCAGTAACCAATTGTGCCTGTACCGGGTGAAGAGCCAGGATCAGGAATAGGACCAAGATCACCTTTAGCACGCACTGCACCCCATGTTGATGCAAAACTATTATAAGAAGAACCTTCCAGAGTCACAACAATACCACTCTCTGTTGAAGTAAATAATCCTGACATTGAACCACCAGTAACTGATAGTCGCGAATCAAGAAAGTCCGTGTCGCTACCCGGGATATCAAGTAAACCAAAATCAATTACAGCACCTTCAATTAATACGCCTGAGTAACTACCAACCGTACCTGACATGGAATAGGTATTAGCTGGATCGGCAACGATATTACCCGTTGCATCTACCCTCGCATTAATTGTTAAGGTACCACCAAAAACAAACTGCGCAGTATCACCAGCAGAAAGTGTAACAAAACTTGGTGCCGCAGTAATAATCATAGTAGTACCGTCATAGGTAACACCTTGATCAACGTTGCTGACAAAGTTAAATTTGGGGTAACCGACTTGCACACCTAACAGGCCAGCCGAACTCGCCTGAGAGGCAGCCGTAAAAGCCAACATAAAGGATAAAAACAACATTCTAAATAACATAACTCACTCCTAACATCTTATCATTCTAATAATAACGACTACATGACATGTAGCGACAACAATCTAATTTTAATTAATCTGTGTCCTTAACTTTAGCCATTAACAACTTATACTTAAGAAAGCTAGCTGACTATTATCTTGTAGCTTTACGTCGAACACGACTTCCAAGCAACACACTCATTGACGACATAAACAAGATCAACGCACCAGGTACTGGAACAACATAGGTATCTACCGTAGAGGTTGAACCAACAAAGTTTTGTTGAAAAAACGCAGTATCACCAACATTCAGAGGGTCCCAAGAACCATAACCACTAAGCCCCGCGAGGCTGGTTGCACCAACAATAACCGAAACCGTGGTTGCACCAGAAAATGCAGGTAAATCACCGGTGGCTGCATCAAATACGAACTCAAATACTCCCGTATCATTTACACCGGCAAAACCAAATTCTAATAAGCTAGTAGAGGCAGCAATTACACCACTTTGAAAATCACCAGCAGGATTAAAGCCCAAATCAACAGTACCCAATACGGAAATAGAAGCTCCTGTGATATTGCCGTCGTAATCAAAATCTGCAGTCAATGCATAGTCACCACCATTGATCGGTGCAAGCCCCAAACCATCGATATTTATTGCCATCGCGCCGTCGGTGACTGTAAGCGTGCCGCCGCCGGTACCATCAACATGCTCGCCGTTATAATTGTATTGACTGGAAGGATTGCCAGATAGTTTTGAATCACCACAAGCTCCAGAAGCTGGCCCAGTACCCAAAGAGTTTAAGCAATCGCCTTCATCATAGACATAAGTCGTTGGTGCGTTAAATGTCGTTTGATCTGGAAACAATGGCGATAAACCTATTGATGCCGCCTGTACACTAACACTTAAAATAACACTACTTAAAACTAGCATGGATTTAGTTATAATTTTTTTCACCCAGATACCCTCACAAATTCTAGAATTTAAGCCGCTGCAGACGACATTATTATCACTACTAATAAAATTTCACTAATCTTTACGATTGATCAAATCCAAAATCAGCCTCCATTAATGAACATAAAAGAGACCCTAAATGATTTTTGTTTCATTTCTCCGACTACAGAAAAACAGCATACAATACGCCTTAATGGCATCATCACCGAGATTTTAATAGTCCTTGATTGCGAGCGCCCATAGAGCGGAACTAGTGGATTGCGTTGCAACCTTTTTCAAACTTATATTATTTCTTATTTCTATTATTAACTGTTTGTACAAACGACTTTCTAAACAACTTTTATCTTTATAATCTTTTTTGATGTTATCTCTACGCCAGAAATGCCTCCTTACTAATAACTTCGGTTACTAGTATAGCCCTACACTGGTAGTAACTACTTAGCCTTTCATCTTCACTTTATCCGATACTTCCTCAATAGTGGGTAACTTACGCTCAATTCCAGACTTAATCAAGCACGTATTTGTAAAAAATATAACCTAACAGTCAAAGCGACATAAGTATTCTATCGTCAAATCCCAGCGTCACAGTAAAAACCCACAATTTATAAAGAAATACCCATTATCTTATTGATATACAACACCATTTCTTTGTCGCGAATTATTAAACATCTGACAAATCTAATTAACTATCCTATGTCGAGCATTGCATTTCGACCAACTATTTTAGGCAGTTATAGCCTGTATCATTAGCAGCGCGTATCACTTTTTTGGGCACAACCCGAAAATTTATTAAGCAGCAGTGTGCTTATCATCGTAGGTACAGGACCTAAACAATCCGTCAGATTGCAATTAGTGCGCAGATCTAGCTTACAAAAATCATCTGAATAAACCGAATTGGCATGCAAGACATTTGACAATCAGGTGTATATCTTTTGTAACCCTTTTACAAAGCTAAGTATGAAATAATTAGGTTTTATGAAACCTTTTAAATCAAGAGCTTATTATAGAAGAGCATACTCGCAAAGTTTGCAAGCCTCGCTGCTCTGCAAATACAGATCAACCCTGGCCAACAGCACCTCCTTCTAACGATTGCCAATAACCAGATCTCAATCCAGCACAGGCTCAATCCATTGGGCCGCTTTAAAATTGCGCATTGCGCTCAGAGAATTTGATGTCCCGTTTTATCCCAAAAATCAATTTACGCACGCTTGCGCCCTTGCTCGTTGTACTAACAGCACTATTAATCGCAGTAGGTCTGGTTAAAAGTAAACCCACTATCGAAAAAAGCGAGCAGACAAAAATTCTGCCTGCGGTGCAGGCAATGCGTATCGAGCTTAGCGATACTGCCGTCTCGGTGGTCACTCAAGGATTGGTTAAACCTCACAAACAAATTGAATTAGCCAGTGAAATCGCAGGCCGAGTTGTTTGGGTAAGTGACACACTTATCGCGGGTGGCAAATTTGAAAAGTCCGACCCGATGGTAAGAATTGATAGCACCGACTATCAATTGCGTTTAAATCAAGCCTCCGCAGAAAATACCCGCGCTACCGTTGAGTTAGAAATTGCTGAAAAAAACTATCAACGCTCGCAAAACCTATCCAAACAAAAACTAACCAGCGCCAGCCAGTTAGATGATGCCTATAAAGTATTTAAATTGGCTGAAGCCTCGGCGCTAGTTGCGCAAGCCGATTTAGAACAAGCCAATTTAAATCTCCAGCGAACCGAAGTCACCGCCCCATTCTCAGGCCGAGTGCAAAAAGAATCGATTGATGAAGGCACCTATATTTCGGCAGGCACTCCTATCGCCACACTGTATGCCGATGAAATTGTTGAAGTGCGACTACCCATTGCCAATGAAGATTTAAGCTATCTCAATTGGCCAAAACAAATGCGCGGCACACTGTCGCCAGACCAATCGGTTAAAGTCGATATTACTAGTTCTTACGGCGGTATAGATTATTTATGGCAGGGTAATTTGGTCCGTGTTGAATCTGAAGTGGATTCCGCAACACGCTTGTTTCATGGTGTGGCGGTTGTAGAAAATCCGGAGTTTGAAGATATTCCACCACTTACTGTTGGCTTATTTGTTAACGCAGAAATTGCTGGCCGGCTTTATCAGGATATTGCTGTTATCCCAAGAACCGCTTTGATCAATGGTCAGGTCATGATTATCGATCACGATAACCGACTGCAATATCGCACTATTGAGATTATTCGAATTCAACAGGAGAGTGTATTGGTTGGCGCAGGTTTAAAAAACGGTGATCTGCTATGCGTCAACCCACCAACCATTGTGGTTGAAGGTATGCAAATTAACCCTTTAATCGCAAACGCAAACGGATAGACCACTATGAGAAATCTTCTCGGCTGGTTTGTCTATAACCGCGTCGCCACTAATCTATTAATGTGGTCACTGATATTCGGTGGCCTAATTGCATTACCTCAATTACACCGCGAAGAATTTCCCAATATCGATGTGGATATGATTAATGTCATTGTCCCCTACCCTGGCGCCTCGCCTGAAGAAGTTGAACTAACGGTTTGCTCAAGGGTTGAAGAAGCCGTTAGCGGTACGCCCGGCATTAAAAAGCTCTCTAGCTCCGCTGCGGAAAATCGCTGTCAGGTATCGATTGAAGTGCAAGAGGGAGAAGATAAAAATCAGTTACTCAATGAAATCAAAGGTAAAGTTGACGGCATCAATACCTTTCCTGAAGAGGCTGAGCGGCCGATTATTTCTGCTGTAACTATTCTTACCAATGTTATTCAGTTATTTATTTATGGTGATACCGATGAGAAATCGCTAAAACGATTAGCCGAAAAAATGCGCTTGGATCTTATCGACTTACCGCAAGTTTCCCAAGTCGCGATCCACTACGCCAAACCTTATGAAATCAGCGTTGAAGTGTCCGAACAAACCCTGCGTCGTTACGGCACTAATCTTGAAGCGATCGCCAATCGGATTAGCGCTAACTCCATGGACCTACCTGCCGGTTCGCTAAACACCATTGATGGTCAAGTTCTGCTGCGTACCGTTACGCAAGCACGTGATGTACATGCACTAGAAGAGATCGTATTAATCAGTCGCGAAGACGGTGCCGATATTCGCTTGGCCGATATCGCTACGGTAAGAGACGGCTTTGTTAAAAGCGATGTTAAAGCTGCTTTTAATGGCAAACCCGCGCTAATGATTAGCGTTAAGCGCATCGGTAACGAAGACGTTATTGTGGTTGCTGAAACGGTAAAAAGATATATCGAGGAAATAAAATCGGAATTGCCCGATGGTATTGATATCGCACTTTGGACAGATGAATCACAGGATTTAGTTGATCGTCTAGATGCTCTGGGCACCAATGGTATTAGCGGCTTGCTTTTAGTGCTGGTGGTTTTAGCCTTATTTCTTAAACCCCATTTGGCCTTTTGGGTGGCGGTGGGATTACCGATCACCCTGCTTGGCGCGCTAATGACCTTCCCATTTTTGGGCATTACTATCTCAACGATTTCAGTGGTTGGCACCCTGCTAGTACTGGGTATATTAGTGGATGCTGGCGTGGTTGTTGCCGAGCGTATTCACACCAGTGCCGAAGAAGGTCTAAAGCCCGACCAAGCGGCAATCAGTGGCGTGCACGATGTTGCCACTCCCGTTATCTTTGGCGTGCTCACCAGCATGGTGGCGTTTATGCCGCTGATCTTTATGGAATCCAGCCTTGGTTCGTTTTTTTCTTATATCGGTTTAACGGCAATTGTCGCACTAGTATTTAGTTTAATTACCTCGCAACTAATTCTGCCGATGCAGCTATCGAAGAGCAAAGCCACAACGAGTGAAACCGAACAGGAGAAGAAACAACACAATCGCATTCAACGCTTACAAGATAAGTTGACTGATTTATTAGTGCTCGTCGCGCAACAGTATTACAAACCTGCCTTGCAGTGGTGTCTCAATAGACGTTACTTGGTTATCGCCAGCGGTCTTGCCGCACTGATTATTATTGTTGGCTTTTTAACAAGTGGCCGAATTATTTTTCAGTTTTTTCCTGCAGTGGAAGGCGAACGATTATATGCGTCGTTATCTATGCCGATTGGAACCTCTGCCGCCACCACAGAAAAAGTCACTCAGCAATTACTCGCTAGTGCCAATCAGGTCAGACAAGAACTTGAAGAACAAGGCTCGCCCATTAGTATGACGGATTCAATGGTATCGATTGGTATTCAATTAGGTCGAGGCAGCATTGGTGGCACTGATGAAAGTGGCGGCCATCAAGCCGAAGTCGCGCTGCAATTGGAAATCCCGTCTGGACATCAAGGTCCGGGCGCAAAGTCTGTTGTTAAACGCTGGCGCGAACTAAGCGGCAATATTCCGGGCGTCAATAAACTTACCTTTACTGCCGATGCTTTCTCGCCCGGCAAAGCCATTGAAATTGAATTACGCGGTCGCAATCTACCGGCTCTGGAATTAGCATCCTTAGAGTTACGCAATGCCTTAAGCGCCTACCCCGGCGTGTTTGATATTATCGATTCATTTGACGGCGGCAAACAGGAATTGCAATTAAGTTTAAAAGATAACGCCCGTGCATTAGATCTGAATGCCGATGATTTGGCGCGCCAAGTAAGACAGGCATTTTACGGCGAAGAGGTACAGCGCCTGCAACGCGGTCGTGAAGATTTAAAAATCATGGTTCGCTATCCTGAAGACGAGCGCACCTCTCTCAGTAATATTGAATCCATGCGAATTCGAACCGATGCCGGTCATGAAATACCTTTTAATGTCGTCGCCGATGCAACCATGGGCAGAGGTATGTCGAACATCAAACGCATTGATGGCTTACGTGTTATTACCGTAACCGCCGATGTTGATCGTCTTGTTACGACGCCAGAAGAAGTACTGGCAGATCTTCAAAATACCATTATGCCAGCGCTGGCTAAAAGTCATGGCATTATTATGGTTTTAGCAGGCGAAGCTGAAGAAAAACAAACTGCGGCTAACGGTTTGTTTATTGCCGGTGGTATAGCGATGTTTGCAATCTACGCTTTACTCGCAATTCCGCTCAAGTCTTATTTACAACCGTTAATTGTAATGAGTGTTATTCCCTTTGGCGCGGCGGGCGCAATTGTTGGCCATGTGATTATGGGGCAAGACTTAATGTTTTTCTCACTGCTGGGGATGATGGCTTTGTCTGGCGTAGCGGTTAATGCCAGTTTGATAATGGTCGACTTTTATAACCGGGAAAATATTCGTCTGGAGAACTGCCGCAAGGCATTAATTACCGCCGGGCTTTCGCGTTTTAGACCGCTGGTGCTAACATCTGCCACCACTTTTGTTGGTTTGATTCCACTGTTGGTCAATCAATCAATATCAACCATGATGTTTACCCCTATCGCCATCTCGCTGGCATTTGGTGTACTGACATCCGCCATTATGGCTTTACTAATGGTGCCATGTTTTTGTCTGGCCTTAGAAGATATTAAATTATGGTTGCGAGACGGGTCACTACCCGCCTCGTCCAAGCTCTAATTGATATAGTGCTTGCTTACGTGCTTACGCTTCTAACTTTTCAGCTAAGGCGTCAAGCATCATGCTGTAACTGCCGCTAATCATACCCTCTGCATCAGCTTCGGCCATATCACCTTGACCAAAGGTACAGTGCCAAACCACAGTCGCCTTGTTAGCATCGCCGCTTACGCTAACATTGGCTTGATAGTCATCAAACGGAATCACTGCGTTTTTAGGAATCGTATAACTGAAGCTTTTTGCGCCCGCATCTTTGGATTTTAAAATCTCATCAATAGGCGTATCGATACCCGGAATATGCAGGCGTCTAATCATGCCAACACCTTCACCAATCACATCAACATTGTCTGCACCCGGCACCCATTCAAGATTGCCATAATCGTCTAATACTGCCCAAACCACTTCGGCACTGGCGCCAATATCACGCGTTACTGTTAGTTCCACCATAGGAAATTCTCCGTTTTTTTTGACCTGCGGTCATTAGTTGATAGTTTGAAAAATAGTTTTCTCAAAACCGTAAATAGGCTTAGCTTAAGCCGTTATTATCAGGCTATTAGCGAGGTCTTAACATTAAGCTCAAGCAATTATTAACCAAGAGTTTAAATCTGAGAGAATCAAAAAACGACGCTGTCTTTTAAAAGTAATCCTGATCCAAGCATTTGCCAATGGTATTGGCTTTAACCAAATGCGCAGCATAATAAGTATGCAGACAGCGAATACGGCTAAAATTCGCGATGCCACCAATGCCTCTTTTTTGCAAAGCATCAAAATAGTTTAAATCGATAAGTCGTTGTTTTATCTCCGGCGACATATTCTGCTCTCGCAAAGCAATATATCGCTGATGATCCGCAGCCATCATTTCTAGCAGTGTTTCATCATTATCAATGCGTGCTTGTAACTCTAGAATCAAACCGCTGGCTTCTAGTTGATCGAGTTTATACTTAAGCGTCTTATCAACCAACCAGAACATCGTGGGAAATGGCTTGTTATCCACCAAGCTGGCAACACGAATCACTGAAGGATTCCCCTGCGCATCCACAACCTCAACCGCCTCTAATCCGCGCGGCGCACGACCTAACAATTGCTCAATTTTCTCAAGCATTATTACGTCTATATTGTGATTAGCAGCGATTGAATTCATAACAGCCGAAATAAAAAATTAATTTGAGGAATAAAAAAAGCCTGGAAAACCAGGCTTTTTTTATGTTGGCTTAGTTGCCTACTTAGATTTGTACAATCAAATCTAAAGCTGAGCAGCCAACTCAGGTAGTACGTCAAATAAATCAGCAACCAAGCCGTAATCCGCCACCTGAAAAATCGGTGCGTCTTCGTCTTTGTTAATTGCCACAATGACTTTACTATCTTTCATACCGGCCAAATGCTGAATCGCGCCAGAAATACCTACAGCGATATAAAGATCGGGAGCAACGATTTTACCCGTTTGTCCAACTTGCATATCGTTAGGCACAAATCCCGCATCAACGGCAGCACGTGATGCACCCATTGCTGCATTTAACTTATCGGCAACGGCTTCAATCAGTTTGAAGTTATCTCCATTTTGCATACCGCGGCCACCTGAAATAACAATGTCTGCCGAGGTTAATTCAGGACGATCCGAAACGGCTAACTCTTCGCCAATAAACGTTGATACGCCAGCATCGGCAACGACGTCAATCGCCACTTGCTCTGCCGAACCACCGCTCGCCGCAGCCGCATCAAATGCAGTCGTTCGTACGGTAATCACTTTTTTCGCATCACTGGATTGAACCGTCGCAATAACATTACCTGCGTAAATTGGGCGGGTAAAAGTATCGGCGGATTCAACACTGATGATTTCTGAAATCATTTGCACATCTAACAATGCTGCAACGCGTGGCAAAAAGTTTTTACCATTGCCCGTTGCGCCGGTCAGGATATATTCATAATCACCCGCAAGCTCAACAATTAAGGCCGCAATATTTTCAGCCAGTTGATGTTCATAGGCTGCGTTATCTGCAACTAAAACTTTACTGACACCGGCAACCGCTGCTGCTTCACCAGCCGCTGCTGCACAGGCACTACCGGCAACTAAAATATGCACATCACTACCAATAGCGGCCGCTGCTGCTACGGTGTTTAAGGTAGCGCTTTTAAGGCTACCGTTATCGTGTTCTGCTACAACTAAAATACTCATCAGATTACCTTCGCCTCGTTTTTCAGTTTATCAACAAGCTCTTCAACCGACTCAACCTTAATACCGGCTTTACGCTCGGCAGGCGGCTCAACTTTAAGCATAGTCACCGATGCTGCAAGACTTACACCCAAATCTTCAGGTGAAAAAACATCTAATGGTTTTTTCTTGGCTTTCATGATATTAGGTAACGAAGCATAACGAGGTTCGTTAAGCCTAAGGTCGGTTGTTACTACAGCAGGCAAAGTTAAGGATACGGTTTGCAAACCACCATCCACTTCACGAGTCACATCCACTTTACCGTCGCCTAATTCAACTTTAGAAGCAAATGTACCCTGCCCCATTCCGGCTAAGGCCGCGAGCATCTGACCGGTTTGGTTGTTATCACCATCAATAGACTG
>CAJQQO010000263.1 GCA_905480475.1 uncultured Pseudomonadales bacterium | reverse complement strand
GGCTGGGCAGGGCATGACCGTTTATCCGGTCTTGCTAGCGATTATCCCATTACGCCGATCCCTATTATTGCAACGGGTGAATTAACTGAGCAAGAAGCGCGTTATAAGCCTTACGTTGAAGTTGATGAGCGGCCGGGGTTTTATCTCGGCGCGAATACCCAGTTTAGTAAAACTCTTCAGTTAGAATATTTTTACTACGATAATCAAGCCCAGACAGAGGCGATTGAAGACGGACAATACGGATGGCGAACACGGTTTCATCATATTGCTTCGCAATGGAATATAACGTCTAACACCCAGTTAAAGGCGCAGTGGATAGAGGGCGATACGGCGATGGGAGGTTTAGCTGTTTTAGCCGGTTTTAGAGCAAAATATCTACTCTTGGCACGAAGCGCTGGTTTATCAACGATTGCGCTGCGATGGGAGGACTTCTCGACCACAGATTTGGATAGCACCCCGGTTGATACCAATATTGAAAACGGAGAAAGCTGGACGCTAAACTATGCCTATCTAGTTCAGCCGCAGTTAAAAGCCTCAATTGAATATAAAAGCTGGAAAAGTAAACGCCCCGGTAGACACTATATTGCGTATCAAAATGTTCTGGTAGACGCTAAGCAGTTGTTATTTTCATTGCGCTATTACTACTAGTTCGTACTGCAAACGTTTATTACTTGTGCTTATTATTGATAAGCCGCGTCTGAAGCCTTCTGTTAATAGTTCCCCTGACTTGCGTTACTTTTATTAAATAGTTTCTGCCTGCTATAAAAGCTACACTGCGTTAAATATGTGCTTAAGGCTGTTATTTTATCACGCACAATAAATTTATCATTGGAGACATCACTATGGGTTCGATTACCCCAACTGAAGAGCAATATAATAATTTAATGGCGATGGATGATGCCGAAGGTCCGGTGATGATGATCAATATGTTGCGCTTTCATGATCAGGCCGATTACAGCGATCATCCCGAGCAAGCGGCTTGTACTGGAAAAGAAGCTTACGATCGCTATGGCGAAGCAGTGTTTCCCATTTTGGCCGATCTAGGTGCCAAACCGGTTTGGATGTCAGATGTTGCCAATACCTTTATTGCGCCAGAAGGTGAAGACTGGGATCAATTTATTATTGTGCAATGGGATACTGTCGGCGCATTTAAAGCGCTGATGGCGAACGAGGAATATCATAAAATTGCTTTTCATCGCGATGCGGCAGCATCCGATACGCGATTGATTATTGCGCATAGTCGTTTTGCCGATTTTTAAAAAAATAAAATAGCGATAAAAACCTAAACGCTTGGAAAAATATTATGAAATTCTGGTTGATGGTACCGTGGACTAGCGCGGAGGATATGATTGAAATTGCCAAGGCTGCCGACTCCATGGGTTTTGAAGGCATCATGGGCGCCGATCATGGTTTTATCCCTCAATCGATGGCGGCTGATTACCCCTATACAGAAGATGGCAAGCCACCGATAACTGGCGATATGCCATACCCCGAAGTTTGGACCACGATTGCAGCAATGGCCGCAGTCACAACGCGAATAAAGTTTTCAACCGGCGTTTATGTCTTGCCTTTGCGGCATCCCATTGAGGTTGCCAAAGCCACCGGTACCATTGCACGTATTAGTAATAATCGTTTGATCTTGGGTGCAGGTGTGGGTTGGATGAAAGAAGAGTTTGATGTTTACGGCGTGGATTTTAAAACCCGTGGTAAACGTATGAACGAATGCATAGAAGTACTGCAAACCATTTGGGCGGGTGGCTATGTTGAATACCATGGCGAGATTTTTGATTTTGCGCCATTACAAATTGCCCCTGAGCCAAGCCAGCCGGTGCCGATTATTTTAGGCGGTGCCAGTAAACCGGCTTTGCGCCGCGCGGGTAAATACGCGCACGGCTGGATGGGCAATGGTAATACGCTTGATGAAATGCCCAGTATCTTTGCCAGCTTAAACGAATCGCGTGCCAAGCATGGGCGATCTGATCAAGACTTTGAAATTATATTAGCGCTAAAAGATAAGGCCTCGGTAGCTGATTTAAAAGCCTTGGAAGAGAAGGGCGCCACCGCCACAGTATTGGGTTTCCCTGATAACTCGGTATCACTGCAAGAGAAGATAAGGTTTTTAGCCTTATTAGACGGCTATATGAAACAGTTTTAGTGAAAATTTTTATCGTTGATCGGCTGCTCAAGCAACGCCCGCCTAAAGCAAATATCCACTCCCTCCACAGGATAAACTCTTATCAGTTTTAAGCGCTAGCTATTCCGTTTTAAAATCAATTTTTGACTAGGTTTACGTTCTAATTGGCTTGAGTAACAGCAATTTCACAGCCTGTTATTGCATAATAATATATTTCTCACAAAAATTTTTATTTATCAATAACTTGCTGATTTACAGAAGATACAAGTGGTAATATTTCCGGGCTAAATGGCCCTAAATACTAAGTTGCCTGTCCCCAAATGCTATGAGTTATCTGGGTACTTTCTTCCACACTATTGCAAAGTCTTTTTCCTTTCAATTCCGATCTTCTGGTTTTTGTCAGTATTTGCTTCGGTTTCAGCAAGCTGTATTGGCGCTAGCTAAGTGATGGCTAAGAGATTAATTCTAGCGTGCTGGGTTCCAACTCAATAAAGGCTAGCTAATAAGCCGGTTCACTCGATTGAGGCGGCACTTAAATTTAGCGGCGATCGTTAAGACACCAGTTGTGACGACGTTTACGAAGATAACCGCTATATAACTACATAGGCTACTCCATATGAACCAAACAAAAAAAGTTGTATTTGAAACAGCAGTCTGCCAATTAATTCTAGAAAGCCCCATGGTAAAAATCGATAAGATTGAAATAGCTATGAATCTTGATGATCTCAATATGGACTCGCTCAAATAGCTTTCCATGGCCATGGATTTGGTAGGCTTATACGCTATTAAAATTTCCGATACGGAAGTTGAAGAGTTTGAACTAGTGAGTGAAGTTGTTAAGTATATTGATGAGCGTGTCGGTGCTGACTCTGCAGAACTTAGATTGCTTGATACCATCAGTCAGCCAAGCAATAACGGTTGAGTTGAGGCTGGCGCGACTTAATCGGTTCGATCCGGCAACGGATAGAAAATTATTTTCACTTTCCACTTGAAATCAAGTTGCGGCGTGCTTTGATTCGGAATTAATTCGCTTTTACACAATTGACTTGGTGATTTTGCTAAAGACATACTATAAATATTAGACCCATTTTGCTTCGGATATTAGCCGTGCGGATAGTGTTTAAAGTGCAGTTTTTGGATCGAGTGTAAAGTGATTTTCAATAAGCTATTTAGAGGCGACTTAGAAAACGGCTAAGGGGAATTAACCGTGACAGAATTATTAGAACCAACAATCAGCAAGCGAAAATTTGCGAAAAAAAATAGCCCTACAACAAAGCCGGTGCATTTTGCCGACAAGTTGTCTGAGCAAGCGAATAATTCGGAATTGAATCAAAAGACTGATTCTGGCCCAGCTGGAAAATCCAGCCGAGCAGTAAGGTCTATCTCGCCAAAGACTTCTACCTACAGCGATACTGCTAGCAACGATAGCGATGAAACGCCCTGTTTTGTAAAAGGCTATAATTAGCTCACTACAATTAAGCCTCTACGGTCTATCTCAATACAGTGTAAGTCGCGAAAATAAAGTGCCTAATAAAAAATGCCCAGCTTGGTTCTAGTGCAAAAGTCAGCACAAAAAAACAATTCGAAAAAAATCCAGCGTATATCTCGAAAGCGAGTCACCTTTAATGAATGAGTTTTACCCTGAAATAGAGCCGTACAATCATTTTCTATTGGATGTAGGTGACGGTCATCAACTCTATATTGAGGAGTGCGGCAATCCCAACGGTCAAACGCTGGTCTTTATTCATGGCGGGCCGGGAGGCGGCTGTTCTAGTAATGACCGACGTTTTTTCGATCCCGATTGCTATCGTATTATTTTATTTGATCAGCGCGGTTGTGGGCGTTCATTACCGCATGGCAGCTTGGATAATAATGATAGTACGCGTCTTATTGAAGATTTGGATAAAATCCGCCAACACTTGGCTGTTAGCAAATGGCATGTCTTTGGTGGCTCTTGGGGTTCAACGCTGGCACTGATTTATGCCCAAGCGTATCCGGAAGATATTATTAGCATGGTGCTAAGAGGTATTTATTTAGCGCGACCGGAAGACTCTAACTGGTTATTTAACGGTGGTGGTGCGCAGCGCGTTTTCCCTGATTATCATGCTGAGTTTTTAACAGCGATTCCTGCCGATAGCCATGATGACGTTATCAATGCCGCCTATCAGTTGATGATTGCTGATGATAGTCGTGCGGCAATGGCAGTGGCGCGGGCTTGGAGTTTATGGGAGACACGCTGCGCCACACTGGTTCCCAATGAGGAGTTTGTGGCCAATAAAACCGATGATAAATCTTGCTGGACCTTGGCCCGGCATGAGGCACATTTTATGGTGAATCATTGTTTTTTAAGCGACGATCAAATTATTAATGATTGCCCTAAGATCGCACATATACCTACAATAATTGTCCATGGTCGCTATGATTTAGTCTGTCCGTTTGATCAGGCTTTATTGCTTCATCAGCATTTACCGCAATCCGAGTTAATCGTCAGTGAAACAGCAGGGCATGCCTCATCAGAGCCAGAGACCAGAGATAAACTGATTGCGGCAACGCAGAATATACTACTGCTCTAAATAATTTACCGCCGCCGCCAAACCTGAACGCCAGCGCGCCATGGTATTGTTGGATGTTCTTACGCCGGTTGTAAAATCTTGGTCAGCGAAATATGGTATGCCGCAAGATTGGTTTCAAATCGGAGGCTGTCTTATTGGCCGCCATTCCCGCATGAGTTCGCCATCGCTGCGTGAACTCGATATCGCAGATTATTCCGGATAGTTAGTGCATATACGAGATAGCATGAAAATGCTTTGCTCGCGCGCTAAAGTGGCTCTAACAGAAGCTTATAGTGCGTGTATAATATTACGCATAATAATGTTGGCGTTTTAATGAGACACTTTTATGGTATCCGTGGGAAGAAACGATCCCTGTCCTTGTGGTAGTGGAAAAAAAGCTAAAAAATGTTGTGGCTCTGCGTCTGGTTCTGTATCTGGACAGGCTAATAATCCGCAAAGTGAATTACAAAATTATAGAGCTACCGCCGCGCAGTTTCAGCGTGCTGGTCAGTTTGCTGCTGCGGTTAATATCTATCAAAAAGTAGTTCGACTCGATAACAAAGACGCTGATGCCTTGTTTGAACTGGGCCGTTTACAAGGTTTGCTCAATCCGATTAACTCAGCCGGATTAAGCGAGGCAATCGATTGTTTAAAAAAATCGCTCGCTCTTCGTCCAAACGATTTGCAAGCACTATTGGAGCTATGTCGTTTACAGGCAAAAAACTTTGCTATGAACGGCGTTATTGAAAGTACTGATAAGTGCTTATCGCAATTCCCTGATAATACTGCGCTAATGAGCCAGCGCGGGAATGCTCTGGCTTATTTGGATCGCAAGCAAGAGGCAATAGAAATACTTGAGCACGCTAATTCGCTAGCGCCAATGCAGCTGGATATTGTGACAACGCTAGCCGGTGTGTATATCGATAGCGGTAAGCATAGTGAGGCGCAAAGCTTATTATCCAAAATGGCAGCGAATTTGCAGCCTAATACCTCTGGCGACTTAAGCGCAAACGAATCAAATATAGGCGACCATGCGGCCAGTATTTATTACAAGCTAGGCATTGTAGAAGATAAACTCGGCAACTATACAGACGCAGCAAAGGCTATTGAATTAGCGGGGCAGCTGCAATTGCAATCAGCGGATTGTAAGAGCTGGGATAAAAATAGCGGTATACAAACGATTGCGGATTTTACTGCGGAAGTGCTTAAAGCAAACGATTGGGCAAAAAATAAAAATAATGCCTTAGGCCACAAACAGCAAGAGAAAACTCGCTTGGTTTTCTTTGTCGGTTTTCCCCGTTCTGGCACCACACTGACCGAGCAGTTGTTAGCGGCACATAGTGATATCACTACCTCAGAAGAGCGGGTCGATTTAGGTTATGCGATTGAGGCTATATTTAGCCATTACAAAAGTGATTACCAGCAAGATGCGATTAAACGTTTCAATCAGCTAAGTCATGATGATATTAATCTTGTTCGCTCAGCCTATTGGCAGAGCGTAGGCATTGATAACCAACGTGGCGGTGTTTATCTGGATAAGTTGCCGTTAAATATAAATCATATCCCGTGGATTCAAAAAGTATTTCCCGACGCCAAGCTGATTGTTGCCTTACGCGATCCGCGTGATGTCTGTTTAAGCTGTTACTTTCAGCACTTTGCGCCTAATGAGGCGATGAATCACTTTTTGCAGTGGCAAACCACGACACGATATTATCGTTATGTGATGTCGCAGTGGTTGGCGACCAAAGAGCATTTGCAAATGGATTGGCTTGAAACCCGCTATGAAGACACTGTGGCCGATATTGAATCGCAAGCGCGTAGGCTAATTGAGTTTGTTGGTCTAGAGTGGCAGCCAGAAGTGCTATCGTATCGTGATGCCTTAAATAATCGTGCGGTGGCAACGCCAAGTAATGCGGCGATTCGACAGCCACTAAATGCTAAAGCGATTGAGCGTTGGCGCAATTATCCTGAGTTGGCTGACAGTGCGAGAGCTGATTTGGAATCGTTGGTATTAGCGTTTGATTACCAGTGGTAAAAAAATGCGCAACTTAAGTGGTAACTGCATCTCGTAATACTTGTCGATAACCCTGACGCAAGCAATGGTAACCCTCAAAGTAGCCTCGAGCTTTTAATAAACTATGTAGCTTGGATAAATTATAGGGTGGTACATTAGCAAAGCGATGATGCTCGACATGAAAGTTAACATGATTGGGTGCAATAAATAATCGCTCCCACCAACTTGCTAGGGTAGTGCCAGTATTTTCTCGCGGATCCAAACTGGATCGATCGCTGGCAACGCCATGCTCACCAATTTGGCGCAGGCGTAATAGTAAAGGTAATACAAATAACTCTGCTGCCCACCAAATTAAATAAGCCCATAAGGCATTGGCCGCCATTAATAATGATATCAACACCGCATGAAATAAAAGCCATGGCGTTTGTTTTTTTAATTGAAATTGTTTTAGGCGTGTTAACTCATCACGTAAGCCGGTTCTACCGCTAATATCTCTCAGCAATTTTCGGCGTAAGCTCTCGCGTGCCACCGGGTATTTATCGACAAATATTTTATCGGGATCTTGATCGGTGCCAGCGAAACGGTGATGTTGTAAATGGTATTTTCGGTAATCGTAAAAATCCAGATTGATAGCCGCGCCGCATAGCCAGTGACCGGCTAACTCATTGCTTCTACCATTTTCAAATAAAGCATTGTGACAGCAGTCATGCGTAAGGATGCCAAGGCCTAATTGTCTGCCGCCAATCAGTAGTACGCTGAGTAAAATCGTTAGAGGGTTGGGCCAGATAATTGCCAGTGTAAACGCTGCCGCAATAAAGCCGTAATTTATGAGTAGGGTAATAACTGCTTTAAAATCAGAGCGTTGCCTTAGTGCGGACAGCTCGTCTTTGCTTAGGGTATTGTCTGTAGACATTGGCTTTCTCTGTGAGTCGTCTGCAAATAGTCGGGACGCTAATCTACATTATTGATCAATTTCAGCCTAAAGGTGAATAATCTATTGGTGATAATCAATATTGTAAATAGCGTGCGCGCTATCGGCAAAGTGCGAGCTACTCAGTGCTACTTAACTATCAGATCTGACTTTACCAAAATGCTGGGCGAGTACTAAGGCAAAAGCCAAAGCAAAGCCTGTGGTGATAAAAGTATCAAGATTTAAGCCGGCATTAAACTCACCCACACAGCATAGTAATAGCGAACCCAGAATGAAATTAAAGCTTCCCCACAGTACATTGATAACCGGAGAAGATTCTCCAACACCCGGTGGGCTGGCAAAGGGGCTTTGAAATTTGTGACCGCTAATGCCTTGAACAAAATGCGGGACGCCGTTAACTAAAAAACATCCTGCAGCTGCATGGGCGATATAAACTATCAATGACATAACTATTACTCTCGTGGCTCTCTTTGTTCTCTTTTATTTTTATACGGCTTATTCAATAAGCGTCTATCCTATAATGACGCGTGGTAAATCACTCATAATAAAATGGGTGCCAGCCGGATCTAGCATATAGGCAACGTCTGGCTCCACCATGGTTTTTTGCTCTGGTTCAGAAAGTGATTGTACAAAGCGATCGATAGATTCAAACCACTGTTCAGTAACACCATCGTATTGACGATCGGCACCTATTTTATAATCCAGTGGTAGCCGATGGTTTTGATCGTAAGCCATAATATCTTTATTTAGATTTTCCACATCCTGAAATAAACCGCCGTGATGCTCTAACCAATGTTTATGAAAATGGTCGTGCTCCAAATTGGCATTCCGTCTTAACATGCAAAGCAGCTTGGCCTTTGCCTCAGTGCGCGCGTTAGGCTTATTGACAATTGTGTCTTCTTTACCCGCGATAATCCAAGCCTGCGAATCGCGGTCTAATAAATAGTCTTCATCCGGTACTACATGCTTTTGATAATAGGGGTCGCTAGTCATTGCCTGAAAGGCTTCCATGGATTGATACCAAATCACGGTAACGCCGTCATGACCTTGATCGGCGTGGTTGCTTAGCTTGGCATCACGCCGATAATCGGCCTCCAAGCGAGGGTTTTGCTCGTACCGTGTGATATATTTTTGCAGTTCAGGGCTGTTGGCAAATAAAGGACCATGGACGTTGCGCCAATGGTCATGAAATTGCGCTGTAGTTAGAGCCTTATTGCGCTTTAAAAAACAGATAAGTTTAATCACACTAGCGTTCTCTTTATATTGTAGGTAAGTTGTTTTATAGATAAGCAATAAAATTTTAATTAACCGGAGATTACACTGATGAGCCAAGAAGAAAATAACAAATCGTTAATGCGCCGCTGGTATGACGAGATGTGGACACCGTGCAACTTTGATTTGATCCCCGAGCTTGCCGGCCCAAATTATACCCGCCACGATATGATGGGTACGCGAACGGTGACGGGCGAAGAGTACCGCGATAGTTTAAAAGGTTTTGCCAGCGATTGGACAATTAGCAACTTCCACTATTTTTTAATGTCCGAAGCCAATTTTATTACCTCAATAGGGAGTTGGACGGTACAGAATATCGATGGCCAAGGCGGTAGTGGGCAATGGGATTGGGTACAAATATTTCGCATTGAAGATGGTCGATTAGTTGAGACTTGGTTGCCAGCTATGGGCGGTAATGATGTTAAGTGGACGGCCGATGATGTGCCGAGCCAAGATCGAATTGTTAGACTTTAACAAGGCTACAAGGGATAATTTTTGATGTGTGCTAGTAATAAATAGCTAGTTGGAAGTGGCTAGTTGAAAATCGCTTGTTGAAGAGGGCTTGTGAAAGCTAGCTTGGATAAGAAAAATGTTTCCTTAGTTCCTACCCGATAAAAAATCGTCGGGTAGGATAAGGATAAAAAATAAAGCTCCACGCAGTTTAAGCGCTAACTATTTCCCGCACAGCTTTTTTATCAACCTTGCCGCTAGCATTTAATGGTAGTGGGCCAAAAACAATACGTTTAGGCGCTTTATAACTGGCTAACTGTTGTTTGCAAAAATCAATTAACACTTGGCCTTCAAGCTTGGCTCCTTCAGCACCTTCCACTAAGGCAAAAACCGACTCGCCCCATTTAGAATCCGGCAGGCCAACAACGGCGGCTTGTTTAACATCTTTAAATTGACATAATACGGATTCAACTTCACGTGAGGCAATATTTTCGCCACCGCTGACAATAATATCTTTTTTGCGATCGACAATATAAAGATAACCTTCATTATCAAATTTGCCGATATCGCCAGTATATAGCCAACCATCAATAATACTGGCATTAGTCGCTTCGGGATTTTTCCAGTAGCTGTTAATGACTTGTGCGCCGCGAATGATTATTTCTCCGCTCTCACCCGTCACCACAGGTCTTTTACTTTCATCAATAATTTTTAGCTCGACACTTGGTACTGGTTTGCCTACCGATTTAAGTAGCTGCGGTTTTTCGCTTGCCGCCAGTCTATGTCCCTCTGCATCAAGGAAAGCCGCTGTGCCGGATAACTCCGTCATACCAAAACCTTGCGATAAGCCGCAGGAGGTTTGCTCTAACACGCGGTTAAGCAATGTTGGGCTAATGGCTGACGCGCCATAGCCAATGGTTCGGACTGATTGCAGTTTATCGGCATCAAAGTCAGGATGATCGAGTAGCATCGCAATCATCGTAGGCGCTAAGGATAGTGTGGTAATACGTTTTGTCTGGCAAATCTCTAATACTGCTGCGGCGTCAAATGAGGGCAGTAGTGCCACTGCGGCACCATGCAAATGTTGATGTAATACATTGTGCGCGGCGATATGAAATAACGGGAATGGATAGAGATAGCGGTCCTTATCCAAAACCGGACGGCCATAATTTGCAGAGTCTAAACCTGCGAGTATCGATTGATGTGTTAAACAGGCCGCTTTAGCTTGGCCGGTAGTACCCGAGGTAAACATCAACCAGGCGGGTAGTGCACAGTCATCTGTACAGTTCAGCTTTTCCGATGATGATTCCATTGTTTGATGAGTATCAATCCACTGCTGATAGTTTTCCAAACTAATACAATGGACGGAAGCATCCAGCTTAAGTGCGTTAACTAAGGCTGCGTCACCCAATAAAAACTCTATATCAAGACTTTGTATTTGCTGGCTTAATGCTATGGATGAAAAGCGGGTATTCAGTGGAACTAGTATTCTATTTGCCGCAGGCACGGCATACATTAATTCAATATACTCCGGGCTGTTTAAGGCCAGTATACCGACCAAGTCACCGGGCTGCGTACAGGCTTCAATCGCTGTGATACATTGGTTAATATTGTCTTGCAGGTCTTGATAGCTAATGCTTTTATCCTGCCAAAAAATGGCCGGTGCCAGCGCTTGCCGTTGGCTTTGTTGTTCAATAATATGATGCAGCTTATTCATAGGATCCAGTGTCTAGGATGTTTACATTGTTCTATATAGATAAAAAGTATTTGCGCCACTAGTTAATAGTCGTTGTCTGTCTA
>CAJQQO010000262.1 GCA_905480475.1 uncultured Pseudomonadales bacterium | reverse complement strand
CCAATCACTTGTGCAACTTGTGGCGGTCAGGGTCTGGTAAGAATGACGCAGGGTTTTTTCTCTGTGCAGCAAACTTGTCCAAACTGTCGCGGCCAAGGCACAACGATAAAAGATCCTTGTGGCTCTTGCCATGGTCAAGGTCGCGTAGAAGAAACCAAAACGCTTTCGGTTAAAGTGCCTCCAGGAGTTGATACCGGCGATCGTATTCGATTGTCAGGTGAAGGTGAGGCCAGCCCCGATGGTGGTCCATCAGGTGATCTTTATGTGCAGGTCAATGTTCGCGATCATGCGATATTTGAGCGCGACGGCAAGCATTTATATTGTGACGTGCCGATTGGCTTTCCCGATGCGGTGCTGGGCGGTGAGCTTGAAGTGCCGACGCTTGATGGTCGCGTAAAATTAAAAATTCCACCGGAGACGCAAACCGGTAAAATGTTCCGACTGCGTGGTAAGGGTGTTGTGCCTGTACGTGGTGGTGCTCCGGGTGATTTAATGTGTAGGGTGGTGGTTGAAACACCGGTTAACCTGAGCAAGGAGCAAAAAGAATTGGTTAAACAGTTAAAAGCGGGTTTGGATTCGGCCGGTGATCAACAGTCACCCCGTAAAGGTTCCTGGTTTGAAGGGGTCAAATCATTCTTTGACGAGATGAAAGGCTAACATGATAAAAATTGCAGTGACCGGTGCCGCAGGCCGGATGGGTAAAACGCTTATTGAAGCGTTAGAGAATTCGTCAGCAGCTAAATTAACGGTTGCGATTGAACATCCTGAAAGCTCCCTATTAGGTGCAGATGCGGGCGAACTGGCCGGTTTGGGTAAGTCGGGCGTTGTGATTGGCTCAGATCTGTCTGCAGCGATCGACGCATTTGATGTTTTGGTCGATTTCACAGCGCCAGCAGCGACACTGGCAAATGCGGCTTTATGCGCCGCGCACCAAAAAGGTATTGTGATTGGCACTACCGGTTTTGACGCCAGTCAAAAAGCGCAATTGATGGAAGTGGTTAAACCAACTCGTGTGGTAATGGCGGCCAATTACAGCATTGGGGTCAATCTATGTTTTAAATTATCCAAGCTCGCTGCAGAAGTTATGGGTGATACCGCCGATATTGAAATTATTGAAGCGCATCATCGCCACAAAGTGGATGCGCCCTCCGGTACTGCGTTAAAACTTGGCGAAGTCATCGCCGATGCAACGGGTCGTGATTTAGACAAAGTGGCCGTTTACGGTCGTGAAGGTCAAACTGGTGCTCGTGATCAGCAGTCGATTGGCTTTGCCACAGTCCGTGGTGGCGATATTGTTGGCGATCACACCGTGTTATTTGCCCATGATGGCGAGCGAGTCGAGGTGACTCACAAAGCCAGTTCACGTATGTCCTTTGCTAGTGGTGCTGTGCGTGCAGCCGCGTGGCTTGGATCTCAACCTTCCGGTTTTTACGATATGCAGGATGTTTTAGGTCTGCATTAATCTCTACCTAAGCGCTCTCGCCGCCAAGCGCGGCTAAATTAAATTGTTAGATTGAATTGATTGTTAGTTGATCAGTTTAAGCATCTTTTGCGGTTTATATTGAACGCTCGTCTAATGTAAAAAACACTATATAGCAAGTTTATTTCTATTAATTTTGTTGACAGCTATATTGCGTAGCAATTACTCTGTTGGCTGTTAGTAAAAACGGATTTTGGCCGTCAGGGTAGATAATAATTTTAAATAATGGCTCGAACGTCATTGGTCATAAAACGTTCTATTTTTTATATTGAAAATCATGCTAGCAAAGCATTCAGCAGGGTTGGATCAGTCATTCGCTAAAATTTTTGAGCTCATAATAATTGTGTGCTTAATGATTAAAGTGACCGTCACAGTTATGCATTTTTTTGTGCGTAGCGTTAGGGCGGAAAACAGCAATATTACAAAAATAACTGATCAATAGTTTTAGCTAAACATCCTGCTCTCCAATGAATGGTCAGCAAAAATTGTTAAAGAAGAAAACAATATTCGCTTAATGTCAGGGAAATTGGCATTGTCGCTGCGACTATATAAATTAAATTAATAATAGAGAAAAACAATGCACATAAATCCTGGCAAAAGCTCGGTCTCGCGTTCCCCTGTTAAATCTGCAATGCAATTATTAGGCTGTGTTATCGCCTTTAGCTTTTCATCGTATTCCTTGGCAGCAACTGTGAGCGGTGAATTAACCGTTGCGGCAAACTTTATTGAAATTCTGCCTGCTCCAGATGTTAATGCTACCGGAATCGATTTTGGTGATGCTGTGATTGCCGCTGATGGCATACTGGATACTGATGCCTCTACCGGCGCGTCTTTTAGCGTTATTTTAGGTACTGGTGATCTAACAACCTTCAGTGCCGGACCAGAAAGTTTGAATGCTCGCTTTTATGATTTTGATTTAAGCGGTGTGGTTAACGCATCAGGTCTGCTTTTTACTTACGAAGACTATATTGTTGAAGATCTAGGTACCGGTATCACAACTATAGATACATCGGGCGCCGGATCATTAACTGCACTCGATTTTAACGGCTCGGGCATTTTAAAGAGTCTTAGCGGTTCATTTGACGATACGCTAATCATTTGGAAATTTGGCGCTACCGGTATTAATGGTGGCCAAATCACAATAACTGCTGATGGAAGCCCTGTGCCAGTGCCGGCGGCTGTTTGGTTGTTTGCCTCAGCGTTAGTGGGCATGTTTTCGCTTAAGCGTATAAAGTGTTAAGTAATAAGATATTGGGCTTCGCGAACTCGATCGCGCAGCCAAGTAGAAAAGATCATTAGATAGCTAGCTATTCTTTGCTTAGCTGTCCTTAGAATTGGCTTGTTTTTTCATCCCCTTGGAAAATTAGGTCTTGTAGCAAAGCTCTTTATTGGGCCGATAATAACGTGTGTTTCAAGCACTAATAAAAAATATAACCTGGAGTGAAGTACCATGTTTGTGATTAAGTCTGGCTTGCAAAAAGCCACTCGCTCTGCCGGGCGTAAATCGCTGCTTTCAGCAGTGATCGGTTGGGCTTTTACCTTAATGGCGGGCCAAGCATCGGCCGCTACTGTAACGGGCACTATTGAATTCCAAGTGGCCTTCCAAAATGTTCTTGAGTCTAGTGTCATTGTCGGCGTTGATTTTGGCAGTCTATCGCCAACTTTTCAGCCTGCTGATGGCGTGTTTGATAATGACCCGTCAAAAGGCGTGGTATTTTTATCATCAGGTGATTTCGCTACTGCGGGTATTGGCCCTGGCAGCTTAATTGATTTGATCGATTTTAGATTTGACCTTTCAACGCCCGGACCTTACGCGATGGTAGGCACCTTTGATTTCTTTATGACGGCGATTGTGCCTTCTGGTGCAACCTCTGGCACCGCTATGAACGATTTTACCGGTAGCGGCTTTTTGCAAGATGGCTCAGGTACTTATGACGATACTTTGGTTGATTGGTCGTTTAATGCCAACACCAATACCTTCGCGGTTGTGGGTCTGTCCTCAACAGGTAATCCCGTGCCGATTCCGGCTGGTATTTGGCTATTCGCTTCTGCCATGGGCGGATTGCTGCTGGCGCGACGTAAATCTTAGCGTCGTCGCTAGTCTTAGCGGCAATAATTGTTGGTAAAAAAGGCAGTGTCTAAAGAATTTTTTGTAATAGGAATGGACACTGCACTGCAATTTCCTTAAACTTCCGCGCCAGCTTGGGCGATGCTTTAAAATGGATGCGTCTGGTTTATTGTCCGATCAATTAACTGATCGATAGACAGCCGGAAACGCATCTTTTTTTTGTCAATTAACTGGCTTGGTAGCTTGGTTAAATAGCATCGCTACATCTTATTAATATCGTTTCTGCGATTTCTATATCGTACTTTTATTTGGGGAGTCATTTTGTCGTTCTGTTCCGCAGTGCTCGCGCTTGAGGATGGGAGTGTCTTTTACGGCACAGCTATTGGCGTTACCGGTACAGCGGCAGGAGAAGTGGTTTTTAACACTGCCATGACGGGTTATCAGGAGATCCTTACCGATCCATCCTATGCCAGACAAATTGTTACCCTGACTTACCCCCATATCGGCAATACCGGCACCAACGACGAGGACAATGAGTCCGATCGTGTTTGGTCAGCGGGCTTAGTGATTCGCGACCTGCCTTTATTAGCCAGCAACTTCCGTAATCAGCAGGATTTAAGCAGTTATCTGGTCGCCAACAATGTGACGGCTATTGCGGATATTGATACTCGCCATCTGACTAGAATTCTTCGCGAGAAAGGCGCGCAAGGCGGCTGCATACTGGCATCTGAGAAAGCCATTACTGATGCAGATGTAGATAAGGCGATTACAGCGGCTAAAGGTTTTGCCGGACTAAAAGGCATGGATTTAGCCAAAGAGGTTAGTTGCAAGGCAGCTTACCCATGGCAGGATTCAGTTTGGTCTTTAACCGACGGTTATGCCAAACCCGATTTAGCGGCTTTGCCCTACCACGTGGTGGCCTATGATTTTGGTGCCAAACACAATATTTTGCGGATGCTAGTGGAGCGCGGTTGCAAACTCACCGTTGTTCCAGCGCAAACGTCCGCGGCCGAGGTT
>CAJQQO010000261.1 GCA_905480475.1 uncultured Pseudomonadales bacterium | reverse complement strand
TCACCTTGAGAGACAAAAAGGTGGTATCGGTATGCGCGGCCCGGGTGAATCCCAGCTCGAAACCGATAGACGCCTGCTGCGCGAGCGAATCAAATGGATTAATAAGCGGCTAGATAAAGTCAATTCTCAGCGCCAACAAGGTCGCCGCGCCAGAAAGCGTGCCGAGCTGCCAACTGTCGCGCTGGTCGGTTATACCAATGCGGGTAAATCAACACTCTTTAATAGCTTGGCTAGCTCCAGTGTTTATGCGGCAGATCAGTTATTCGCCACTCTCGACCCCACTTTGCGCTCGATTGATCTGCCACGCTTTGGCAAAGTGATATTGGCCGATACGGTGGGTTTTGTTCGTCACCTGCCACATCAGTTAGTTGCTGCCTTTAAAGCTACCTTGGAGGAAGCCGCAGAGGCTGACTTGTTGCTGCATGTGGTTGACGCTGCAGCCGAGGAAGTTGAGCAAAATATCCGCGCGGTTGATGAAGTATTGGTCGAAATTGGTGCGGCAGATATTCCGGTGCTGTACGTCATGAATAAAATCGACCAACTCCCAGCGGTTAGCGCACATACTGATATCGATAAAAGCGTTAACGCCGATGGCGAGGAAGTCAGCTTCCCGCGCCGGGTTTGGTTATCTGCCGTGCAAAATGATGGTATCGATGGTTTAAACAGTGCGCTGGCAGAACTGTTGGGCGGGTCCTTTTGGCGTGGTACGGTAACGTTGGAGCCGGATCAGGCCAAGCTGCGAGCTAAGCTCTATTCGTCGGGGGCGGTGATTGCCGAATCGGCATCTGAACAGGGTCAGTATGTGCTGGATTTATACTTTCCGCGCGATGATTTAGCCCGCCTAATGGCGTCGGCAAATGTCCAGCTGCCGGAATAATCTGCTTTAAAGTATAAAGACGGTACTAATCCCGTTAGAAGTGATTAACATCAATCCAGTGCGGGTATTGCTGGTGGTTTTTTTGATACAATCTCGCGGCTTCGCTTAGCAAACCGCTTGGCTGTAACAACCGTATAGCTAAATGATCTGATTAAAGATTGGCACTGCTTGCGATAGGCTTTAATCGCAATAAGTTTAAAGCTGCATGATCGAAAAGCCGCGGTAGGTATTTGATGCGGTAGGCATTGGATTAAGACGCTTTGCACTTTTGCTGAAAAGCTTTGCAAGTGTGCTGAAAGGCTTGGCGAACACAACACCGAAGAATTACTTGTCTGGATTGGTCACTATTAGCGCTTGGCGCTGAATAGGCCACGGGCAGCGGGTACGGGCAAAAGCTTTTGCCTAAGCTTGCCGTGACAAAAACGCAGTCCTAACTACTGGAGTCAATAATGGCTTGGAACGAACCGGGTGGTAACTCGGATAAAAATGATGATGACGGCCGTAAAAACGGCAACAAAGATCGCGATCCGTGGAGCCAGCAAGATCAAGGCCCACCTGATCTTGATGAAGCACTCAATAAACTCAAGAGCCAACTATCCGGTATTTTTGGTGGATCTGGCGGCGGTCGCGGCGGTAATAGCAGTGGCGGCGAAGTCCCTAAGGGCTTGATCGTTTTGTTAGTCGCAGCACTATCGCTAGTTTGGGTCTTTGCCGGTTTCTATCAGGTCGATGAAAAAGAGCGCACAGTTATTTTGCGGCTTGGCGAATACCACGATACGGTAGGGCCTGGTCTGCACTGGAACCCTTTATTTATTGACCAGCGCTATAGCGTATTGGTTACCCAAGAGCAGGATTACCATGCTCGTGGCTTAATGCTCACCGAAGACGAGAATATCGTTGAAGTGCCTATTTCCGTGCAGTACAAGGTGCCTGATCCGAAGAAATTTGTTCTCAATGTACGCGACCCAATCACTAGCTTAAAGCACGCAACAGACAGTGCGATTCGCCACGTTGTGGGCAGCACCTTATCGAGCGATGTGTTATCCGAGGGTCGTCAGGCAATGGCGCAGGAAACTCAAGAGCGCTTGCAACGATACCTCGACAGCTATGAAACCGGTATCGCCATTACACTGGTCAACATTCTAAAAGCTGAACCACCTGCAGCGGTTAAGTCAGCATTTGATGATGTGATCTCGGCAAAAGAAGATAAAGACCGCTTTGTTAATGAAGCCAAAACGTATGCCAACGGTGTTGTACCTGAGGCACGTGGTAAAGCGCAGCGTATTATTCAAGAAGCGATTGGTTACCGAGAGCGTTTGGTTGCCGAAGCAGATGGTGAAGCGCAGCGCTTTAATCAGCTTTACACTGAGTACCGCAAGGCGCCAGAAGTGACTCGCGAGCGATTGTATTTGAACTCAGTCGAGAAAGTCATGAGCAGTGTATCCAAAGTGCTGATCGATGTTGAAGGCGGCAATAATATGATGTACTTGCCGTTAGATAAATTGACCTCACAAACACCAACCGCAGTTGCTGCCGGCGGAAGTAGCCAGCAATCGGATATGGTAAGTCAGGTAGCCAATGAAGTTATTGATCGTTTGCGTCGCGAACAGGCACGCACACGACGTCCGGAGGGTCGATAATGACCAATAGATTACCTATTGTGGTATTAATTTTCGCATTGCTGATGCTGTTGGCATCTAATATTTTTTATCGAATTGCGGAAACAGAAACAGCGGTCAAATTGCGTTTTGGTGAGTTGGTACAAACTGATATCGCACCGGGTTTGCATTTTAAAATTCCCTTGGCTGATGAAATTCGCAAAGTGGATGCGCGACTATTAACTTTAGATGCGCGACCTGAGAGTTTCTATACGCTTGAGAAAAAACGTCTTGAAGTTGACTCTTATATCAAATGGCGCGTTAACGAAGTAGGCAAGTACTATCGCGCCACTAACGGTGATGAAGAGCGTGCCAATGTGTTGTTAGCTAACCGTATTAACAACAACTTACGTGATGAGATTGGTGTGCGTACTTTGCATGAAGTCGTGGCCGGTGAGCGTGATCAAATGATGGCGACTTTAACCGCCAGACTTAACGAAGCGGCGCTAACTGACTTTGGTATTGAGGTAATAGATGTGCGCGTTAAGCGTATCGATTTTCCACAAGAGGTAAGCTCTGCGGTATTTAATCGTATGCGTGCCGACAGGGAAAAAGAAGCACAGCAATATCGTTCCGAAGGTTTAGAGCTGGCAGAAAAAATTCGTGCTGACGCCGATAGAGAAAAAGTAGTGATCGAGGCCGATGCTTATCGTCAAGCTGAGCAAACACGTGGTGAGGGTGATGCAAAAGCTGCAGCAACTTACGCCGACGCTTATAATAAAGATAAAGAGTTTTACGCCTTTTCGCGTCGTCTGAAAGCGTATGAAGCTGCGTTCTCAAACAAAGGCGATATATTGTTAGTTGACCCGGAAAGCGATTTCTTCCGTTATCTAAACAATGTTAATGGTGAATAACACACTCACTCATTAACGAATAGCCGGGACGGCAATAACTGCCTACCCGGCTTTTTTATGTGCATGATGAATGAGCAATAAGCTATAGCGGACTAAAAAGCATGTGGCAAGAATTGATCGTGGCGGCTTGTTTGATGTTAGTAATTGAAGGCATGTTGCCGTTTATATCGCCGCAGCGATGGAGGGTAATGTTGGCCGGCATGTTAAGTTTAAACGATCAAACCATTCGGCGAATGGGTTTGGCATGTATGGTCACCGGCGTTGTGCTGTTAACCATCCTCAATTAACAAGTTTATAAATGATGAAATTAGGTATCTCAAATGACTAGTGTCGAGCGATGGATGCTTCCCGAAGGTGTGGATGAGCTGTTACCCGAGCGCGCCGCGCTAGCTGAGCAAATGCGTCGCGATATTTTGGATTTATTTAAAAGCTGGGGTTATCAATTAGTTGTCCCGCCGCTTATTGAATTTACCGATTCGCTATTGATTGGCATGGGCAAAGATATTGAAACCCAAAGCTTTCGCCTAACGGATCAGATCAGCGGCAAGAGTATGGCGGTGCGTGCCGATATCACTCCGCAAACGGCTCGCATCGATGCGCACAGTTTAAAAGGTCAAGGCAGTAGAAGGCTCTGTTATGCAGGCAGCGTATTACACACGCGCCCCAAAACCTTAATGGCGTCACGCTGCCCGATCCAAGTCGGTGCCGAGTTATATGGCGAGAGTTCTATCGCGGCTGATATTGAAGTAGTCTCGCTAATGCTTGAAAGCTTACAGGTAATTGATGGCGCTTACGCTAACGCCAATGGTCGCGATGGCAAAAGCGCGGGTAATGGTATTTGTAAATTGACTTTGGATTTAGGTCACGTCTCTATTTACAAAGCAGTATTTGAAGCCATACAAGCAGCCCAACCTTCATTAGATCAAGATGCCTTGGCATTAATTTTTGATGCTATCCAACGTAAATCGCTGCCAGACTTGCAGCGCTTACTCCCCGATTTAATCGACGACAAAAATCTTGTGGATATGCTTTACCAGCTACCGGGTTTATGCGGTGGTATTGAAGTATTAGCTAAAGCAAAAACCGTATTAGCACATATGGGCGAAAGTGTTAGAACTGCCATTGAACAAGTTGAGCAGGTAGCCGAGGTTATTGCGCAACGTTTTGCTGAGGTCAATATTTATTTTGATCTCGCTGAAATACGTGGTTATGAATACCACACCGGTTTGGTGTTTGCCGCCTATGCCGATGGTTACGGAATTGCATTAGCCAACGGCGGGCGTTACGACAATATAGGTAAAGTCTTTGGTTCAGAGCGATCGGCAACGGGGTTTAACGCCGATATCAAAGCTTTAATCGGTTTTCTCGCCAGTTGCGATAAGCAACAGCTTGATCCATCGGCTGAGCAATTATCATCGGTCGATAATATTATTGCTGCGCCACATAACAATGATCCGGCACTGTGGGATTATGTCTGCCAATTAAGACACGACGGTGAAGTGGTTGTGTTTGGTGGTGAAGACAGTGCGGTTAAAGCCAGCCGAGTGCTGGTTAAAGATAAAGACCGCTGGGTAATTAAATAATCCGCTAGTCGATTATAGCGGTAAAAAATTAGCGCACTTAAAAACCAAAGTGCTTAAACTTAAATTAGTTGTTGAAAATAGAAAAGTAGAGTCAAGCGCGTATGAATAAGAATGTTGTTGTCCTAGGCACACAATGGGGTGATGAAGGGAAAGGTAAGATTGTTGATTTACTTACCGCCAAAGCGGATGCCGTTGTCAGATTTCAAGGCGGACATAATGCCGGTCATACGTTGGTTATTAACGGCGTTAAAACCGTATTACATTTAATTCCGTCGGGTATCTTGCACGACGGCGTTACCTGCCTTATTGGTAATGGCGTGGTTGTATGCCCAGAAGCCTCACTTAAAGAAATGGATGAATTAAAATCCCAAGGTGTTAACGTTGCTGATAAATTATTATTAAGCACTTCTTGTCCGTTAATCCTGCCATACCATATTGCCTTGGATCAGGCGCGTGAAATCGCGCGCGGCAATGCTAAGATCGGCACTAAAATTGGTACCACCGGTCGCGGTATTGGTCCAGCCTATGAAGATAAAGTGGCACGTCGCGGTATTCGTTTAGGCGATTTGCGCAATCCGCAGCGCTTTGCAGATAAAGTACGCGAAGTGATGGATCTACATAACTTTACGCTTAGCCAATATTACAAAGTTGATCCGGTTGATGTTAACAAAACCATTGATGACGCCTTAGCGATGTCGTCAGTCTTAACACCTATGATGACCGATGTTGTTGAACGTCTGCACGAATATCGTCGTGCTGGAAAATCGGTTTTATTTGAAGGCGCGCAAGGCTCACTATTAGATATTGATCACGGTACTTATCCTTATGTGACATCGTCAAATACCACGGCGGGCGGTGCGCCTTCGGGCAGCGGTGTTGGTCCTTTGTATCTTGATTATGTATTGGGTATTACCAAAGCCTATACTACTCGTGTTGGCTCAGGCCCTTTCCCTACTGAGTTACACGATGAGGTGGGTGAGCACCTAGGCGTTAAGGGTAATGAATTTGGTGCAACCACCGGTCGCTCGCGTCGTTGCGGTTGGTTTGATGCAATGGCAGTACGCCGCGCGGTACAAATCAATAGTGTGTCAGGCATTTGTTTAACCAAGCTTGATGTATTGGACGGCTTAAAAACCGTTAAGATTTGTGTTGCCTATCAAGACAGTGAAGGTAACTCCTTGCCGTTTGAAAGCGATAGTGATTATTTTGAAAAGCTAATCCCTGTATACGAAGAGATGCCGGGTTGGACGCAATCAACCGCTGGCGCGCAAGCCTTTGATGATTTGCCGCAAGAGGCAAAAAATTATATTAAGCGTTTAGAATCCTTAATTGAAACGCGGGTTGATATTGTCTCTACTGGCCCTGATCGAAATGAAACGATTGTATTAAATGAATTGATCTCCGAATCGATTTAAGCTTTTTAGCTATGTGCTTGTTCCTGTTGTCGCGGGAATAAGCACTTTGGCTTTAGCACTAGCTTTTAATAGAATAAGCCTCAATAAAAAACAGGGAGTCTATTCTTTTATGTTTTTCACCTCAGTTAAATCTCCAACAAGCAACAGTCTTGCGTTGAATAGCCTTCTTTGCAGCCATAAAAAGATAAAGCTGTTTTTGAGTATCAAAAATATTTCCAATGCCTTGGCTGTTAGTTTTTTGTCATTAATACTTTTGTCCATGCCTATTGATGCGCATGAGCAACATGATGATCGCGATATTCAAGCAGTTGAGGTTATTCAAGAAAAAAAAGTGATAAGCGACAATAGCGCTCCCGACGATACGCAAGCAACTTCAACTATTCCTGCAACAATAACAACGACGCCAAGCCCACGCAAAAAATCCGGCTTTGGACGTTTGCGTAGTGATAACCCCAACTACTTTGCGCTCGCTAATACAGAAGATGACGATACCTTAGAAGAAGATATGCATATCGAATTCTATTTGTCCTTGCAATATCCCTTGATAGAAGAATGGTTTGCCGAGTTAAAGCATGATGAGGGTTCGCGTATTAATCGTATGATTCCCAATCGGGCATTATTTATCTATAACGGTTTATTCGATTTTTATGTCTTTGAAGGCGAGAGATACGAGTCGGCGCCTATTATTTCTCGGCTGCAAAACCCCGGTCTTGCCTTGGAGTGGGACTTAAAGAAAAACGCTCTCAATAATACCTACCGAAAAATTCGCATTGCTTGGTTTCATGAATCCAATGGACAAACACTTGATGATGAAGACGGTATGGGCGCCGCGCAGTTTGCGGTTGAACGTGATGATCGTGGTGAAGAGTTTGCCTTAAGTCAGGTCAGTCGCGGTTGGGATTATTTAAGTCTTCATTTTGAAAATGCATCGAATAAATATATTGATGGCGATGATAATCCCTATGGCAAAGGCTGGTGGCGTTATCAAATCGAATTGCGGCAGTATTGTGATTGTCAGGGTTTTGGTTTGCACAGTGGTCGTGAAGACGATATTTTTTGGGAAGCGGTAAATGATCAACCGCAAATTAAAGATTTTGATGGTTTTAGATTATCCGGTGAAATGTCTTTGTCTGATAAATTGTTTAATACCGGTAAATATGTTCTCGCTCGATTGGATTTAAAAACCGGGATCAATGGTTTTGAAGCGGTGGAAAATATTAGCGGCCGCTTAAGCTTAGGTGTAGCAGTAGAAAATACCCGCTTTACCCTTTTTTATCACAATGGTTACGGCAAGGATCTTTCCACCTATCATATTCGTACCAATTATTATGGCTTTGGTGTTGAATTAAGATAAGGCGATTTAGCATTTGCCTTATATAGTTAGTCTTTAGTGACATTTTTCTTCAGCCGCTAGTTTCGTTCAGTTTCTAACAGTCCATATCTGCTGCGCTGCTCTTAATTGGCAGCGAAATCGCTTACTTAAATAATATTATCTTGAACGGTGGCCGCAGTTTGGATTATTCTGCGACGTCAGTTTATGCGTGCCTGTAAAACCTTAATATCAATCGCGCTTTTTAAAACCTTGAGTATAAAATTATGAAAATTCCAACTAGTACTATTATCGTCACCGGCGGCGCATCGGGTTTAGGTGCAGCGTGTATTCGAGCAGTTGTTGAGCGCGGCGGCAATGCGGCGATCTTTGATCTCAATGCAGAAAAGGGCCAAGCGCTAGCCGATGAACTTGGCAAGCAAGTAATCTTTTGCAGTGTTAACGTGATTGAAGAAGAGTCCGTTAGAAATGGCATTGCGGCAACGGTAGCAGCCTTTGGTGAAATTCATGGTGCGGTGAATTGTGCAGGTACAGGCGACGCAGGTCGTACGGTTGGTCGTGATGGGGCTTATCCGCTAGAGCGCTTCCAAAAAATTATTAATTTAAATTTGGTAGGTACATTTAACGTTACCCGTCTGGTTGCAGAATCTATGCAAGGTAATCAGCCAACAACAGCCGACGGTGAACGTGGTTCCATTGTTAACGTTGCATCGGTTGCAGCGATTGACGGTCAGATCGGGCAGGTAGCTTATTCTGCTAGTAAGGCTGGTGTGGTAGGTATGACACTACCGATTGCGCGTGACTTTAGTAAGTTGGGTATCCGTATCAATACTATTTGCCCCGGCGTATTTATGACCGAGCTAATGGGTATGGCGCCACAGCAAATGATCGATGGCCTCGCCGCTAATGCGCAATTTCCTCCGCGCTTGGGTGATCCAGCTGAGTTTGCTGATATGGCCTTAAGCCTAATTGAAAATACTTATATTAATGGTGAAACTATTCGTCTGGACGCTGGCATGCGTATGCCGCCTAGATAGTTATAATTTGACGTTTGTTTCCAAAAATTTGACCACTTTATTTTTATACAAGAAATAAAGCGGTCAAAAGATTATTCATTTTTAAATCCCACTTCATTATACAGCGCTCCGGAAACGGCCCGTTGTTATAATCAGAAGTGCTAGTCGGCTTCGGTAATTTTTGTTAGCGATGCAGGGTCGTGCTCAGGTAATCCCTTTTTTGGCTTTATGTGTCCGGCTTTTTGATAGAAGCTGCAATGGTGTTAGCTATTCATATAAGGTATAAAAACACTCGCCTATTCGATCGTCGATTGTGATGATTGAAGCGCGGCAGTATTGGCAGCGTCTAATAGATGAGATCAAAAAATAAAATCAATGACTAAAATATTAGCGCCTGACACCGCGGTGTCAGAAAAAGAGCCAATTATTCGTTTAATGCATTCGAGCGAAGCGCCGCTACTGCTTGATTTACTGCGGCGTTGTTATCAAGACAGTTATTTTGACTCCCTCTATTACGATACTAAAGCGCTTGCCGAGGCTATTGAGAATTGTCAGCAGTATTCTATGGTGGCGGTAAATAGCGAGGGCGAATTTGTTGCGCATGTTGCTTTGCGTAATTTTCAAAATAGTTTAACGGCCGATACTTCAATGGCGATTGTTGACCCGCGCTATCGCTCCAATGGTTTGTTTGTAAAGATGGGCGCGGAGATGATGCCGGTTTACGAGCAGCTGGGTTTGTGTGGTTTGTATTTGCAAGCAGTAACAGTGCATCCGCATTCGCAATCTTCATCATTAAAAGGTCATGCTGGCGTTACCGGGGTGTATCTTAATTATATTCCCGCCAATACACAGTTTTTGGCGATGGAAGCTGCCGTCAAAAGCGATGCGGAATATGCCGAAGCTACACCGGTGGTGATTATGGTGCAGCCTCTAGGCGTAATGCCGACACGCTCGATTGTTTGGCCAACATATTATCGCTCGCAAATAGAAACCGCGTTTGAACAATGTAATTTGCGGCGCGATACAGTGCTTGCGGAAAATCTTGCGAAAAAAACGCTTATTCGGATTGATAAAAAGCTGCGCCAAAAAATTATTAACCTATGGCTCGATGATATTGGTGACGATTGGTCAAGCGAATTTGAAATTGCGCTAAAAAATATTGGTGCTGATTTGGAAAGCGGTGATTACAGCGTTATCTATTTACAGTTGCCGCTAAATCAATACTTATTGGATAACCTAATTGAAGTCGCTAAAGCGCAGGACTTTTTTTATGCGGGTGTATTGCCCGAATATGGTAAACAAGATTGGTTGGGTATGCAGAAGCTGGATCGAAGCAGTGTTGACCCTAACAGCTTTTATTTAGTCGGTGATCAGAGTAAAAAAATATTTGAATTTATTATGCAGGATTAAGCCTTTTATTTATTGGATTAATCCTGCAGAGAAAAAAGCCCTGATTAAATTAAGGCTTTGCGAATAACGTCTTCAGGCATATGCCCCATCGATACCGCTGCTGATGCGTGATAGATCGGCCCGGTGGTAAATACCGCATGATTTAAACCGGCATTAGCATCGCGCCAAAAACGATGCATAGGTTTATCAGTGCTTAAAGCATTACCGCCGCAGCGAGTAAACAATTCATTCACGGCTCTAACTGCTCGCCATGCGCCACGTACTTGATCACGCCGGCCATAGGCGCGCATCTCATAAGGTATTTCTTTACCGGCGGATACCAAATCAAACATCTCTGCCATATTGTAAAGCATGGTTGCGCGCGATGAGCGAATCTCTGACGCGGCTTCTCCAATGGCGGCCATCATATAGGGGTCTTCGGCTGTTGCGCCCGCCATACCAATGCGATCCTTTTGATAATTTACAGCAGCATTTAATGCGCCTTCGCAAATACCCAAAACTGCAGCACTAATAGCATTCGGGAAAATAGCGGTCCACGGCATTCTATACAAAGGTTCATCGCGACCCGATTCCTTAAACGCGCGGCCATCCATTACCTTGGCTGCATCTATGGCGCGGTAGTCTGGAATAAAGGCATTTTCAACCACCACGTCTTTACTGCCTGTGCCCTGCAGGCCCACGACATTCCAAGTATCTTCAATTATTTTATAATCCGGTCTTGGCACCATTACATGCAGTGATTGAAACGGCATTACCGGTTTGCCCTCGGCGTCACCGACTAATGCGCCAATCACTAACCAGTTGCAATGATCAGTGCCCGAAGAAAAAGACCAGCGACCATTTAAGATATAACCGCCATCGGTTGGCACTGCCATTCCCATAGGGGCATAGGGTGATGCCATCCACGCATCGTTATCATCGGCCCAAAGCTCAGCTTGTAAGCGGTCATCATTAATGGCTGTTTCCCAAGGGTGCACGCCGACAACGCCGGCAATCCATCCCGTAGAGGGATCGTTAGCGCCGGTTGCCATTACAGCCTTTAAGAAGTCGTTAGGGTGCGCCTCGTAGCCACCGTACTCTTTAGGTTGCAGCATACGCATTAAGCCTGATTGGCGTAGTTTACTCGCTGTCGCGTCGGGTAGGCGACCTAACTTCTCAGCCTCTGGTGATTGCTGTTGTAAAAAATCAGCCATTTCATCAATACGCGCCAATACTTCATGTGCCATAACTTTGCCTTTGGATTTATATAGCTCGGCTCAATGTGGCCGGCCAAATTAATACGAGTGTTTTTTTTGTTAAACGATTATTGTCTATTGAATCGTCGCGGTGCCTAAACGCTAGTCGCCTAGCCTAATAGCCAGACAGGCTCGCGTCTAGCGTATTTCAATTGCCAGTTAGTCATATTTGCTATGCGCCAAGTGAAAGATTTCAAACCTGCTAACGCTTGCTATCATTTGTTCGTAAAACGCGTTCCGGTTAGCGTTTTCGGTCTAAATACAGGCTTTTTAATTTTGTCTGACCGACTATGCTAGACTCGCGGAATCGAGATTATTGGTGGTAGATAAGCGGTGTAAGTATCCAATCGTAGGCGCTAATCTTAGTCATCAGTCGAAGACGCTGATTTTGCGAACCATTTTTAGAGACTTAGGGCAAATCTATAATTATGCAGCTAGATAAACTAACTGATTTTTTTAGTAAGACGCTTTTTACGATTAATGAGCAAGCGGTGAGTATTGGCCAGGTTTTATTGGTGCCGCTTATTTTTATCGTCGGCTTATTAGTTGCTCGACTGCTTATTGGTAAATTGTCTCAGCGTTTGACTACTAAAAAACTCAATGCCGATGCCATTCATTTATTGCAGCGCGTTCTCTATGTTCTAACGCTAATTATATTGGTTATTACCTCGCTCGATTTGCTTAACGTACCACTCACTGCGTTTGCATTTATATCGGGTGCGGTAGCTATTGGCGTAGGTTTTGGCGCGCAAAATATTATCAATAATTTTATTAGCGGCTGGATTTTAATGTGGGAGCGACCAATAAAAATTGGTGACTTTCTCGAGCTAGGCGAAACCCGTGGAACGGTTGAGGCGATTAATACTCGCTCTACACGTATTCGCCGCGTTGACGGTGTGCATTTGCTAATACCGAATAGTTACTTGCTTGAAAACACAGTGGTCAACTGGACCTTAATTGATAGAAAAATGCGTACCTCTGTGCGTATAGGTGTGAGTTATGGATCACCGGTCGAGCAGGTTGCCAAGCTAATTAAGCAGGCAGTTGATGATCAAGCGATAGCGTTGAATGATCCGGCACCCGTGGTTTTCTTTGAGGACTTTGGCGATAGCGCGTTAATATTTGAAACCTTCTTTTGGATAAACGCTACCGCTGATAGAGATCTACGTCAGATTCGCAGCAATATTCGCTTTAGAATCGATACGCTTTTTCGTGAAAATAATATTGTTATTGCCTTTCCTCAGCGGGATGTACATGTTGATGGTGTGATTCAAATCGCTAACGATAAGCCATTGTAATACGGTTAGAACCAGCCTTTGAATCTAAGCCATAACAGTGTTCCTATCGATAATACAATCATCGCAATACAAACGATAAGAAATGCAGCGGGCGTGTTAGTGCCGGGTAATCCCGCGACGTTCATACCAAATACGCCGCTGATAAAGGTAATCGGTAAAAACACTGCAGCAATAATCGACAATACGTACATGCGATTATTTTGCTCTTGCGCCGCAAGGTTTATTAGCTCTTCTTGGGCGACTAAGGCGCGCTCACGAACAAGATCAAGATCCTCAACCGAGCGAATCATCCGGTCGGTTTCTTCTCGTATAGCGTAACGATGGCTGTCACTAAAATTTTTATTGCTCGGTTGTTGTAGTGTATCCAAGGCATCGCGTTGTGGTGCAAGAAAGCGACGAACTACGGCCGACTGTCTCCGTAACTCAGAAATTTGGCTGCGTAGCGCTATCGGATTTTGCTGGCCAATAGCGGCTTCGTATTGGTCCATTCGCGCTTCCATCTGATTGACGAAGTCGGCAATTCTATCGGCTAGTTGGGTGATAATATCGATAAGCACATGAATTAAACTAGACGGCCCTTTGCCTGCTTCCAATGTGCTTTTAACATCTTGCGCGGCTAGAATGCGGCGTTGTCTTACGGTAATCATTCTTTGCTCCTGCAGCCAGATACGAATCGACACCATATCTTCAGGCTCAGCGTCAGGGTTCATATTGACGCCGCGCAAAACAATTAACAAACCGTCGGATTTAATCATACTGCGTGGACGCGTTTCGCTACGCGTTAATGCTTCGATCGTCAGCTCATCAACATGTTGTGAATTTAACCACGGGTATGTATCGGCTGCGGAATAATCAATATGCAGCCACGTGGGCTGTGCGCTATCAGTCGCTGTGGATTTAACGTCGCTTGCACCGCCCTTGCCATCAAGCGCCAAGCCAAAGATATAACAGGAATCAGTCAAGTAAACTCCAAACGGTTTGTTTTTGTTCTGGGAAATAAGCTTAGGCAGATGGTATCTGCGCGGGAACGCTTAAGCAAGTGAGTACTTATCGGATTTACAGCTGTCTAGCTGATAGTTTTTAAGCGGAGCAAAAAAGGCTTTTAAACAATCAAGCGAAAACTCTTTTTTGCAACGGCAGTACCATTAAGCAATATTTCCAAGTGGTGTTTGCCGGGATAAAATTTGCGTGTAGATATGGGTTTAAATGCCTGTCGCTTTTTTATTGGCAAACTGTCATTGGCTTTAAGCGTAATATTTTTTAACTTATAAACTTTTGCGCTGCTTGTGCCGTTGGCCTTAACATAGTGAATAGCATAATCGACAACTAGATTTTGATCAGCCTTAAGCTGGGAGTCAAGTTGGGTAGAAAACTCCAGCGTTTCGCCAAGCTTAATGGTTTTGCTGGAAAGACTTATTGGACTAAACGAAACCTTGGGTTTGGCAGTATAACCCAATAATGCAAAAACTTCGGGATGGCCTTTTTTTACTAGCGAGCGAGTGGCGTGACGAATAATCCACTGGCATTCCTTACTTGCCGATTTACTCCACTGCTTGCAAACCTTAATCACAAGCTCGGGGTGATCTTTGGAGATATCATTTAAATTATTGGCGACTGAGCGACGCACATAGTCGCTTTTGTCATCTTTCAGTTTACTTAGCAAAGCGATAATAGGCATAGGGAAATCAATCAGCTCTTGCAGTTGTGTGCCCCACGGTAGCCGCGGGCGACAACCTTCAGATGCGAGCCGTCTTACGCTTTCATCTTTATGCTCGACCCATCGATGCAGGCAAATCCATGCAGCTTGTGGGTGCTGATGAATAAATGGTCTTATCGCAAACTCGGCAGAGAATAATGACGTTAAATGCTGAAGCAGCTTAAGCGATTGCTGTGGATGCTCAAGCCCGTGTACCCCTACGTAATCGGTAATTGCCCATGCGGCAAAACCGTAACGATCAAGTTTATTACTGATATCCCAGCTCTTTCTAACCGCCATTAAAATTTTGGCGCTTTTTTTAAAGTCAGCCGGAAGCGTTTGATGCAAGGCGTCAATAATATGATAGACCCGATCTTTAAGCTCAAGGGTATTGAGGTTTTTACTTGCCAGCCGTTTAAAGGTTTTTGCCGGGAAGTCGGCATCGACATTATTAATAGCGGTTGCGATAAGCGCGATGGACTTAGTATTTATTCCATCCTTGAGTTGGGGCTGCGACATAATCCGGGCACGCTCGTATTTAGTTTTTTTAGTGATGAAATGGTAGGTCATTTTATACTGCTTGTACATACAGTACTTGTTAAGATCGATAAAAATTAAAAAGTGGCCACTAATGCTATGGCGATATTAGTCGTGCAGTGCTAGCTTGCCACGGGCGATAAATAAAAGCCGGCCGGTTAGTTTCAACCATCGCCTATTATTTTTCTAATCAACTACTTACTTAATTGCAGCGCAGGTGATACTGAAATGTCAAAACGTATTGTTGTCGCTATGATTGTGATTTTTATTGCATAGTCTGCAGTTGATTCTTAATCGCGTTGGAGGCGCCTCGATATGAGAATAGATGCAGGTGGGATGATAATGTTTCTATAGTCTTTTTATGCGAGTAATAAAGATCATCAAACTAGCTAACAGCAATGATCCATAGAGTCCGCTGATAGGAATATTTTCTTCTGCCGGAGATACTTCTACAGTACCTTCAGGAACAAAAACAAAATCATCGAGAATAATCTCATGATCTTGACCGTCACTTGGCGGTCCACCG
>CAJQQO010000260.1 GCA_905480475.1 uncultured Pseudomonadales bacterium | reverse complement strand
CTCAACCGCCTCACGACCATTGCAACATTCGGCGATCACTTCAATTTCGGGATAGTCCTCAAGACTTGCAACCACCAGTCGGCGTGCCAACGGCTCATCGTCAACAACAATGGCTCGAAACGCCTGTATGTTATTGGTATTGTTTTCTGTATTTCTCATTTTTACCTATGTTTTTATGGGTATTTTAATAAACATACTTACACCGTGATTTTTCTTATTGTGTAATTTCACGCTGGCATCTTCTCCATAAATATTTTCCAATCTATCGACAATATTTTTCACACCAACACCGCTAAATTGAAATTGATCAGAACTAATTTCACCGTCTGACATAGCGGTGATGCCCGGCCCATCATCGCTAACCGACAAGGACAATATGTTGTTTACCAAGCTCGCTGACACGCTAATCTTACAGCCATCTTCACGAACATTCACAGCATGTTTAATCGAGTTTTCTACTAGTGGCTGCAGTAATAAACTGGGGACTTGCAAAGCTAAAGTACTATCTTCGATGTCGTACTCAACGCTTAAGCGGTCAGCAAAACGAATTCGCTCGATGCCCAAATACAGCTCCAACGCTTCAAGCTCACTGGCTAAGCTCACCCAACCTCTTTTATCTTCTTTGAGCGCGTAACGTAAAAACTGACTTAGCTTTTCTACCGTGGTCCTTGCTTGAGTCAACTCTTTTGCGACAATAAGGGCATTTACCGCGTTAAGCGTATTAAAGAGAAAATGCGGATTAAGCTGATATCGCAGCATTTGCATGCGTGATTCAACAGCAATTTTTTCTGCCCGCAACAGCTTGACTCGTTGCTTTCTGGCTTGCTCTACCAACCATATGCGCCGATCTTTTTCTTCGGTCGCCATCCGATAATAATGCAAGCTATAGTAAGTGGCGGTCCAACAAAGAAAAATGAAAAAACCACTAAAATACCAACCGCCAAAATCGGCCCAAACCTCACTGCCTTCATCGGTGACCAAAATAAATGTTCCCAACCTCAGAACTGACCAAACAAATGAAAAAACCACTACGACAATAGCGGTAACTGAAATAAGCACAGGCACTGATTTTTTAAAAATCGCCCTAAAAATCCAGTGCATTGGGACGGTAATGGCAACACCAATAAGCGATTGCAATATGGTGTGTAAAACATGCGGCCACTCAGCCGCGCCATACCAAAGCGTTAAACTAAAAAATGCAACTACCGTCAAAATAACCCAGAATAATATTTGCATGTACCACACACGCAATAAAATTGGGCGTACTTCGGAATGATCAACTGTAATCTTATTATTCATACTTACAACACACTGTAGCAAAGCGTTTCAAATGATACTAAATTGCAGCGTAAACAGCTTTAGTATCCCGTCTATCGCAATCCACTCTATCCCGCCATTTACCCCGCTGATCGATTGTAGCTTTTTTGCACAAAGTTAATCGGTAGGATAGAAGTGAATATATCTAATAAAAATCTATACATAGGATAGAGAGTCTCCTTAAATCAGATCAAATGGGAACTCTTGTCCAGACAATCACTGCTTGATAAAAACAACGATATTTATGCCACTTTTTATTTCTATTTTTAGGTCACCAATAACTGACCCTGTTTCTCAATGCTATCGTTACGCAATGGCTCAATTAACGACTATTGATCTGCGCATGATTAAAGCGCTTAACACGGCTATTAAAGCACCGAGTGCTGTACTGGTGCTACTGTTACTGAATGCTTGCCATTTCAATGCTAACGACGATAGCGTTAAAGCCTTGGCTGACGACGTAGCTGCAGAGACACTTTTTGTTCAATCATTATTAGACAGAATGACACTGGAAGAAAAAGTCGGCCAAATGGTGCAGGCGGAAATCAAACATGTTACACCAGATGAAGTACGCGAATATGGCTTAGGCTCAGTACTTAATGGTGGCGGATCGCATCCAAACGGCGATAAATACGGAACCATCAATGACTGGCGAGAGTTAGCCTACCATTACTATCAGGCATCGAAAGCCGATCCAAGCAGGCGTGCAGCCATCCCTTTGCTATGGGGAACCGACTCGGTTCATGGCCATAACAACCTATTTGGTGCGGTGATCTTCCCTCACAATATCAATCTAGGTGCGGCGAATAATCCAACGCTAACAAGAAAAATATTTGCCGCTACTGCTATGGATGTTACCCAATCGGGCATCAATTGGGCATTTGCGCCAACCGTAGCCGTCGCGCGTGATGACCGCTGGGGTCGTACATACGAAAGTTTTTCTGAAGATCCACGGATTGTTTCGATGCTAGCTACCGAAGCGGTATTGGGTTTGCAGGGTGATTCACCGAAACAATTAAAAGATCACGACAGAGTGGTCGCTACGGCCAAACACTTTATTGGTGATGGCGGCACACACAATGGTGTTGATCAGGGCGATACGCTAGGTGATCAACAACAGTTAATGGATATTCACGGTCAGAGTTTTATTGCCGCGCTTAATGCCGATGCGCAAACGGTAATGGCATCGTTTAACAGTTGGAACGGTGAAAAGCTACACGGTCACGATTATGCTCTGAACGATTTACTTAAAAAACAAATGGGTTTTGACGGATTTGTTATTGGTGATTGGAATGCACATGCGCAAATAGACGGTTGCAGTAATGGTAACTGTGCGCAAGCCATTAATGCTGGCGTCGATATGCTAATGGCACCGGAAGATTGGAAAGCCTTAATTGAGAATACCGTAGAACAAGTTAAATCTGGCGAAATTAAGCTTACGCGAATCAATGATGCGGTTAGCCGAATTCTTGGCGTTAAATACCGCGCAGGACTATTTGATAAAGATAATCGCAGCAAGCGTTTGTCGGATCAGCAGCTTAATGTGCAGCTAGAAAATAATAGAGCACTGGCGCGCCAAGCGGTTAGAGAGTCTTTGGTATTGTTAAAAAACAATGAGCAACTACTGCCCTTGCCTTCCGACAGTCGTATTTTAGTTATCGGCGAAGCCGCTAATCAAATCGCCCATCAAACGGGTGGTTGGACACTAAGCTGGCAAGGCGACGGTAACTCCAACGCCGACTTTCCAAATGGCAGCTCTTTATTGGCAGGGTTTGAAACAGCGATAGCCGCTAGCAGCAGTGCCGGTGAAAATACTATCAATACAGGTTCAGTCACTTATGATCCACAAGGTGATCTCGCTAAATCCGCCAGCGTAAAAGATGATTTTGACTCGGTGGTATTTGTTTTTGGAGAAGAGCCTTACGCCGAAGGGGTCGGTGACTTAAGCCAAGTACGCCCTCCCAATGACGCCTATAAACAACTTGAAATTCTGCAGGCGCTTGCTGAGCAAGATATTCCAGTGACCAGTATCTTATTAACTGGCAGACCATTAAGCACCAATGCGTTTATCAATGCATCTAAGGCTTTTGTTGTGGCGTGGCTACCCGGATCTGAAGGTGACGGCGTTGCCGACCTTATTATTGGCGATAGCAACGGCGAGCCTCGCTATGATTTTAGCGGTAAACTCGCTTTCTCTTGGCCGCGTAGTAGTGAGCAAACCAATATTAATAACTACCCTAGTTACCAAGAAAGCCCTCAATTTGAAGTCGGCTATGGTTTGACCTATGAGTCCGATCAGCAATTAGCCATGCTGGATAACAGCGATGAACTTTTGCAAAGAGGCTTGGCCATTCACGGTTCTTTGCCTATCTTCTTGAAAAAGATAAATGATCCTTGGACACTTTATGTGGGCGACGAAGATAACTGGAGCGTATCGATTGATGGCAATGGAGGCAGCACCGCCAATAAGAAAACGGTCGTGGTAAGTGCTTCGGATAACGCCACGCAGGAAGACGCACGAAAAATAGAATGGACCGATAACAAATACGGACAAATTTATTTTCAACATAATCAAGCAATGGATATTAGTGAGCTAGCAGAAAACGATGCGGCACTGCACTTTAAAGTCAGAGTGCAAACACCACCTAACGAAACGGTTGCGGTGCGAATGGACTGTCGCTATCCCTGCTCAGGTCAGGTAGATGTCACCCAGTTATTAAAATCATTGCCCATGAATAGCTGGGAACACGTCGCGATTGACCTCAATTGCTTTTCTAACAGTGGTGCCGAGCTATCAAAAATCGATACACCCTTTTTGATGGGTACCTCAGGCGAGCTCACGCTGGAAATATCACATATTGTGATTGAACCCATGCCGATGGCGGCCAAGCGAGTCGATTGCGTAAACTCAATCACCTCAGCTAATTAGCGTCAAAACAGCGCTATTTGCGACAAGGCGTACCCTTTCCGAGCTGAAGCAGTGATCCTTTTGAAGCGGGCAGGAGTATAATCGTACAGATAATAACCAGATTCAGAATTAGTATAAAAAAATCAAGTACGCGAAAAAGTCTTTAACCAAAATAAAAATCTGTCGAGGCAACATGCTTAAATCATTGAATTTATTAGCTTTTTCACTATTAACAGCGCTAATATCTGGGTTTAGCCACGCTCAATGTTCAGTCCCCTGCACGATGCTATGGTCTGACGAATTCAGCGGCTCCGAGCTGGATTTAAGCAAATGGCAATATCAGTATGGCGATGGCACCGGCTACGGCATTCCGGGCTGGGGTAATAATGAATTACAGTACTACACCGACCAAAACGTAACGGTTGCCGCTGGCGAATTAACAATAACTGCCCAGCAAGAAGTCCCTGCGATCTCAGGAAAAAACTATAGCTCAGCAAGAATCCGCAGCTTGGGCAAAGCCGATTTCACTTACGGCCGATACGAAATTAGAGCCAAATTACCCGCTAATCAAGGCCCTGCCGGTCAAGGTACATGGCCAGCGTTTTGGATGTTATCTTCTGATCCCTCGATCTATGGTGGCTGGCCTTCAAGTGGCGAAATCGATATCCTCGAATGGTTAGGTCATCAACCTCAAACGGTGTTTGGCACCCTCCACTACGGTAATATCGGTGGCGGCAGCGCTAACAATAGCACCACGACTTTACTACCTAGCGGCACCACTAACGACTTCCATACTTACGCCGTCGAATGGGCGCCAAGCGAAATTCGTTGGTATCTGGATGGCGTCCTGTATAAAACCGTTAACTCTTGGTTCTCTGGCGGTGGCGCATTCCCTGCCCCGTTTGATGTGCCCTTCCATCTTATTTTAAATATGGCCGTGGGTGGTAACTTCCCCGGTGATCCCGATGGCAATTCGATTTTCCCACAAGAATTTGTTGTCGATTATGTCCGCGTTTATGAAACGGCTGACACGATAGTCCCTGCACCGTCCGCACCGACGATTGTATTCGATAATTTTGAACACAATGATCCCTTTAACAATAGCTGGTATGCCTTTAATGGCGCTAGCGCTGGCGGCGGACTGGGTAACAATGTCTCAAGTGTGCCTCCCAGCGATGGCGGCAATTGGGCAATGAATACCGGTTGGGGTAGTGGCGGCACAGCAACATTCTTTGGTGGCTTTGGTCGGGTTCAGTTTATGGATCTAAGCGATATGACCAAGTTCAGCTTCTGGATTAATCCCAGTGTCGTCTCTAACGATTTTGGTTCGGGTCCGGTAAATCAAGATTATAATTTGGAAATAAACATTCAGGATGACGATAACAATAATGGCGAATGGAACCCTACAGACGACGACGAGTTTCAATTTATTTGCCGAGTCTCGCCTACAGGCCCCTGTGCTATTACTGGCGCAGGTTGGCAGCGGGTTGAAATTCCAATAGCCGATTTTGTACACGATACGAGTTTTGCCACCGGTGGTACCGGCATTCTGGATACGGCTCCTGGCAGCAATGGTGTGGTGCACAATATGACGATCGCGGTCATTAGTAACTCCGGAGCCGATGTAAATTTTGATACCGATTACTGGTTGTTTGAAGGTGAAGCTGTAGTCGAGCCGCCTGTAGAAGTTTCAACCCCCATTCCGGCTTTGGCGATTGTTATTCTGGGGCTATTCAGCACATTAATTATGCTAAGGACGAGACGCTAAACAAGGCTAATTTGGGGGCTAACCCAAGCCCACCAGACCATCGTAAGCTGTTGATAATAATAGAGTATTTAATTTTAGGATCAGCTATCGCGCACATGACCCAGCTAATCGCAAAAGCGTAGACCAATTCAACTGATCGCCGTATGATCGAATAATAGAAAAAGTGATTAATAATTATTCAGCAAAATTTTCAACTGTCGTAAACGAAAAATAAACAGATCGGACCCGCTAGCCGTACCGGCGGACTAAAACCTATAACAATAGATTTTCAAGTAATCGGAGAGATTCAATGTTTAAATCAAGCAAAAAATTGGCGGCATCACTTATTTCAGGTGTAGCACTAACAGCATTATTTAGCGCACAAAGTTTCGCTACTATTGGCGAATTTTCAGATGACTTCGAAGCGATGACAGTCAGTGACATGAGTACTGATTTGGCAGTTGCCGGTTGGAGAATTGGTGCAAATATTTCTGACGGTGTGGGCACCTACCCTGGTGGCTTTAAGTTTTTCTACGGTTTATTTGATGCGCCAAACGGTGGCCCAGGTTTCTCTGGCGTTGCTACTGGTGATGCAACTAATGGCGGCGTAGGCGTTAACTACTTAAATATCTACAGTGATTACAACTGTTGTGGTCTTGATGGCGCAACTCCAGAAGGTCACGGTAACGGCACTGACGTTGTCAACGCTTTAGTATTAAAAGAATTTTTTATTACTTCTGACGATATTGGCAAAATAGTGACTTTCACTTTTGATGCAAAACGTCCTGATGTTGTTGATGACGGTTTTGGTGGTGATGATAGTGCTGCAGTTGGCAACGGTTGCTCAGGCATCTGTACCGCAAATGCATTTGTTAAAACGCTAGATCCCGGTGCAGGTTTTGCTACCACCAATGTTATTGTTGAAGACACTACCGCTATCTCACAAACGGTATGGACAACTTACACAATAACTATCGATCTAAGTGATCCACTACTTGATGGCCAACGCCTACAAGTCGGTTTTGAAAGTTTCTCAGGAAACTTTGATAACACCGGTGTTTACTACGACAACATCAGCTTAACTGCAGTTTCTACTGCGGCTAACGTTCCATTCCCTGCTTTCGCAATTGCCGCATTTGCTGCGATGCTTGGCTTGGTAGGAATCAATGCATTCCGTAAGCGAGTATAAGTTTACAGAAGTATTGGCATAACGATTTTGTAGAGCTGCTCCCAGCGGCTCTACTTAAGCATGGCAAGTACAAGATACGAGCCGAAAACTGTACTAATCCTAATAAAAGGTTGAAACCTGGAGAACGATAATGACAAGCATAAAAACCGCAAAGATCGCAGCTACTACCAGCTTATTGGCAACTACAATGATGTTTTCATCATTGAGTTCAGCTGCTATCTCTACTTACTCTCAAAATCTTGAAGGTATGGATCCAAATAACGGCGCAGCGCTTTCTGACGATGGTTGGTTAGTGGGTGCAAATGTATTTGATTCAACTGGCACTAACTTTATCTACAATTACTTTGCATTCCCAGCGCCAAACATCGCTGGCGGCGGCCCTGCATTTTCTGGTGTAGCAACGGGTGAAGGCGGCGCAGCTCAAGGCAGCAATCAGTTCAACACTTACAGTGACTATGCCAATGCTGATCACGGTAATGGTTCTGGTAACCGTATCGCTGCGGTAATCTTCCGTGATATCGGTACTATCGAAGCCGGTGACGTAGGCTCAACTTGGGATTTCGATTTTGATGTGAAATCCGGCAATATCGGTGGTGCTACTACTGCTGCTGCATTTATCAAAGTTGTTCAAACGTCTAATGGTAGCTTCGCTGAATTAGCTAACATCGCTATCGATACTACTAGCGTTGGTTCTGCGTGGACTAGCTTAACTGCAAGCCTATTTATTGACGCAGCATACGCTGGTGAAACTCTTCAAATCGGTTTCACTAACACTGCTAGCAATGGCGACTCATCTGGTGTTTTCTACGATAACATCAATGTAGCAGCTGTTCCTGTTCCTGCGGCTGCATGGTTAATGGGTTCTGCATTGTTAGGTCTTGTTGGCGTTAAACGTTCACGTAAATAAGAACGTTTGCTAAAGCAAAAAAAAGCACGCTTCGAGCGTGCTTTTTTTTGGCCTGATCTTTTCGACCGTTTTTTTCAAAACATCATTAATAAATTTACGTCGCCTTGATGGCTTTTTTCGCGTCTAACCAGCCCTTAATCATTGAGCCCATATTCTCTGGGTTATAGGCATCTTCTTCGTAGCTAAACAAACCATTACCTGCATAGTGCAAAATGGTGATATTCGGCTCTTCATGGATTTTGCCATCGCCAATATCTTCCATGCGATTCATCACTTCACAAAACACCCAGCCTTTAACAACATCAATGCTGTACCAAGTAATCGGAAATGCCGTCATTGCATTAACTGGGTACGGCGCCATAGTTTTGCTAATCCAATTTAGAATATTTTCACGACCCCAAAACTTACCGTAGTGATGTTCAAAGTAAGTAGCATCTTCGGTAAAACAATTGGCCCAATCTTGCCAGTCCTGCGTTTGCCCGCCTTTTAAGGCCGCGGCCTGAAAGGTTTGAAAGGCATCGTCTATTTCTTCTATTGTCCATCTCGACATGATATTTGCTCTCTTTCAAGTGTATTTCGCAATTTAGATGTATTTCGCAACTTAAGCCTATTCTGCAATAATGCGCGGTTTACAGCTGATTGCCTTAATAGCTAAGAGAGTTTACCAAGCCTGATAGCTCCGCAAGACTAAACAACGTTAATGATTTGTTCGGCTATCTTTTGCTTCCAAATGGCCGGACCTGTCACGTGCACAGATTCACCTTGGCTATCAACGGCTACCGTCACCGGCATATCCTCAAGATCAAATTCATAGATGGCTTCCATTCCTAATTCGGCAAAACCGACAACCTTCGCACCTTTAATCGCCTGAGCAACTAAATAAGCTGCGCCACCAACGGCCATTAAATAAACAGATTTAAAATCTTTAATTGCTTCGATTGCGGTTGGCCCCCGCTCCGCCTTACCAATCATGCCTAATAGACCGGTTTTATCCAATATGGTACGAGTGAATTTATCCATTCTTGTTGCCGTGGTGGGGCCTGCTGGGCCAACAACTTCATCGCCTACCGGATCGACCGGCCCTACGTAATAAATAAATCGGCCTTTTAAATCAACCGGTAAGGTTTCGCCCTTGCCAATCATATCAACCAGTTTTTTATGCGCGGCATCGCGGCCGGTTAGCATCTTGCCGCTAAGTAATAAGGTTTCTCCGGGTTGCCATGTTTGTACATCTTCGGGTGTAACGGTATTGAGATTCACCCTGCGCACGCTATCACCGACTTCCCATGTGATATCTGGCCACGCTTCTATTGGTGGTGGCTTTAACGCCACAGCGCCGGAACCATCTAGCGTCAGATGAGCGTGTCGTGTTGCTGCGCAGTTCGGAATCATCGCCACAGGTTTATTGGCTGCATGGGTTGGATAATCAACCACTTTCACATCTAACACAGTGGTTAAGCCGCCCAAACCCTGAGCACCGATACCTAATTGATTGACCTTCTCATACAACTCCAAGCGCAGCTCTTCAGAACGGTTAGAAGCACCTCTGGCTTGTAGCTCATGAATATCTATGGAATCCATCAGCGATTCCTTTGCCATTAGCATGGCCTTTTCTGCGGTACCGCCGATGCCAATGCCCAACATACCCGGCGGACACCAACCTGCGCCCATTTTAGGAATTTGCTCAAGCACCCAATCCACCACCGAGTCGGAAGGATTTAGCATGGCAAATTTAGATTTGGCTTCAGAGCCGCCACCTTTGGCTGCAACTTGAATATCAACCGTATTACCGGGCACTAGTTCGTAGTGAATAATCGCCGGGGTATTATCTTTAGTGTTTTCTCTGGCACCATCAGGATCAGCAAGAATGGAGGCACGCAAAATATTATCGGGTAATAGGTATGCACGTCGCACGCCTTCATTGACCATCTCGGTGACGCCCATGCTGGCATTGCCCCATTGCACATCCATACCTACTCGCAAAAACACCGTAACGATGCCAGTGTCCTGACAAATAGGTCTGTGTCCGGTAGCGCACATACGCGAGTTAATTAAGATTTGTGCCATCGCGTCTTTAGCCGCTTTTGACTCTTCGCGCTCGTAGGCTTCGTTAACCGCTTGAATAAAATCAATGGGATGGTAATAGGAAATATATTGCAGTGCGTCAGCAACACTGGTGATTAAATCTTCTTGCTGGATTACGGTCATTGGTGGATCTCCTGAAACTAACGACTATACACTGGCACATAAAATGATTGGATTGCACTGTTAAAACAGCGCCTACATCAACGCAGTGGGAAATTTTATAAACGGCTCGTTCGATTAATCTTTTACTGCAACTGTGGTGCTTCATTTACCGGCTGGTTACCAGCGTTTAATTGCTGATTAACCTGACGCCTAAACGTATTGATTGACTCAACCCACTCTTCGTTATTTTTAATACGCGTTTCGTGATCTTCAATCTTATTAGTCAACTGCGGCAGTTTTTCTCGCAAGGCTGCGGTTTTGCTATAACCTGCTTGCACTTCTTCTAAGGATTCTGCCACTTCATCCAGTGCGGCGGAATAGCGCGTTATTTCAGAACTGACTTCAGTCAATTTTTTCGCCGCATTGCCTTGTTTTTTATCTAAGCCACCGGTTCGAGTGGTTAGGTTTTTAATATTTTTGCTATGCTCATCAAGCAGCACTTTGCTTTTTTTCCAAACGTTGTCCCACAGTTTTCGAACCTCGACGTCTAACTCTTTAAGTTTAATTCGTACCGCCGCATCCGATTGTGACATCTCGTCACCGGTACTCGCCAACTGCGCTTCTAGCGCTTCTAGCCGTTGCTCGGCTTGCGTCGCGCGCTCTATAACGACTTGCTGCTGCTCCCACAAATAATAGGCTGCACCGCCCGCTGCTATAGCCAGTAAAAAGGCCAGCACGGTTAAAAACCCGCCGCCAGAACCCGAGGACTTTGACTTGGATTTAATTGATGAGTTAGATGTTCGCCCCTGTGATTGCTTGCGCCGCCCCACGACTTCATCATGAGCAGGTTTCATTGCGGGTATATGGGTTAAATCATCGTTACTATTGCGTGGGTCACGCGTTGCCATAATCTGCCTAGTCTCTTGAAAGGTTTAAATACAATTTGTTAAGAACAACATTTTAAGTTCAGTGTTTTAACAGCAACGCTATCAGAACAGTGTTTTCAGAGCATTGATTTAAATATATAGCCAGTAAATAGCGCTATTGAATAAGTTGCGAAAAAAAAAGAGAGCGTTACCGCCCTCTTTTTTGTCGTTAGCATAATACAACGCTGGGCTATGCCATGTTCTAAAGTTTACTATTGTCCGCAGTAAAACGCTGCCCAGTTAAACTGCGCCTGCCGCAAATACAGCGACAGGCATAGCCTGCTTACAAAAAGTGTAAGATGGCAAAGATAACAGCAGTAAGACCAAGGCTACAATGGATAACACCTTTGACCGAAGCCATTGGGCCCATTTTGCCAAAGATCGCATTCGCTTCAAGCAATAATACAATGGCCAAACCTACTAGCAAACCAGTACCACAGCCATTTGCCGATACTAAGCTATCTGCGCTGTAACCCATATGCGAAGAACCTAACATGCCATAAGCCATTGGTGCCGAGAACAA
>CAJQQO010000259.1 GCA_905480475.1 uncultured Pseudomonadales bacterium | reverse complement strand
GATATCTTTTGCACCAACGGAGTGCGCACCAGCTGTGGCTCCAAGATGCTGGATAACTTTATCCCGCCCTACAGTGCCACCGTGGTTGAAAACTTCGAGCAGGCCGGCGCCGTGGTTCTTGGTAAAACCAATATGGATGAGTTCGCCATGGGCTCCTCCAATGAAACCAGTTATTACGGGCCGGTTAAAAACCCTTGGGATTTAACCACCGTACCAGGTGGCTCATCGGGTGGTTCCGCCGCAGCCGTTGCCGCGCAACTGGCACCCGCAGCAACCGGTACCGATACCGGCGGATCGATTCGACAACCCGCCGCATTGTGTGGACTCACCGGTTTAAAACCTACCTACGGTAGAGTCAGTCGTTACGGCATGATTGCCTTTGCCTCTAGTCTAGATCAAGGTGGCCCCATGACGCGCAGCGCCGAAGACGCAGCGATTATGCTAAACGTGATGGCCGGCTTTGACGCCAAAGACTCAACCTGCTCCGACCAAGCCGTGGTCGACTATACCGCAACATTAGGCCAGCCTATTAAAGGCATGAGAATCGGCTTACCTAAAGAATATTTTGATGATCGATTAAACCCTGCCATGGCCGCAACGGTACAAGCCGCCTTAGCCGAATTAGAAAAACAAGGCGCGATACTGGTCGACGTTGAGTTACCTAACTCTGCCTTATCGGTACCGGCCTACTACGTTATTGCACCAGCCGAAGCCTCGTCCAATCTATCCCGATTTGACGGAGTGCGTTACGGTTACCGCTGTGACAACCCCAGCGATTTAGAAGACTTATATACTCGTACCCGTAGCGAAGGTTTTGGCGACGAAGTCAAACGCAGGATTTTAGTCGGTGCTTATGCGCTATCGGCCGGTTATTACGATGCTTACTATCGCAAGGCACAGCAAATTCGCCGTTTAATCAAACAGGATTTTGTGACTGCATTTGAAAAAGTCGATATTATTGCTGGCCCCACATCGCCCTCACCGGCATTTAAGTTTGGTGAAAAAACCGATGACCCGGTTGCCATGTATCTTGAAGATATTTATACCATCGCAGTTAATCTCGCGGGATTGCCAGCGATATCCGTACCGGCAGGAATGATCAACAATTTGCCGGTCGGTTTACAACTGGTTGGCAACTACTTTGCCGAGCAACAATTATTAAATGCAGCGCATCAATTTCAAAGCGCGACCGATTGGCATCAGCAACTCGCCAACACTTAAGCATTTTATTATTTTTAGCACTAATTAATACAAGGGTTACATCAGCATGCAGTGGGAAACCGTGATTGGCTTGGAAGTTCATGTTCAGCTATCCACCCAATCAAAAATATTTAGTGGCTCCTCTACCGCCTTTGGCGCAGAAGCAAACACACAAGCCGACGCCGTAGATCTTGCTATGCCCGGCACCTTGCCAGTGGCGAACCAACAGGCATTTCTTAGCGCTATCATGTTTGGCTTAGCGGTCGATGCAGAAATAGAGAAAAGATCGGTCTTTGAGCGTAAAAACTATTTTTACCCTGATCTGCCCAAAGGTTATCAAACCACGCAATTGGAAAAACCCATTGTTGGCCCCGGCCATATTGATATCTCCACTGAAGAAGAAGGCAAAAGCAAACGGGTACGTATTCATCATGCGCATCTGGAAGAAGATGCTGGCAAATCATTGCATGAAGACTTTCATGGCATGTCCGGTATTGATCTTAACCGCGCTGGCACGCCCTTGATTGAAATTGTTTCTGAACCCGATATGAGCACGGCTAGCGAAGCGATAGAGTTTTTGAAAAAGGTTCATGCCATTGTCACCTATTTAGGAATCTCTGATGGTGATATGTCGCAGGGCTCGCTGCGCTGCGATGCTAATGTCTCGATACGCCCGGTGGGACAACAAGAACTCGGTACGCGTACTGAAATTAAAAACCTTAACTCCTTTAGGTTTATTGAAAAAGCCATTCATGTTGAAGTGCAAAGACAAATTGAATTAATCGAAGATGGCGGCACGGTGACACAAGAAACCCGCTTATACGACGCCGATAAAAACGAAACTCGCAGTATGCGTAGCAAAGAAGAAGCTAACGATTATCGTTACTTCCCCTGCCCTGATTTATTGCCAGTGATTGTCGAGCAGCAAACTATTGATAATTTACGCGCAGCAATGCCCGAGCTACCCGAGCAAAAGAACCAGCGCTTTCAAGACGCCTTTGGTTTATCCGCTTACGACGCATCAATACTCACCGAATCACGCAATGTAGCTGATTACTTTGAAGCGACGTCTGAGCACTGCAAAGATGCAAAACTGGCAGCCAACTGGGTGATGGGCGAACTGTCCGGCTACTTAAATAAAAATGACTTAAACATAGAAGACTCGCCGGTTGATCCAACACAACTGGCTGAGCTAATTAGCCGCATAAAGGACAACACCATTTCGGGTAAAATTGCTAAGCAAGTGTTTGAAGCCATGTGCAACAAGGAAGGTTCTGCCGATCAAATCATTGAAGCCAAAGGTTTAAAACAAGTTAGCGATAGCGGTGCGATTGAAGCGATGGTTGATAAAGTCATTGCTGATAGCCCCGATCAAGTAGCGCAATATCAAGCTGCAGATCCGGATAAACGTAAAAAGCTGATCGGTTACTTTGTTGGGCAAATAATGAAAGCTTCCAAAGGCCAAGCAAACCCCGGACAAGTGAATCAAGTATTAGCCAAAAAACTTAACTAAGTTATTTCAAGCGAATAGCAAAAAGCCCTAACGATTTCTGTTAGGGCTTTTTTTTGGATCTTTTTTATGCCGTTTTATGTCACAGTTTTTAAGCGCGGCTTAAATCTGCGTTGACCAGCGGCTAAGTAATAATCCTAACAAGCCGGTCATTAAAATCAGAAACATCCGAGGCTCTGGCACTTGAACCAAGCCTTCGCCGTCTGCATTGATAATGGCGCTAAACATTTGTGTCGTTGCTGAATATGCCCAGCTATAACGCGTTGCAGCGTAATTATTATGCGTCACATAACCGCTACCGATTAAATCGATATTCGCGCCGCCGTTATCAGTGATACTGGCTGACTCTAAATGAAAATCAAAACCACCGCCGCTCATTAAGAGGCTTGCGGGATTAATCGTATCCAATTCAAAATCAAATAAGTTAACGGAACTAAAGAAACCTAAACTACTAGCAAAATCACCCGTCGCAAGACTCACCAAACCATTAGCCTGAGTGATATTGCCATCAGGAGCTGTTAGTGAAAAGTTAGCGGGGTTAATGCTGCCAAAATCAATGCCGGTTAAAGTGCTTTTATCGTAAACACTATCGGCGATACCAAAAAATTCCAAACTGCCGCTAATTGTTTGCAGCGGCTGACTATTTTTATAATTGTTATTTGCGTCATCAAAATCAGAATATTCAACTATAGGTAAGGCATTGCCGGTTGAAGAAAAAATCAAAATACTAATTACCGACAATACTTTACATACTGTTGACAATAAATCCGTTTTAAATGCCTTTGCTATCATTGCTACCTCTTTAATTTTTTTGACTGTGTTTTTCAATTTAAATCTTTGAATCAATACTTAATGGTTTATGAACGCTTTCTAGCAATCAACAATCCTGATACCGATGTTAGAAACAACCAAGCACTGGCAGGTAGTGGTACAGGAGAAGCTGGAAGCGTACTAATGTGCAGCGTGTAGGAAAGCGCATTGGACGCACTGGCGTATTGCCACTGAATATAAGTCTCGTCCAAATCAATATTCACATCGCCACCGATATAACGAACAATCCCCTCACCACTAAAATCAGCAAAGCTGGTGCCAGAACTGCCGTCATTGACTTGTGCGCTGGTTAATTCAATTTCAAAACCACCCACGCTAGCTAAACTATGCGAACCGTTGCCGCCAAAGTCGGTTTGAAATTCGTTTAACTGTGCAGGCCCAGCCATGCTGCTAAAGTCACCGGAATTAAGTACAAAAGCAAAAGCATTGCCGCTGGTGGCAGTGATTTGCGAATCCATATTTAAATCCAAACCAAAAACGCCACTACCCAAATCGAGTTCGATCGCCATACCTTGAAAATCGATAGAACCCGATATCGGTGCTGCAGCCACCTCAGCTGATAAAACCAATGAAGTCATCGCACAAGCGGCTAAACCCTTAATTTGTTTGTGATTGATCATAATTACCTTTCAACACTTCAGTTAAATTTGCCCGCTCTGGCCGGTGATCTCTCAAACCATCAGAATTGGCTACTTAATGATCATATTGCAATCGACAGGCCAAATTGATTAAGTAACTGTTTTATAATGGCTTTATGGATAGGAAAGGATTGAAAAGCGATTTAATAGCGCCAAAATCGGCAAAAAATGTATTATTTTTCGACAGCGCAGCAAAGCGCGAATTACGTCTTAACGTTGCAAGGAAAACCGTTATAATGCCGCCCCGCTTAGCAGGTCGTCTGAGGGTTTATAAGGCGCGGTTTAAACCGACACTCTGACTAAGCACTGCATGTGGAACCACACATTTCCATCAGTCGAATGACAAATTTAAGCGCAAACAGATAAGGGCATCCTTTAATGGCTTTAAAGAAAGACAAAGAAAAAGTAATTGATCCGGTATGGGGTGAAGAGCGCATTCGTGAGTTTCTCGACTTGCTGCCACCTGCAGGTGAAAACGCCGATTTTCATAAATTGCTAAAAGCCTACCAAAGCATGCGCGCTGAAGATTTCGAAACCTTTGTTGATTTTTTTGTTACTGCAAAAGGTGATCTGCACGCAAAAAATATTGAGGGTAAAACCGTTAGCGATATTATTTCCAGCCATCGCTATTGCCAACCCTATATTGAGTCGATCAATAAACAACGTTAATGCCATTAGGCTTAGCCAAAGCTAAGCCTCCAGCAAAAAACGTTTTCTGATTTCAATTCACTCTTTAGGAATTTTAGCATTAGGATTTAGCAATTAAATCCTCCGGCTTTTTCAGTCCCAGCCGCTCGAAATAACTTGCCGGTATATCTGCATTGCACTTATATACATAGACTTTACAGGGCGTAACACCTAACTGCTCAGAAGGATCAACAATAAAAACCGGCACACCGGTATTTAACACCGAGCTAATTTCCATAGCCGGTTCGTGACAGCAATAAATCGGAAAATCATTTTGGCCATAAGTTAGCGGTCCTACTTCAGTGACTTTAGCGCCATCGCGCGGCGGCTCGTAGTGTCCGTCACGAATTAAGCGTGCGCCGCTGGGACATGGATCAGGCATAAAGATAGCCTTCTCGTCATCTTCGGTCACGTTAAACGGCAATAAGTGTACACGGGTAAAAAAGATTAACTGCTCAACCTTATCTTTAAAAGGCAACTTACCATCCGGGTCGATTACCGAAGGATCCATCACCGTTTGTAAGGTCTGCTGCACCACCTGATCGCCATAGCTGCGGTACAACTCACTGAGTATCGCTGTAACTCGCGACATCATGCCATCATGAAAGGCCAAGGCATCCCTATGCAAGCTTCGAGCAGCCTGCTCGGCTACATCGTATTTGCCAGTATCTATGGCATTTTTAACTAAGCTAATCTCGTTTTTCCAGCCATCAACCAAGCCGTAAGCCGAGATCGTCCGCTCTGGCGCAGCATCAGATTCTATAGCCGCTTTCACCTGCTCGGCTTTTGCCTCGCCCTCACGCTCCGTAAACACCGCCAGCATATTTTTCTGCCAGCCGCGATAGTTGTAATACATCGCCATGATTTCACTGTTTAATCGCTCGAGCTGGACCAGTGCATCAGCGCGATCATCAGCATTTAAGGCTCTGGCCATTAAATCGACGCTAATCACGCCGGCATCAGCTAAAAACTGATCGCTAAAAACACGTTCGGGGCTTTGAGCCATTATGCTTATCTCCAAAATATTGCTAAATCTAAAAAAGCCGCAATCTATACGCTTTATTAATCGATCGATTTTACTCTTGAACAAAACTATTCAGTTAGCGACCATAGCGCCTTCAGCTCGGCAAATGATAGCTTGTCTGGTTTGTCTGCCTGGTCTGGTGACAGCGAGATCGATAAAGATATTCCAGAACGCAGCATAACGATAATTAGCTATCCACTCCAAGCACATAAACAATCATCAGATCGACAAGCGCGATAGCCAATCCCGATGAATCGCAGACACATAGAGAGTAAAAATCAACGTGACTGACAACGACCTAAGCACAATCGATATCTACAACCCTGACAATTACGTTGATGGCGTGCCATTTGCTGATTATCAGCAATTGCGCCAACAAGCACCGGTGTATTGGCACAAGCACCCCGACGGTGGCGGCTACTGGATTATTAGCCGACATGAAGATGTAGTGGAAGTGGCTAAAGACTTTAAAACCTTCTCGGCTCAACGTGGTTTTGTACTGGTCGACGATTTGCCTGAAGAAATTCTGGGACAGGCACAAGGTCAGCTGCTGGGAATGGATCCGCCGAACCACGGCCCGATTCGCCGCGCGGTGATTACCCGCTTTACCAAAAAATTGTTAGCCGAACTCGAGCCTAGAATCAGGGATATCACCAATACCATATTTGATCGTCTAGAACCCAAATTTATTGACGGCCAACTTGACTGCAATTTTGTCGAAGACTTTGCCGGTGAATTACCCACCTCAGTAATTGGCTCTTTACTAGGCGTGCCGGAAGATATGTGGTCGCAGCTACGGCACTGGTCGGATTTACAAACCTCGGCCAGCGATCCTGATATCGGTGGTACGCCTGAAGAAACCCAGCAAGCCAGTATGGATATGGGCGCCTATGGTTATCAATTAGCTGAACAGCGTAAAGGTGGCGACGGCGATGATTTAATATCGCTATTGATTAACGTAGAAGTCGACGGCCATAAAGTCACTGAAATGGAATTTGCTTCGTTGTTTGTACAAATCACCGTAGCGGGTAATGAAACCACGCGAGCATTAATTGCCGGTGGCATGTACGAATTAATCAAACGACCGGAGTTTTACCAAGCCGTGGAAGCCGATACTGCCAAGCTACCACAAGCCATAGAAGAAATGCTTCGCTGGACTTGCCCACTGCATTATTTTCGTCGTACGGCGACCTGCGATACAGAAGTCGCAGGTCAGGCAATAAAAGAAAACGATCGAGTTATTATGCTTTATTCCTCAGCGAACTTTGATGAAACGGTTTTTGATAAGCCAGAAGAATTTGATATTTATCGCCCCAAAAACCCACATTTAGCTTTTGGTTATGGTATTCATCTGTGCTTAGGCGCAAACCTTGCACGTATGGAAACACGTATCTTCTTTGAAGAATTTTTTAAACGTTACAAAAGTATATCGCTAACCGGCGATGCAAAGCGCATTCGTTCAAACTTGGTCAACGGTTTTAAATCTATGCCGGTTAATATTCAAAAGCGCTAGCCTAGCTATGCGTGAATATCAAAATAGAAAACTCACTTAGAACATTGAAATAGCATATTAAAATACAATCTGGATATCATGATGCAACGATTTACTAATCAGCTCGCTATTATTACCGGCGCAGCCTCAGGCATAGGCCGCGCGACTGCACTTCGACTCGCAAGCGAAGGTGCGGACTTATTTTGTATGGATATGCAGGCCGAAGCTCTGCAAGAAACGACCACTATGGCAGGCAAACACGGCGGCAAAGTTGAATCACTAATTTGTGATATTAGTGATGAAGCGCAAGTTAAAAATGCCATAGAAAGCTGTGTCAAAATCTTTGGCAAAATTAATCACCTGATTAATATGGCGGGTATTCTGCGTTTTGATCAAACCCACGAACTGGAACTTGCGCACTTTGAAAAAGTGATGAAGGTCAATGTCAGCGGCACCTTCTTAATGTGTCGCGAAGCAATTCCGCATTTAATTAATAGCAACGGCAGTATTGTTAATGCCGCCTCAACGTCTGCGCATGCAGGCTTGCCTTGGGGCAGTGTTTATAGCGCTTCCAAAGGCGCCATTTTAGCGATGACACGCAGCATTGCGATTGAATACTCGGAAATGGGACTACGCGCCAATACTGTAAGCCCTGGCGATATTATCACTGAAGGTATGTCTAATCCGAAAATGCCCGAAGGTGTCAATATGAAACTATTGGCTCGCGCTGGTTCACGCACCGGTA
>CAJQQO010000258.1 GCA_905480475.1 uncultured Pseudomonadales bacterium | reverse complement strand
CAGTTGCGTCGTTTAGAAATTGAAATGGAAGCGCAAATAGAGTTTCGTAAAGAGCAGGTTGAAAGCGAAGGGCAAGAAGAATTTGACCCGCTGGAGATGGATCGTTACTCACAAGTGCAGCAGCTATCCAAATCTTTGATCGAATCAGCTTCTGATTTAAAAGATTTAAAAAGTACCTTGAGCGAAAAAACTCGCGATATGGAAACGCTGTTATTGCAGCAGTCGCGGATTAACACCAGTTTACAAGAAGGTTTAATGCGTACTCGCACCGTGCCTTTATCTCGCTATATTATTCCGCGCCTAAGACGTATTGTTAGACAGGTAAGTGGCGAATTAGATAAACCGGTTAGCTTTGAAGTCAATAACGCTGGTGGTGAACTTGACCGCGGCATGATCGAACGTATGGTTGCTCCCTTGGAACATGTGCTTAGAAACGCAATCGACCACGGTATTGAAAGTGATGCGCAGCGTGTTGAGCAAGGTAAGCCTGAGCAGGGTGCGATTCGACTGAATATTCGCCGCGAAGGTGGTGATGTTGTACTTGAGTTAAGTGACGACGGTAAGGGCATTGATGTACAAGCGGTTAAAAAGAAAGCGCTAGCGAAGGGTTTAATTGATAAAGACAGTCAATTAAGTGATGAAGAAATTATGCGTTTTATCTTTGACGCTGGTTTTAGCACCGCCAAAGAACTTACCCAGCTTTCGGGTCGTGGCGTAGGTATGGACGTTGTACAAAGTGAAATTGCCGACTTAGGTGGCAGTGTTGAAATGACTTCAAAGGCCGGACAGGGAACGATGTTTACCTTCCGTCTACCATTTACCGTATCAATGAATCGTGCGCTACTGGTTTGTGCGGGTGGTGAAACATTAGCGGTACCGTTAGATTCGATAGAAGGTATTGTACGAGTAAGCCCATTTGAACTTGAAGAGTACTATGGCGAAAACGCTGCAGAGTTTTTCTACGCTGGCCAGAAATACGACTTCAGCTATCTAGGTACCCTGATCAATAACAGCAACTATCAAGCTAACCCAGATATGTTATCGGCCTTACCGGTGCTGTTAGTACGCGGTGGCGACAAGTTTGTTGCCTTGCAGGTTGATAGATTATTGGGCAGCCGTGAAATTGTCGTGAAAAGTTTAGGTGCGCAGTTTGCCAATCTTGAAGGTATTGCCGGTGCAACGGTATTAGGTGACGGTAGCGTCGTAATGATTGCCGATCTGGTTGCCTTGGTACGTGCGGAACAAAATCTTAACAACAACAGTAATGTGATATCGCTAGATAAATCTCGTGATCGTTTGCTGGCAATGGTGGTCGATGATTCGGTAACCGTGCGCAAAGTGACTTCGCGATTGTTAGAGCGACGAGGTATGGATGTGGTTACCGCTAAAGATGGTTTGGATGCCATGTTGCAGCTGGATGATGTAAAACCCGACTTTATCTTATTGGATATCGAAATGCCACGTATGGACGGCTTTGAAGTAGTTGCCCGAATTCGCAATGATGCCAAGTTAGCCGATATACCAATTATTATGATTACCTCGCGCACCGGTGAAAAGCATCGTGAGCGAGCATTAGGACTTGGTGCTAATGGCTTCCTCGGCAAGCCGTATCAAGAAGCGGTATTGTTTGAAGCAATTAACGAAGTGTTACCGTCAACCTTAATCGAAGAACAGTTTGGTACTTAGCACGCTAGTGAAACTTATATAGATCGTTAGAGTAAGTTCCATAACAGAATTTTGGAAAAAAACATGCAAGCCTTGAACAATGATTTAATGACATCGTCTCTTGACGCAATGTATTTGCCTTTGCAAATGGATGGTTTGTTAGTGCCTGATGTGACGGTGGCTGAAATTCTTGAGCCGGGTAATATCAGTCAAAAGTTAAAATCACCCGAATGGTATATTGGGTCGATTGACTGGCGTGGCCGCAATATTCCACTGATTTGTTTTGAATCACTTAATGGTGCTGCGACAGTAAGTGCGGAATCGGTAAGCCGTATTGCGGTATTAAATGGTACGGCTGATCACGGTCATTTGCCTTACTACGCGATTGTGCTTAACGATTTGCCATCGATGTTGGATATCACCGATGATGATATTGAAATCCATGAAGGCCGACCCAGAGGTCGTGCTGAGGCCATGTCGATTGCAGTTAAAGATTTTACCGCCGGTATTCCTAATATCGAATGGGTTGAGCAGCATCTTCTTGCTTACACCCTGCATAGTTAGTCTATCTAAGCATTTTCCAACAGCTTAATTAAACACCTATTGCTTGGTTTGATGCGCAGCTTGCTGCGCAGTCAAATCTAGCCAAGTTCTTTTTGTCCCCTCTCAGTGCCGCTGTCAGCTTGTTAATGACCTTTCGATGCCAATAAGGTATAAAGCGACAAGAGTCTCAATCGCGAACTACAGCTCTATTTATTGCGCCTGAGCGCGATGAAAAAACAGCTATTGGCGTTACGCCAAGCTAACTCTGATTGCCGATCGTCTCGACAAAGACCACAATCTAGCCGCAACGGTACCAACTCCCAATGACTAAGTCAGACCCTAAAAAAGTTGCATTACCTCAAGCGAGCGATGGTATTGTATTAGCTGACTATCAATCCGACGATTGCATACTCAGTGTGCGTGAAAGCCATGACTGGCGTTGGCTGGTGTTCGATAATAAGTTAGTTTTAGATAATAATAAGTCACTTAACAGCAGCGAGACTCCACTGGCAATACAATCTTTAATGCTTAAAAGTGATAGTAGCTATTTGGCGCTTCCGTATATGCAAGCCATGCTTGCGTCGCTTTGTTTTAATCGGGCTGCTGATTCCGCCAGCGTATTGCAGTTGGGTTTAGGTGCTGGCGCAATCAATCGCTTTTTTGAGCATTACCTTCCGCAACTGCAATTAACCACAGTTGAGCTTAAACCTGTGGTGGTCGATATTTATAAGACGTTTTTTTGGTGTGAAAATAAAGCTGCAAAAACGCAAGAGCAGATTGTTGTAGAAAACGCGTTGGACTATTTAACTGTTACTAAAGAGAGTAGTAGCGACCTGATACTTTGTGATCTCTATACCGAGCAAGGCCTGCCCGATTTCTTGCTGGAGCAGCAGTTCTATCAATCAGTTTATCGAGTGTTAAGCGCAGACGGTGTTTTAGTGATTAATACTGGCCATCGATCGGTCGAATTATTGCAAAGAATGTTTAATCCACTGCGAGAATTTTTTACTTATCTGATATTTTCAGAGCTGCTCGGTTATGAAAATATTATTATTTACGCCAGTAATACCGAGTTGACTATTGATCAGGACAAGTGTGATCAGTTGCAAAAGAGTATTGACCTAAATATCTACCAGCACTTTTCTTCGGCTAAGACCTTAGCCATTTAATACATTCTTATATAAAAACCGTCGAGTAATTACATTAGGCTTGTTTAGCTTTTTGTTGCGATAGATACTCTATCCCGATATTCAATGTCTTAAGTAGATGCAGGATGGTTACGAGGGGGATATTTAAATGGCGCAACGCTACGATAAACTTAATGACGAACAACAAGCTTTTATAAAGCAGCAGCAGCTATTTTTTGTTGGCACGGCAGCGAGCGAAGGTAGAATTAATGTCTCGCCAAAAGGCGGCGATACGCTACGATTGTTGTCTACCAATCAGTTAGTCTGGCTTAATTTAACCGGCAGCGGCAATGAAACCTCTGCGCATTTGCAACAAAGCAGTCGCATGACGATGATGTTTTGCTCGTTTACTGCTAAGCCCCTAATTCTGCGTTTGTACGGGGAGGCAAATATTATTCACCCCAGAGATGACGCTTGGCAAAAGCATAGTGAGTTATTTCCCAACTATATTAATAGCCGTCAATTTATCGAATTTAATTTTGACTTGGTGCAAACCTCTTGCGGCTTTGGCGTTCCATTTTATGAGCATATTAGAGAACGTGAAAATATGGACAAGTGGGTAGCATCAAAAGGCGAGCAGGGTATTAAAGACTATTGGAAGCAGAAAAACCAAATCAGTCTGGATGGTTTGCCTACCAATATTATCGAGTCAGATTAAGCAAATAGGCAGTCGGAAATTATGGCCATAAACCAACAAGAACATTTTCGTGCACTTGAGAGTATGTATAGTGCGGCGCCAATCAATGCCTTTTATAAACCCACAATGTTAGTCGAAGAAGGTAAGGCAACGATTGAGATCACAGCTACCGAAGCACATCAGCACTCTGCCGGAGCAGTACATGGTTCGGTGTATTTTAAAATGCTTGATGACGCCGCTTTTTTTGCGGTAAATTCATTTGAGTCAAAAGTGTTTGTGGTAACCACGTCGTTTACTACTTATCTAACGCGACCGGTAGGCAGCGGTTTATTGCGAGCCGTTGGCCAGGTAGTTAACAGTAATCGGCAGCAGTATATTGCTGAAGCAATAATTTATGATCAAGAAGATAAAGAGATAGGGCGAGGTAACGGCGTGTTTATGCGCAGCAAAATGTTATTAAAAGATGCCGCAGGTTATTTACAGTCGGACAGCTAGGCAATTAAAACAAGGTATGTCAGCTGGCTTAAATATTTATTTAGATAAACTGAAATTTATTGGCACTAACAATTCAATTTCATTGCCGGCGATTCCTTCAGGAATTTTTGGAAAAGGGCTGGATTTTGCAATAGCTTTATTTGCCGCACGGTTAAGCGCACTGAATTTTGATTGCTTTTCATAGCTAACACCCTTCACTTCACCATCACGATTAACAGTAACCTTAAGTACAACCTTGCCTTCACGGTTACGTTGAATGGCCGAGTTTGGATAGCTGATATTGCGATAGGTTAACGCTAATAGATTAGAGCGATAAACCTGTAGCAGTTCATCATTAGCGGCCTGTTGTGCTGGCTGCCCAATAGTTTTCTCAACTTCAGCTGCGGCAACTCCGCTAACTTCTGTGTTTTCTAGCAGAGTATCTTTTGGTGCTGTATCATCTTCGGCGTTTACAATAGCATCGCTAGTTGCGGGTTGATCTTCAGTTGCTACCGCGGCGGTTGCTTCTGTCGCTTCTGCTACCACTGCTGCAACGGGCTCTACTGAAGCAGTCTCTAAATCGGTGTCCTCTGGCTTAGGAGCAGAGTCGCTAGTCGTTGTTGGAATACTTGTTGGTAAAACGTCGCTAATCGCTGCGCTGGTTTTACTAGCCGTGTTTGCAGCAGTCGTAGTTATCGGTTCAGCCGCTGCCTTTGTAGTAGCCGCGGCCGCTGTATCCGTAACTGTAGCGATAACTTCTGTAGCGTTTGCTGCAGTTTTTGAAGTAGTAGTTGTTGTTGACGTAGTGGCAGTTGTCGTTGCTAATGTAGATGTTGCTACAGTCGCTACGGCCGCCGCTGCAGCATCAGCTGCCTTAGCGCCGCCGACTGGTCGAAGCTCTGCCATCACTAATGGCTTTTCAAGCTTTTTCTCTGGCGCTTTTACCGCAACAACTTTTTTCTCAGCGGGTTTCATCCACTTTTTGATCTCGGTTTTGCGTTGTGCCGAAGGTTTTAAGCTTTGGTAGCTAGTCACTAAAGCAGGATTGATTTCGGCGGTCTCGCCTAGAATAGAAGATTTAAAACCCGATGAAGGCGGGCGCTGTCCAACCCAAACATTGACAAACAAAGTGAATAAATCTTCGCTTTTGCTTTTTATTAGACTGATGCCATTAATGGATATAGCGGTGCCTTTACCAGCAATTTTTTCGATTTGAATATGATCGCCACGGATTAAACTGTCTTTTATCAATTGGCTAAATTTGCTTACATCTTTGGACAAAGCTTCCTGTGCTTCGTCACTATTGTTAATGGCGATTGATTGGTTCCAATAGCGGGTGAATTGCCGCTTGGACCAATCGTCTGCCAATATTGTAAGTTCCATCCGAAGATTATCTTGTGAGGATAGCGCCGCTGTATCGGCGGAGGGTATTTCGCTAAAGAGTGCAGCATAGTAATAGTCTAACTGGAGATTGGTATGCACCGCCGTACCGTTAAGCACTAGTGGCGCTTTATCTTCTGCTGCAACATGTTGAGATGTGACAGGCGCAGTAACAAACGTCAATGCCGTTGCCACAACTGAGAAGCAAACAGCTGCAAAAACGCTATCGCGAATATGAGCGAAAATAAATTGAATTCCGTATTGATACGTCCGCATAGATCCCGCTGGCCTAACGCCTGTATAACTGCGACACTCGTTGTCTAACAGTAAACCTTTATTAATATTTCCAACGCAGCGTAATCATCCTGATCCGGCGACGCCTTAAAAACCGGCCCAGCAAAGCTATGGTCGATTCTTGAATTGCTATCTGAAACTGTTGATTTAAAACAGATCGTCTTTTTAGATTAGACCGCTGCTTAACTTCTCGCCAGTATCCAGCAAGGGTCATTTTCCATGCTTTGAGAGGGCTATTATCTATAATAAAAACAAAGACTTAACGGGTTGTTCAGATGATGGTTTTGCGCTTGCGGAAGGCGAAAATAGTGAGACCTGGTTCTCGAAATTGATGGCTAATGTAAAAGCTTTTGCGCTTGTTACATTAATTTTGCGAGGATTGCTTACTGGTGCGCGGAATAAATAATTTTGCGAATCTGCGGTGAGTGAATCTTGCGGTGATAATTAGAAGTCGCCCCACTGAGATTGCAGTAATGATAAGGCGACGATTGGCGCGGTTTCGGTTCTAAGTATGCGTGCGCCAAAACCGCTAGCAATAAAACCGACTTGCTCCGCTTGTGCAATTTCCGCTTCACTAAGTCCGCCTTCAGGGCCGATTAAAACAGTTGCATGCGTTGGTATTAAAGTCACCGCAGTTGCGATGTCGGAAAAGCTTTCGCCATTTGCGCGTAGCACTAGTTTTAAATGGTCTGGTTGCGATGTTTGCTGGTCTAACCACTGATCAATACCAAGCGGTGTATGTAACATGGGTAAGATCGACCGACCCGATTGTTCGCAAGCGCCGATAACTACGCCATGCCAATGCTCTGCGCGTTTATTCATTCTTTCTTGATTGAGTTTTACATCA
>CAJQQO010000257.1 GCA_905480475.1 uncultured Pseudomonadales bacterium | reverse complement strand
TCTTGTAATAGCAAGCCAGTTTTAGCATCTAACACCTGCTGCAATGAGCGCTCTTGCCGCCAACCTAAGTTAAGCCTGAAAAATTGGTTTAACTCTAAATCAAGTGCAATATAGTGAGCCGCCAATTTGGTTTTAGCATCATAGGCTTCGGGCCTTGGTGCGCCCAATGTCACGCCATCGCGAATACCGATATGCCCTAACGGAGTATTAACGCCAGTGGTGTTGGTCGCCAAATAACAATCATCTGCGGCAGAGCTTGCAACACCCTCTAATCCAGCACATGCGGACGGGTCTAATAAGCGCTCAAGTGATTGCAAAAACAATGGATCATCCGGCGCGATTGAGTCAAAGTTATAACTAAAACGAAACGATTCGAAACCACGCTTTTTTTCTAAACTTGAGGCGCCAAATTTCAATGTCAGTAAATCAAAATGTTGGCCTACAATCGGCACGCTAAAATCGACACCTAACTCTTGGTTATCATCATCCAAAAAAGCGAACTCACGACGCGGCACCAAATCACCTACCCCTTGCCGTGAACGCGCTATTCCCAGATCAAATTTATTGCCGGTCGATCCACTGAGTATGCCTAATGCGTGCAATTTGCTATCAGGTGTATCGCGTGTTGCGCCGATGTCCGAGTAACGCCATTTCATCTCAACTTCCGAGCCTGTAAAGACAAAAACATGTTCACCACTCACTTGGTTAAAATCCAATTCATTTTCGGTCCACTGCAAACGTGTTTCTTGCACAAGATCCCTACCATTGTTCAGCACACCTTCATCGATACGATAAATACGCTGCGATGCTTCGTCGGTGGTTTTACGGGTAATCAACTTGCTCAGCTTTAAACTTGAGCTAGTGCCATACTCGACACCAAAAGACACCATCACACTGGTATTAATCGTATTAATCGTTCTATCATAATTTTCGACACTGAATAAGGGGATCTCGTCAGTACCTAAGGGCCCACTCAATACTGCCTGCTCACGAATATTCTCCGCTTGTTGATCGCCTAAACCGATACGAAAGGCTCGCTCTCCCCAACGACTACGCTCAGTAAAACGGTTACGCCACTGATTATCATGCGAGGCTACAACTAATAAACCAAAGCTTTTATCATCGGCATCCCAACGACGACCAAAGGACGTTGATAAACCGACGTCATAAGGGTTTTGACGTCGCCTGGCATCCCAAACATTATTAGTGAAATTTAACCGAGCCGTATCTTGACCTATCGCATTTAACGGGCTGCCTTCAAAAATAACCGTACCATTGGGCGCGACCAATGCGGGGTTAGTAAACAAACCGGGATCACTATAAGAGCCAATATTGCTTTGAATAAACGCCGGGAACGCTCGAGTGCCGTTATCTTCACCCCAAAAGTCACGACCACTACCCGTGTAGGTAAAACCATTTTGATTAGTGGAAACATCATTAAAACCAGTACCAAGCTTAAGCTTAAAAAAGTTCTCATCCGGCAAGGCCGCCGAACGAATATCAATAACCCCGCCAGAAAATTCAGCACCATAATTAGGCGAATAGGTTTTTTGCACCAATACATTGCTGATTATCGAACTATCAAATAGATCTAGCGGTACCGCTCGCTGCAAAGGTTCGGGGCTAGGGATTGGTGTGCCATTAAAATAGGTTGAAGAGTAACGTTCACCCAAACCGCGAACGTAAACAAACTTGCCACCGACCAAACTTAAACCCGGTAGCCGCTTTAGGGATTCGCCAATATTACTATCACCGGCAATACTCATATCTTCAGCATCAAGAATATCAGCCACTTCTGAGGTTTGTAATTTCTCATCGGGAATATAGTCCACAGTGACTACCACTTCTTCCATTTGTTGCGCCCAAACCGATGCCTGAGAAAATACCAATCCAGATACTGCTATGGCCATTAAAATGCCGACCTTTTGCTTCATAATTGTTTCCGTTTTATTTCAGTAACTTAAACACTCGCTTAAAACTGCTAGCAAATTCGCGGCATCAACTGATCGTGGAATAAATTGCCAATAAATATTTTGCTTTTTCAAAAATGAAAAACGCCATAGCTAAAGTACTTTAAGCCAGTTTTTCACACGATCTCTCAGCCATATTTAAACAACAAAAGCCGCTTACTATGAGGTCGCGCAGGTTAATGCTTTTGTATTACAGATTTGTTACGAGAGCAGCAAGCTGAGCTTGCTCATACAAATTACGACCAAGAAAGAAGCTTGTCACAAAAGTGACTCATAACTTTAATAAACTACCTGCCACATCATCGCTCGATTAAATTATCTCGCTTAGATAATTGGCGATAGAATTTAGTAGTGATTTATTGAGCAAAATAACGATGCAAACGCACCAATTGTTTCCACTGACGATCGCACAAGATAGTATTAGCGTTAGCGAACAAGACCGTAAGGTAATGGCCCACGCCATTAATGAAATGCGTAAAAGCAACCCACAGCAAAGCAAAAACCACGCTTGGACAGGGGATACGCAAGGGCAGGAATTCTTATTTAGCCAGCCACTCTTCACATCGATCGCCGCGAAAATTGCCGCCAAAGTAAAAGACTACTTAGAGACCTTATCCATTAACAGCCAGCAATTAGATTTATATTATCAGCGATCTTGGGCAACGTTCACTCAAGGCGAGCAGAATATTGCCTTGCATAACCACGCACAATCGAATATCAGCTTTGCCTATTATTTGGTAAAACCACAAAACTCCGGCGGCATTATGTTTAGTGGTAAGGATTTGCAAAACGAAATTACCAAAGATATTTTTAATCGCGATAAATATGAACGCTCACTGATTCGAGAAACCAATGCACACAACGTCAAACAAGTAATCATTGATGCGCCACAAGACGCCATTATTATATTTCCGTCAAAAGCTTCACATGCAACCATGCCAAATAAATCCGGCAAGACACGCATATCGTTATCAGGAGATATCAGCATTATGCTGAAAGACAGTAATGGCTTTGAACATCTAATGCCAAACTTTAAACACTGGACGGCATTAGACTAAACATTTTGATTAGCGACTAACACTATCCATCTAGGCAGAAAACTATGTATATACACGACAACTACTGCCCGGATAAAAAACTGCTAGATCAGTTTAATAATAAAACCGTATGGGAGGCAATGGTCGGTCGCTTTCACTGGTGGGATGGTTGGTGGATTAAAGAGCCTAGTAATATTTGGGAGCACATTATAAAGAATATCTGGCAATCCCAAGGTATAGAAAAGCAAATCGCTGGTTTTGAATACTGGTGCAATATTCTTCATGCAAACAAACCTATTAACCATTTAGGCTGGCATAGAGATAAAGATGAAGCCTTGAAAGCCCGAACAGGTGAGGTCTTGTGCCCTATGGTTGGTACTATTTTTTACGGCTACCCACACCAAATTGAAGGCGGTTTTTTAGAAATCGCAGCTGAACCAAGCTTTACCGATGTGGAGCGTATTCGAGCTGTCTATAACCGCGTGGTGATTTTGGATGTTAGCCAGCATCATCGGGTAACCAAGCTTTATCAAGGCAGTCGATTTGGCTTACAGATTAATTTATGGAAGCAAAGACCCGAGACTTTTAAGAGTAGCGATATCGCCCAAGCATAAAGTCTTACCTGCTAAGGAAAGAACGGCAACAGTAGTAACCGTATCAACAACAGTAACAACAACGGAAATAAAGCTCAGATAACGGCTCTTTAACCGGCAAGATAACTACTTTTTAACCAGTAAATAGCTCTACCATCCGTAATATCGAACAATAAGCAACCGATAAAAAATAAATTCATCTTATTGATTTGGCAACGAAAACACTTTTCTTGTCTACACTAAAAGGATGAAAAAAGTAATCAATGTCGCAAACCGCTTACCCGTTACCCTTGGATCAACCGCTAGCAGCCCTATTCGCAAGTCTTCCGGCGGCTTAGTTGCAGCGTTAGAGGGCGTCAATAACGATGAATTTCAGCTCCAGTCATTAGGCTGGCCTGGTGTAGTGGTAGACGAGCAAAACCAACAAGCGATATCAAGCACATTAAAAAATGACTACGATTGTATTCCGGTATTTTTAAGCGAGGACGAAGTCGACGGTTACTACCACGGTTTATCCAACTCCAGCCTTTGGCCTTTGTTGCACTATAACCGCGTGTATATGCGCTACAGTGAAGCCGATTGGCAAGCCTACGTAGCCGTTAACCAAAAATTTGCCAACGCAGTGTTAGCCTCCGCGCAAGATGACGATATTGTTTGGGTACACGATTATCATTTAATGCTGTTACCGGAAATGTTGCGCAAAGCTCGCCCGGCATTAAAAGTAGGTTTCTTCCTGCATACACCGTTTCCATCATCAGAAATCATTCGCTGTCATCCGCGTCGAACCGAACTTATTCGCGGATTGTTAGGCGCCGACTTAATTGGCTTTCATACCTCCAGCTATTTGCGTCATTTTCGCAGCTCGGCATTACAACTGCTTGGCTTAGAATCAGAAATGACCACCATCACCTCGGGCAATCACGTTTCGTCATTAGGTGTATTCCCTATCGGAATAAATTCAGGCAGTTTCGAACAAGAACTCAAACGCCCAGAGTTTTTTGACACCTTAGTCGAATACCAAAATAACTGGGCAGATAAAAAGATTGTGTTGAGCGTCGAACGACTCGATTACAGCAAAGGTCTATTAAGACGACTCGAAGCAATAGAAACCTTTTTAGCGAATAGTGAACAAGCCAAAGATGTAGTGTTTGTATTTATTGGCGTACCCACACGAGGCGAGGTAAAAGAATACCAAGAACTACGTGAAAAAATTGAAGGCGAAGTTGGCAGAATCAATGGCTTATATGCCAGCGTTCAACATAGTCCTATCCATTTTATCCATCAATCAATTCCGTTTACTGCATTATGTGCGCTGTACTCGATTGCCGACGTCGCCTTAGTGACACCGTTAGTTGATGGCATGAATCTGGTGGCAAAAGAATTTATCGCCTGTCAGGGATATCATCCCGAGAGCTACGATCCAGGTGTACTGATACTCAGTGAATTTGCTGGCGCCGCGCAGGAGCTGCTTAATGCAATTATCGTTAACCCTTACGATAAGCTCGAAGTCGCAAACTCATTGGAAAAAGCTCTAACCATGCCATTGGCAGAACGCCAGGAACGCATGAATTATATGACGGCTAGAGTTATGCAATTTGATTCCAGCCATTGGGCCGACGGTTTTTTAATGCAGCTGATTAGCCATCGCGAAAAACTGCCACAACCACAAAATATGCTAGCAAATGAAAGTATTATCTTGCAAGCCTTGCAACAAGCCAAGCGACCGGCATTGTTTTTAGATTACGACGGCACCTTGCGCGACTTTGAAGACAAACCCGAAGACGCGACACCCGATCTTCATCTAAAAGGTATTTTTACCCAGCTCGCTAACTCAGCCATTGATATTTTTATTATTAGTGGCCGACCCGCCAGCTTTCTTGAACAGTGGCTGGGCGATTATCCCTTTACCTTAATCGCTGAACACGGTAATCGTTACCGCCTGCCGGGTGAGTCTGACTGGCAGTCATTAAACAATAATACTGACCACAACTGGAAAAATCCGGTGGTCGATATTTTTCGACTCTATGAAGGATCTACACCCGGCTGCACAATTGAAGAGAAGCAGACTTCGGTGGTATGGCATTACCGTCAATGCGAACCGGTTTATGCCAAATGGAAGGCCAATCAATTAGTCCACGACTTATACGATATGTTAGGCAATTCGCCGGTAGAGATTCATCATGGCAAAAGAATTGTTGAGGTCAGCTCTATTCATATTAATAAAGGCCGAGCGGTGGAGCATTTTATCAATCAGCACAACTATGATCGAATAATCTGCGCTGGCGATGACCAAACCGATGAAACCATGTTTCGGGTTGAAAGCGATGCATTAATCAGCATAAAAATTGGTGAAGGCGATTCACTTGCACAACATCGTATTGCTGGTGTTATACCGTTTTTAAACCTATTGCAAAACATCTCAAATCTCACGCCACATCCAGATCAAGAACAAGAACAAGACCAACTTCCGCAAAAGCTAGCCGGTTAAGAGTACCAATAAAACTATGGGAAATATGAATTACGGCGTTATAGGCAATGGCCAAAGCGCAGCGCTAATTTCAGACAAAGGTGTTATCGCTTGGTGCTGTATGCCGGCATTTGATTCGCCATCAATCTTTGCGCAATTAATGGATAAAAAGATTGGCGGTAAATTTGGCATCACGCTGCAAGGAAAAAATGTTAGTTGCGAGCAAAGCTATTTAGCCCATACCAATATTCTTAAAACTGTTTTTAGCAATGGCACAGACGCTTTTGAAGTGATCGATTTTATGCCGCGCTATCCTGACCGCAACGATACCATTTGCCCACCGGATATTATTCGCTTGGTCAAACATATCAGCGGCTCACCCAAAGCACTTATCGACTACCAACCGCGCTTGGGTTACGCAAAAGATATTACCACTACCGAAGTCAGTAACGATTACGTCAAAAGCTATTGTGACAAACCGACTTACGAATCCATCTACCTTTACTCCGATTTCGATTTAAAAAATGTCGTCAAGAAAAAAGCCATCGATATTACTGGCGAACATTATTTGCTACTTAGTTACAACCAAAAAATTGATCAACCGGATCTAGACGCACAATTACTTGCCTTTCAACGCACCAAAGTGTACTGGATGAACTGGGTTGATAAGACCCAAAAATTCGCCCAGTGGAATGAAACCATTGAGCGCAGCATGTTGGTATTAAAGCTATTGGCTTACCAGCGTACTGGCGCAGTATTGGCAGCAGTAACAACCAGCTTGCCTGAAGAGATCGGTGGCGTCCGCAATTGGGATTATCGCTTTTGCTGGCTGCGCGATGCATCAATGGTAATAAAAGTATTTACTCAGCTCGGGCATTACCGTGTTGGTCGTCGGTACTTGGATTTTATTTTGGACGTGATTCCCTATAAAGATGAAAACGTTCAAATCATGTATGGCATAGATCGTCAAAAACAATTAAAAGAATATAGTCTCGATTGGTTAAGCGGTTATGAGAACTCATCGCCGGTTAGAGTCGGTAACGCGGCTTATAAACAGAAGCAGCATGATATTTATGGTTTTGTACTTGATACTATTTACCAACGACTTATCGACCACCCTGAGTCCTTAGAAAACCTCGAAGAAATCTGGACAGTGGTGAGAACATTGGTTCGCCACGTTAGCAATCAATGGAAAAAACCCGACGCAGGTATTTGGGAAATCCGCGGCGCGAAAAAGCACTTTGTATTTTCCAAAGTCTTATGTTGGGTAGCTATTGACCGGGCAATAAAAATTGCCGAGTTTCTTGGTCAAACGCATTCAATTGATGATTGGATAGCATTACGCGACGCCATTTATACCCAGGTAATGACCAAAGGCTGGAATGAAGAGATCCAATCATTTACCCAAGCCTATGGTGATACCCATATGGATGCCTCCAACTTGTTGATGGAGCATTACGGCATGATCGACCCACTAGATCCAAAATATATTGGCACGGTAAATCGTTGCCATAAAGAGCTGTGCAATAAGGGCTTAATGTATCGCTATAAAAATACCGACGATTTCGGTGAACCACATTCCGCATTTACCGTTTGCACATTCTGGATGATTAAAAGCTTACATCGCATTGGTAAAACAGAATTGGCAGCTAAGATGTTTGCCGATGTGATTCAGCATACCAATCACCTTGGCTTGCTTAGCGAGGATATGGAATTTAAATCGCGTCGACTACTGGGTAACTTCCCGCAGGGTTATAGCCATTTAGCACTTATTGATACTGCGCTCGCCTTATCTGAATAGTACTTACTTTCAGCTCTATCACAAGGCTTACAATAGCGGTTAATATCAATAACCGCTTAAATCTGTATAGCTCGGATTTAGCAATAGTAAAATCACCGTATAGCACTACAAAAACCCCCTCTCTAGAATCCACTTAATACTCGTATCAAGGCCTTAGCTTTGCCAGACTGTTAGCTTTAATTAAGTTGGCACAATACCTGCTCCTGTCTTAATAGTGCAGTTAAAATAGCTGCAGCTAAGCAACGATTTACCATTGATAAACAAACAAGCGAATACCATAAGTTGACTATGACAAGTTCGGATTACGATCACACCCAGCTAGCAGCCTACCAGCAGTTCTTGCAACGCAACCGGCTGCCTGAGCATTATCTCAACGAAGCAAAACAATGGTTTACGCCGCTAATTCGTTCGCTTTATCGCTATATAAAACGCCAGCCCGGCAGAACGATGGTGGTCGGTATTAGCGGCTGCCAAGGTTCAGGAAAATCTACGCTAGCCGATTATCTATGCACCAGCCTTGAACATTCGCACAATATTAGTGCGATAAAAATCTCGCTTGATGATTTTTATCTAGGCAAAGCCGCAAGGCAAACACTGGCAGATAGTATTCATCCATTGCTCTCCACTCGGGGCGTACCCGGCACTCACGATACCCAATCAGCCATCGAATTACTGACTCAGCTAAAACAACAGCAAAGCGGGACCCTACAAGTTCCGCAATTTAACAAAGCCATCGATGATTACGAAGCGGGCAAAAGCCAAAGCATTAAGCTGCCGGTACAAGTTATTATTTTTGAGGGTTGGTGTCTGGGTGCAGAAGCGCAATCGCAGCAGCAGTTAGAGCAAGCTATCAACCCATTAGAGCGCGAACACGATGCCGATGGCCGATGGCGGACCTTTGTAAACGATGCATTAGCAATACAGTACAGCGAGTTATTTTCTCTGATCGATCTCTGGGTAATGTTAAAGGCGCCATCGTTTAAACATGTATTTCAATGGCGCGAAGAACAAGAGCAAAAACTGGCTGACAGAATATCTAGCAAGCACGCAAGCGAATCTCAACCAGACCCGTCTCAAAATGAACAAACCACGCATATTATGAATGCTGAAGAATTAGATTACTTTATTCAACATTATCAACGCATCACCGAGCACTGCCTTAGCACCTTGCCAGATAAAGCTCACCACTTATACGAACTAAATAGCCATAGAAAAATTATTGATTATAGCCAGCCGCTAGAGCTTCCATCGTAATAATACCTCAATTGAATTCAAGCTAACTGCGCAATTATAAAAACCCAAGAGCATTGATGAAAAATAATATTATTAAAACTTCAGAAAACCCCACGCTAATCTTTACTGATCTGGACGGCTCTTTGCTCGACCATCAAAGCTATTCGCATAAAGCCGCCGACCCGATATTGGCACTATTAAAAAACGCCGGTATAGCTGTTATTCCAAACACCAGCAAAACATTAGCAGAGCTACTGCCTATTCGTAAAGAACTTAATAATAC
>CAJQQO010000256.1 GCA_905480475.1 uncultured Pseudomonadales bacterium | reverse complement strand
GAGATATGAGCCAGCCACCTAAAGACGACGAAACCGGAGATTATCGCGGTAAGCATTCTACTAACAATAGCGAGCACGACGATAAGGCTTTACAAGCAAAGCGTGGTGTTAACGCCTATCAAAAAGCCATTGCCTTAAAATATGACGGTATAGGAGCGCCGGTAGTCACTGCCACGGGACAAGGCGCTATTGCAGAAGATATTATTGCTTTAGCCCGAGAACTGGGAATTCCGCTCTATGAAAATCCCGAACTTACCGAAATGCTGGCAATGTTAGAGTTAGGTGATGAGATTCCACATGAGTTATATATTATAATCGCGCAAATTATTGCTTTGGCTTATAAAATCAAAGGTGTTGTACCCGAATCGATGGATCACTTTCCTTCATCACTCTAACCACCTTATTACTCCTATAACTGTGCTTAACTAGCTTTTCCGCCATGATAAAACTTAATCAAGTCTCGCTGCGACGCGGTGAACGACTACTCTTTGATGACGCTACGCTAGCGATCTATGCTGGCCATCGATTAGGGCTAACTGGCGCGAATGGTTGTGGTAAGTCCAGTCTGGTTGCATTGCTGACCGGGAACTTGGCCGCCGATAGTGGCGCAGTTGATATTCCCAAATCCATGCAAGTTGCCAGCGTAGCGCAGCATATCGATACTGTTAGCAGTGTGGCGCTAGATTTTGTTGTTGAGGGTGATGAAGAACTGATCGCTGCAAGAGCACAACTGCAGACTGCAGAGCAATCAGCCGTTAATGATAAACAAGGAAACGCGCTAGCGTTAGCTTATGAGGCTTTGGAAAAAGCTGACGCTTATACGGCTGAATCCAGAGCGGCACAATTACTTGCTGGATTAGGCTTTAGCGCCAGCGAACAACGCCGAACGGTAAATGAGTTTTCTGGTGGCTGGCGAATGCGGTTGAGTTTGGCGCGAACCTTAATGCAACGCTCTGATATCTTATTGCTGGATGAGCCAACCAACCATCTCGATTTGGATGCGATTATTTGGCTAGAGTCATGGTTAAAAAAATATCGCGGTGCACTGCTATTAATCTCGCACGATCGAGATTTTCTTGATAATGTTTGCACTCATATTGCCCATATCGAACAGCAAAAAATTAATTTTTACACAGGCAACTACAGCGCTTTTGAAGCCCAGCGAGCGGCCCGATTAGCCAATGTGCAAGCCGCTTATTTAAAGCAGCAAAGCAGTATTGCGCATATGCAAAAGTTTGTTGATCGCTTTCGAGCTCAGGCGACTAAAGCCAAACAGGCGCAAAGTCGTTTAAAAGCCCTGTCTAGAATGGAGAGCATCGCACCGGCGCATATAGATTCGCCCTTCTCTTTTCAATTTACCGCGCCGGACAAAAATCCTCGGCAATTATTGACGGTGGCCAACGTTAATCTTGGCTATGGCGAAACCACTATTTTATCCGCAGTTAAAATGCGCTTGGAATCTGGCGCGCGGATCGGTTTACTCGGTGCGAATGGCGCGGGTAAATCGACTTTGATTAAAGCATTAGCCGGTACATTAGACGCGATGTCTGGCGAGATCGACGGCGCCAAAGAGTTAAATATAGGCTACTTCGCTCAGCATCAACTTGAGCAACTACGCCATGACGACACCCCGCTTTCGCATCTAAGCCGTCTTCATCCTCAAGCCAGTGAAAGTGAATTGCGAAACTTTTTAGGTGGCTTTGGCTTTGCTGGAACAATGGCGTTGTCTCCAGTAGCTCCGATGTCAGGTGGTGAAAAAGCGCGTTTGGTATTGGCGACCCTGGTTCGACAAAAGCCTAATTTATTATTATTGGATGAGCCAACCAATCATCTAGATTTGCAAATGCGCTATGCATTAAATATTGCATTGCAAAGTTTTGAAGGCGCCCTGGTGGTGGTTTCTCACGATCGACATCTATTACAAACAGTCACCGATGAGTTATGGTTAGTCGCTGACGGCAAAGTACAACCTTATCCCGACGATCTCGATGCCTATGCACGCTGGTTACTAAAAAGTCGTGGCGAAGCGGCTGCCTTATCTAAGGAGCAATCACAGGAAGCCGCAGCTAGCGACACATTGAACGAAGCGTCAGCTAATTCCAGCGCAGGACTGTCTGCCGAAGAACGCAAAGCGCGTAAGCGTGAAGAGGCCAAGCTACGGCAAAAACTGCGACCGCTGACCGTACGCACTAAAGCGATTGAAAAACGTATTGATAGTTTAGAAAACTCTGCCAGCACTATTGAAGTTGAACTAACAGATAGCGCAATTTACGATGATGAGAATAAAGATAAACTAAAAAAGTTATTGCACAAGCAAGGCGAAGAAACTGCAGAGCTCAATGCGCTTGAAAACGAGTGGATAGAGTTAAATGAACAATTGGAAAAAGCACAGCAATCTTTGTCTTGATCTAGCGATTAAATAGCTGCTGGTAAATAAGCATTAGCTAAAAATTTTCTAAGAGATAAATTATGAGTGATTTGAAACGGATTAACTGCCAGCAAGCCAGTGAGCTATGTGCGATAGAGTCCAGCCAAATTATTGATGTGCGCGACGCTGGCTCCTATCAAAGCTCACGTATTAAAGACGCACTGCATATTGATAATGCTTCGCTAGGAGCGTTTATTGACAACGCCGATCCAGAGGCTGCTTTAGTGATTTATTGTTATCACGGCAACTCCAGCCAGCAGGCGGGGTATTATTTTATTGAGCAAGGTTTTACCGAGGTGTACTCGGTTGATGGTGGTTTTGAGCAGTGGAAACTGGAGCATCCGCAAGATCTTGTTTAAGTCTTAGTTCTCAGTATAAAACTCAGTTTATAGGCGTCAGTCTAGAAGCGATAATCGCTGTGCAAAAGCTAATGACAATCGCCGTCATGGCGACAATCTCATGCCATGCCGCCGTCGACTCACCATTACCACCACCAGAAAATAAAAACTGTACACAGAAAACAAAGTACATCAGCAAAATATAACAAAGCCAAATATAACTGCGTCTTTTACCTGCGATAAGCCCTTTAATAATTAGCAACAAACCTGAAGAGATCAATAACCAAAGTACCAGTTTGGCGGCGATTCCCTCTGGCCCTAAAAACACCGCGCCAAATAACATCATAGCTAATAGCGTAAAATAACAGAGCAAAGTAATCACTCTTACCAGCTGATATTTTACTAAAGATGGTTTGCTCGCTTGATTCATTAAAGCACTCACTTGGTAATAATTTGTAAGGCAATGCGGGCAAGCCGCTCACCTAGTGCATGGCATAAGCTTTTTTCATCATCACTGATTGGCTGCTGCCCATTGGCACCGGCAATATGCGATGCGCCATAGGGTGTGCCGCCAGTTTGGGTATTGTGCAAAGCAGCATGACTATAAGGTAGCCCCACCGCAATCATACCCTGATGCATTAAGGGTAAAAGCATCGTTAGCAGCGTGGATTCATTGCCGCCATGCATACTGGATGTTGAGGTAAAAACGGCGGCTGGTTTATCGATCAAATCACCGTTTAACCAGAGGTTGCTGGTGGAATCGATAAAGTATTTAAGCGGTGCGGCCATATTGCCGAACCGGGTTGGGCTACCCATAATTAGACCCGAACATCCACGTAAATCATCTTCGCTGCAATACAGCGGTCCGTCATCAGGAATATCGTCGGCAAGCGTTTCGCTTATATTATTGCTAACCGGTGGCACAGTTCTGACCATCGCTCTTTGACCACTGACAGTATTTACACCGGCAGCGATTGCCTCTGCCATTTGCGCAGTGGCGCCATGACGACTGTAATATAAAACCAGAATATAAGGGTCGGACATAACTAAACTCAAGCGTTAGATAGTTTTTAAATTAACTGCAAAACATTTTCAGGTGGGCGGCCAAGTATGGCTTTTTGTCCTTTAATCACGATAGGACGTTCAATTAGCTTAGGGTATTCGCACATGGCTTTAACAAGCGCCGTATCACTTAAACTGCTATCTGCTAGATTTTGCTGTTTGTAATCAGCCTCGCCTTTTCTTAGCAACTCGCGTGGGCTAATGCCCAACTTGCCGATAACGGCCTTAAGCGTTTTGGCCGAGGGCGGTTTTTCCAAATACAGGATCACTTCTGGTTCAATTCCCTGCTCTTCTAATAATGCCAAGGTCTGTCGCGACTTGGAGCAGCGGGGATTATGGTAAATACTAAAATCACTCATATTAGGGACTCAAAATGTTTGAAATAAGGTCTTAAGCTGTGGCGCAGAAATTCTATTTACATCGGAATTGCTAAATAAAAAGCAACAAATGATAGATATTGCTGTCTTTAAACGTATTGCCAGTATCCGAGCCAGTATACAATATTTGCCCAATACAAAAGGTCTGGAATAGCCTCAATAAGCACAAGTTAATCTACCCTAGGACTTCTTATATGCCAGCGTTTCAATCAACGATTGCCTTTCACGTTAATAGTGTATTTTCACCTGCCTTAATAAAAGCCAGCTTGCTTACCGTGGTTTTAATACTTTCTGCATGCGGTGATCATGATTCTCAGAAGTCCTCAGGCGGTGCGACTACAGCCGCAGAATTTGATA
>CAJQQO010000255.1 GCA_905480475.1 uncultured Pseudomonadales bacterium | reverse complement strand
CGCGCTTCTTAACTTCAGAATCGATTTGCTCGGCAGGAATCTCGACGGTAAGTTTACGTACCAGACCTTCAGCCGCTTCGACGGAAACTTGCATGGACTTTTCCTCTATCACTCGTAATATAGATGTCAGCAGCCGTTAATAAGGCATTTGCCCCGCCACTGACAACAACATAAATTGATTAATGTATAACGACGCTGTTATGCAACAATATCGCTTTACCACTTGGCTTTACGACTTAATCGTAGCTATAGCTTTGTTACGCCGCTTGCCTTGAATTTTACCGGTGCTGCTTCGTTTGCTTTTATTTCGAATTACGATAATCCAATTACAGTAAAGCAGTATCTAGCCATCTCGACTAATACGGTGTTGATATCCTGAGACCTCGATCTAAAAACCGACCTATTGACTTAAAGCAGAATGCTTGCAAATCAGAGTCTTAGTAAATCAGAGCGCTTATATAAGTATAAGTGCCAAAAAATATGGTGCGGACGGAGAGACTCGAACTCTCACGGGTTGCCCCACTGGAACCTAAATCCAGCGCGTATACCAATTTCGCCACGTCCGCAAAATTTGCTGATTTGAGTCAGCCAGTTAGTTACCCCAAAAGGCCCAGCAGAATCGCTATTGCCCGAATGGTGTAATCAACCCTAAAAACGGACGCGGATTCTCCCATACATAGGTGGTCTGGATCAACAGCAAGAAGGCCAGTTCACACCCCAGATCGACACTTAATCGCTAAATCCGTTAAATATTTGCATAAACCCGTAGTATTAAACTATTTGCCGCCTAAATTATTTGAGCTTGGCGGTATTTAATTCTCAGTAAAACAAGGCATTACACTCCTGAAATTGAGCGCTTAATTGTAATATACAGCGTAGATTGCTGCAAAATATTAGGCCCGCCTTGCGTGGGAGGAGATTATCTTTAGGGCAGATTGGCTTTTAAAAATTGACCTTTTAAAACACGGCAAACACCCTGTATATTATCGTGATAGGATAAATATCACCGCAGTAGATCAATCTGATACCGAGCCAGCTGCCAACGAGCCCGAATATGCCCCGCATCAATGTCCGTAAAAAACATAATAAGGATTCCAAACAAACCCGTGAGCTCGCCGAACAATTAGCCCAAAAACTGCAAGCTAGCTACCAACTCAACTGTCAGTGGCAGGGAGAAAGCTTGGCATTTAACCGGCCCGGGCTGTCCGGAGACCTGCATCTAGACCCCGGCGAAATCCGTATCTCAATGAAGATTGGCCTATTAATGGCGCCATTAAGCCGAACTATCGAAGCTGAGCTAAATAATGCCTTGGACAAATATCTAAGCTAAGCGCCCTCTTTTTCGTCTCTAGCGCTGCTTTTTCACTCAATCGCCCGCTTGGCTCGATGTCCGCTCTGTATTTCCGGTGGATTCGCCGTTGATTGCTATACTCAAGACAAACGAATCAATCTTCCAAAATTCAAATCCAGCGCAAGGTTTAAGCCGTTGTTTTTGCGTTAGAGACCGCAACATAAAATGTCACATATACCTGTTTCAGCAACCATGCACCCCGGCCCCGGCTTTCGTATCAATACCGAGATACATCGCCCTACGGCCGATATATGTGCGGCCTTTGCAAGCTTTACCACTGCTGACATTTCCGATCAGCTCAATCGCCAATACACGCTTGCCCACGATATCCATAATATTGTGAATGAAGATTGTTTTGCAGGGCCAGCCGTTACAGTAAAACTATTCCCCGGCGATAATCTTATGCTGCATAAAGCGATTGATATTGTTCAACCAGGTGACGTGGTGGTTATCGATGCTAGCGGCTCTACTACCAACGCCGTTATTGGCGACCTAATTGCTTCCAAACTAAAACACAAAGGTGTGGCTGGTGTCATTGTTGACGGCTTGGCAAGAGACTTACCCGATTTAAAAACCGTCGGCCTACCCATCTTTGCCAAAGGCGTTTCACCCATCGGCCCCTTGCACCGTGGACCTGGTGAACTTAACTTTTCAATTTGCTGCGGGGGAATTGTAGTAAGCCCCGGCGACATTGTGGTTGCCGATAATATTGGTGCGGTTATTGTTCATCAGAATTTTGCTAGTGATTTATTGCAGACCTTGCAGCTGACCAAAGATAGTCGTGCCGAATATGAAAAATCCGTTCGACAAGGCGTGTTCAATAATGACTGGGTGGAAACAACCTTGAAAAACAGTCGTTGCGCAATCCAAAGTGCCAAGCAATAAAAGAGCTATCCATCGCCACTATGCCAAACGATAAAAATTCAATGCTAAATATCGAAACCCCTCTGATTCTGCTTGGCGGCATGGAAAATACGCTGTCAATAACCCGCAGCTTAGGGCGACTCGGCATTAATGTTTATGTCGCAGCTCCTCATATTTGCGCCGCGCATTACTCACGTTTTTGTGAAAAAAGCTGGATAGTACCAGAAGATTTTAACGAAGAGACTTTTTATCGACAGTTATTTATCGATCAAACGCCCACCCATTTAAAGGGTGCAGTAATCATGCCCTGCAGTGATTCTGCGATTCAGTTTATCGCCAAATATTCTGCAGCATTATCATCACACTACCGTTTAGACTATGCCAAACCCGAACAGCAATTAGCGTTATTAGACAAACAGGAAACACTAAGAATGGCCAAGGCTGTCGGCTGCCCCGCTCCGGCTTTTTGGGATGTTAAAACCATTGAGGACATTAAAGCCATAGAGCAGGAAATCACTTACCCAGTATTAATCAAACCTATACTTTCGCATAAGTTTCAACAAATCTTCCAAGCCAAGCTTTTCTCGATAGAAAATAAAGACGATTTATTTGAAAAGTCGGTGCAGGTTTTAGCTGCCAATCTGGAATTTATGATTTGCGAACATATACCCGGCCCGGATTCATTATTAAACAGTTATTACACTTATATAGATGATAAGGGCAAAGAGTATTTTTCTTTTACCAAAAGAATGATTCGCCGCTCACCCAAAAACTTTGGCGGCGGATGCTTACACGCAACGCAAAAACTGCCATTAACAGCTGAAATGGGGCAGCGATTTTTCCGTGGCACTAATTTTCGTGGCTTGGGCAATATCGAATTTAAAACCGATCCTAGAGATGGGCAATTAAAAATCATTGAATGCAACGCGCGCTTTACTGCCGCGCAAGAATTGGTTTTACAGAGCGGTATGGATATTGCCTTAATAATCTACCGCCACCTTAGCGGCCAGACTTGTGAATACCAAGACGACTATCGCGAACATTTATATTACTGGTATCCCCTTGGCGATTTAAGCGCACTTAAGGAACTTCGTGGACTTGGCGAGTTAACACTTATCAATTGGATTAAGAGTTTTCTTAAACCGATTGTTTTTCCCTACTTCTCTTTTTTAGATCCAAAACCTTTTGCCTTTATGTTTAAGCATCAAGTTTTCCCGCGCTTTAACCATGC
>CAJQQO010000254.1 GCA_905480475.1 uncultured Pseudomonadales bacterium | reverse complement strand
TTTATATTATCGCGGTTATGTTGAAGAGCCATCAAAGCGTAGCATGGGTTTTGGTTTGGGTTTTCTAGCTACGGTTGTTCTGTTAATCGGTGGCTTATATGGCACGGTGATGGCTGTCATCTAGCTTAAGCGTTGTCGTTTTTTGTATGCGTCTATCAGCTTGTTTGTGGAGTTTAAATTAGTGCTTAAAGTTGTGGCTATATTAGAGCCTAAATTAGCGTCAGGGTTAGTAGTAGCTATGCCAGTAATTATAAAGGACATGGGATTGCAATTAACTCGACGCTTGAGTCGGTATTGGGGTGGACGCCAAAATTGTTTGCCTAGCCGACTAATCTGCTTGTCGATAATAGTGATGCTATTACCGTCTTGTGGATTTTTTGGCGGTTTAGGTAAGCCTAGTGGTAGTGGCGGAGACTCCGCGCCAAATGTTGTACTTGATAAACGAAAAATTGAAGATGCGACACCAAGAGTGGAGCCAAAAAGTAGAGGCGGTAACCCCGAATCATATAGCGTATTTGGCAAGCGCTATAAGGTAATGAAATCTGCCAAGGGTTTTAAAGAGCGCGGTGATGCATCATGGTACGGCACAAAATTCCATGGCCGCTTAACGTCTAACGGTGAGCGTTACGATATGTACAAGATGACGGCGGCGCATAAGAACTTACCGTTGCCGACCTATGTGCAAGTGACCAATTTGGATAATGGCAAAAAAGTGGTTGTGCGGGTTAACGACCGCGGGCCGTTCCATAAGGGTCGAGTGATTGATTTATCTTATGCAGCGGCAACCAAGCTGGGTATTCTTAAAAAGGGCACCGGTCGAGTAGAGGTTGAGGCGATTGATGCGCGCACTTGGAGTAAAAGCAAAAGTAGTGCTAAAACAATAGCGGTAGCTAAGGCGAGTACAGTCGTTAAAACTAAAGCAGCTGTAAAGCCCGTTGCTAGTTCGACCAAGCCGCTTGCTAGCACGGCCAAGCAAGCCGCAAGCAGCACAACTTATGCCGGATCGAAAGCAGTAAGTGCTATCAATAATCAATCTACGACAGCAGTCTATCCAGCTTCGGGTACTAAAAAACATTATTTACAAGTTGCGGCTTATCAAAGTTTATCGGCTGCGCAAGCGGCACAAAACCGGATACTTGATGCATTAAAGTCTAGGTCGGAACATGTTAATGTCGTGATACATCCCACCGAGCATACAAGCCCCTTGTACCGAGTAAGGGTTGGCCCATTAGCATCTTCTACGCAAGGTAGTCAGATAAAAAGCTCATCGGTGTTACAATCGTTTGGCAAAATCCTTAATGTATATGAATAGTGTTAAGTGCTTAAGCTAGCCACGGTATTTAATTAGACAGTCATAAACAGCTAGGCATAGATCATTTAATTTAGACAATTCAATATAGGTATTAAAGATTTCAATGGTATTTAAAAGCAAAGGCGCCGATGTGATAAATGCAAAACCACTGGTTCAACTAAGCCGTATTCGCTTGTATGCAAAAGCCAGCGTATTTTTATTGTTATCCTTTATTGCGTTAATCAATACTGCTCAAGCAAGCCCGGTCAATATTATCAACACCTTAATGCCATCACCACCGCAATTAGCGGCTAGCTCCTATATTTTGCTGGATGTAAATAGCGGCAAGATCATCGTGCAATACAATGCCGATGAGCGCTTACCGCCCGCTAGCTTAACTAAAATGATGACCGCTTATATCGTTTTCTCCGAGCTGGCCAAAGGTAGTATTAGTGAAGATGATCTAGTGCCTATTAGTGTTAAGGCTTGGCGAATGGGCGGCTCTAAGATGTTTATTCGCGAGGGCACTAGCGTTCCGCTAAAAGATCTACTTAAAGGTATGATTATTCAATCGGGCAATGATGCCAGTGTTGCATTGGCTGAGTATATTGCCGGTGATGAGTCTGCATTTGCGGAAGTTATGAATCAGCAAGCCAGTTTATTAGGTATGAACCTTACGCATTTAAAAAATGCTACGGGCTGGCCCGCGCAAGATCATCTTACTACTGCGCGTGATTTATCGGTATTAGCACGGGCGTTGATTAGCGATTTTCCCGAGCATTACAAATTGTATTCGCAAAAAGAATTTACTTATAACGATATTACCCAAGCGAACCGCAACGGTTTATTGTGGCGTGATCAAACTGTTGATGGGATTAAAACTGGCCATACCGAGGCTGCCGGTTACTGTTTAGTTTCGTCCGCTATGCGCGACAATATGCGTTTGGTATCGGTAGTTATGGGGACCAAAAGCAGTCGTGGGCGTGAGCAGGAAACGCAAAAGCTGCTGTCATATGGCTTCCGCTATTATCAAACGCATCAATTGTATGCTGCCGGAGAAGTCTTAACTTCGCCACGTGTTTGGGCTGGTGCGAGCCAAACGGTTGATCTGGCATTAGCCGAAGCTATAGTGCTCACCGTTCCACGTGGTCAGCGCGATGCATTAAAGGTCACTGTCGAAGTTGATAAAAACATTACCGCGCCAGTAGAGCCGGGTAAATCATACGGCGTACTAAAAATCAGTCACGATGGTGAAGTGTTAGATCGACGACAATTATTGGCTACCACAGCGGTAGAGCCGGCGTCATTGTTTAGCCGACTTTGGGATCATTTAATACTGTTTGTTAGAGATATTCTTGGTCTTGAGTAAAATATTTATGCCTGTTTTTAAGTGCTTAGATAAGAGTCTTGTATGAGTGAGCTAATCAGTAATAAATCACTGTCTGGAGATCAAGAGCCACCGCTTATTGAGTTTCCTTGTGATTACCCCATTAAAATATTGGGTGATTCGGCAGAAGACTTTGTTGAGGTGGTGGTAGGGATTGTTTGCAAGCATGCGCCCGATTTTGACGCTGCAAGCGCAACTAGTCGTGATAGTAGTAAAGGCAAATTTCGCTCGGTCAGCGTAGTCATAACCGCTACAGGTGAGCCGCAGCTGCAAGCCTTGTTTGATGAGCTTAAAGCCACCGGCCGCGTTAAGATGGTTATTTAGGTGCGGTCTTATTGTTTGCTGATCTCTTTAGCCGGTTCTACGGTTACTCGGTTTTCTACCACTTTGTTTGTCAACTAACGTGTCTAACATGTCGCTTAATCAGCAACTGACCATTCGTAATTTTCTAGCCGACGCGCCTAATCAATCCACACTCGATTATCAGCAGGTTTGGCAGGCTATGCAGACATTTACTCGCGAAAGAGATACTAATACGGTTGATGAAATTTGGTTGCTAGAGCATACGTCAGTGTTTACCTTGGGCAAAGCCGCTGATGAGTCGCATGTACTTAACGCTGGAGACATACCGCTTGTTCGTGTTGATCGAGGCGGGCAGGTGACTTATCACGGGCCGGGCCAGATTATGCTCTATCTATTAGCCAATCTTACTCGACGTAATTTAGGTGTAAGAGAATTAGTGGAGCGGCTCGAGCAAAGTGTAATAGCGCTGTTGGCTAGCTACGGTATTCAAGCCAAAGGTGATCGCAAAGCGCCGGGGGTTTATGTCGACAATAAAAAAATTGCCGCGCTTGGATTGCGTATTAGCCGGGGCTGTTCTTATCATGGCCTATGTTTAAACCTTGATTTTGATGCCTCGCCCTTCTTAGGTATTAACCCCTGTGGTTATGCGGATTTAGAAATTACTCAGATGCATAATCATATTAGTCATTTACCCAGCAAGCGGATAATTGCCACACAGTTGGCGGGTGAACTTGCCAAGCAGTTGGGTTATAGTGAAATCACCGGCTCTGATGCCGTCGCAGTATTTGATGTCTAATTGATCTGAGTGTATAACGATGCCAAACACTTCCCCCAGTATTGATTTCTCCAAAATAAAAATCGTCGATATTATGACTACTCGATTGGTCTGTATTGCGATGGATGACAACCTAGAAGCCGTTAAGAATATTTTTGATAACGTTAGGTTTCATCATTTATTGGTCGTAGAAGATGAGCTGCTAGTTGGTGTGGTATCCGACCGTGATTTATTAAAGTCTATTAGTTACAAGGTCGATACCGCAGCCGAAACCAGTAGAGATTCCGCCTCGCTAAACAAACGTGTCCATCAAATTATGACTCGTGAACTTATCTGTTTAAACCAACAAAGCACCTTGGCCGATGCGATTAAGCTATTTGGCAAGCATACAATCTCTTGCTTGCCAGTAGTCGATCAAATGGGTAAGCCGGTAGGTATTGTAAGCTGGCGAGATTTAATTAAGGAGTTCGTTTAGTCGAAGCTTTTCTTTCTCGAATATTTTAAGTGTGAAAGTGTAAGGGAAGAATAGATAGTAGTCATTTATATAGAAAGATGTTTTATCACTAAGTTATACAAGCTTTAGATAATTAATCATTCAAAAAGAGTGCAGGCTATGGATGTTTCGTATTGGAACCAGATAGCACCAAACTACGAAGATGAGATATTTAATTTATTTCGTCACGATAAAAATAATAAATTAAAAAAAGTTATTCGCCAATACGGCTCGTCCTCTGGTATTGCCGCCGACTTTGGTTCCGGTATTGGTAATGGTCTGCCGCTAATGGCAAAAGCCTTTAAGCAAGTTGATGCCTATGACTTGTCAGCCAAGAATATTCGCAAAAGCAGCATTATTCATCGCGAGCTTAATAATATTGATTATCAACGCGCAGATTTATCACATGCGGTCATTCCCAAGTCGCGTTACGATTTTGCGCTTTGTGTCTGTTGTCTAATTATGCCGTCCTTAACGATTAGACAAAAAGTGTTTAATAATATCGTTGCTAGCTTAAAGCGTAACGGCAGTTTGTTATTGGTAGTGCCGTCACTCGAGTCGGCAGCATTGGTTAACAACAAATTAATTGAGTGGAATCTTGCTGATGGGCTAAGTGCTAAGTCTGCTCTTAAGGCGGGTTTTGATAACACAGCTGATATCCCCGCGACTGATATACGCCAAGGTGTTTATCCTATTGAGGGGGTAAGAACCAAACACTTTGGTCGTGAAGAGTTATTAGATTTGCCGAGTAAGAAGGTAGCCGGTAAAACCATATTCGCTAAGCGAGTTTTTAAGATCGAGTACGAATGGGATAGTGTCTTTAATGGTTTGCCGAAATCATTGCAAACGGCTTTACCGTGGGATTGGGCGCTGCTAATTAATCGTTAGATGCCGTATATAGAGACTAGATGATAGAGGCTATATGATAAAACTATATGATAGAAACGTAATGGATAGTCACTCATAGGCTTTAGATAATAAGGTTCTTGATAAAGCCGTCAATCCAATAGGTTGTTCCATGAGTGATACTGTGCAAAAAGTTACTTCCGGTGAGTCGTGGTCCGAGTTTTGTGATTTGCTTAAATCTGCCGGTAAATTTATTACTGATAACTCAATGGATGATGAGCTTGAGCGGGCCGAAGGATTTCGATATCTAGCACGTTTGCTTGCCGGTGCGTTAAACGATGGCATTGACCCTGCGCCATTAAACCCACCGCTGCTGCAATACCGTAAAACGCGTATTGGAGCGGATAACCCTGATTTTAAATACGGCAGCGTGCGTATAAGCGGCAAGGCGGTTTACCGGATTATAGGCAAAAAAAATGATGCCTATAATTTTAATATTGGAGCCTTTTATGGCAGCTTAGGCTCTCCTCAAGGTTTACAATCTACCGGTTTTCTAAATCAAAGTGATTTATTTTCGGCAGCCAAAAGCGCCAACCCTGAATTTGAAATCATTGCCTGCACCGATAAAAGCCAATTTAGCCAATACGCCTCTAGTGATAATGCGCATTGGCTAGCGCTATCTGAAAAATCCAATAGTCTTATTATTCGTCAAACCTTATTAAATCCACGGACAGATATCCCGACAGAAATTAATATCGAATGGCTTGCGGGTGATATGCCAGCGCCATCATCGCTGCTAACGGCCAAACGTTTGGATGATAGCTTAGGCCGAGCGGCCATTATGGTACATGGCATTAGCCAGCAATTTCTTGGCTGGACCAATGATTTTAAACAGCGGCCCAATACGATTAGTGAAATCAAGCCTGAGCTATTAGGTATGGCTAAGGGCGATCCCAATTGCCAATACAATTATGGTTACTTTGATCTGCAAGCGGGGCAGGGGCTGCGTATTACATTAAAACCTCCTGAGTGTGAGTACTGGAATATTCAACTAGCTAATCACTGGCTAGAGTCGTTAGATAACCCTGAAGCCATTGCCTCGATCAATAACGCCAGCGCAATTAGTAATAGTGATGGCAGTGTGACGGTGATTGTCAGCGAGCAAGATCTCGGCGAAAAAAATTGGCTGGATACTCAATCACATCAACGTGGTGTTATTGCATTGCGTTGGGTCGGTGCCGGACAAAAGCAATCTGATCCCATAGTTGAAGTGTTAGCACTGCCAGCCAGTAACTAAGCGATACAAAAAAATATGAGTAGTACTGCTAATAAAGGCGCAGCAAGTCAAAAAAACTTTATCGATAGTATCGATGATTTTCATCAGCTAGCGATTGATGCGTTCCTCAGTAATATGCCCGCAGCGGCGGGCTGGAATAATTTCGGCAAGCCGGAATACAAAGAGGCGTTAAAGGTATTAGCTGCGTCGCTGGATAATTCAAACGACTTAAGTGCTGCCTGTGAGCAGATGATGCGCAGCAATATTGTGGATGTTTTAAAAAGCCGTCTATACAGCGAGTATTTTCAGCATCAACATCCTGAGTATGCTCAGCAAAAAATCAGTAAACCCATTTTTATTATTGGTTTACCGCGCAGTGGAACAACCGCCTTGCATAAACTTTTAGCTGCTGACCCAAGCAATCAGGGCTTGGACTATTGGCTTGGTGTGTCGCCGATGCCAAGGCCGCCGCGTGAGCAATGGACGAATTATGCTGAGTTTCAGCAATGTGATCAGCGGCTAAAGTTTATTGCCGAGGTAGCGCCGCAATTAAAGGAGATTCATGATATGGCGGCTGACCAAGTTGATGAATGTCGCTTGTTGTTGATGCAAAGTTTTATGAATGTCACTTTTCAATCCAGCGCATGGATTCCTGAGTATGAGGCGTGGTTATATCAGGCGGACTTTACGCAAGCCTATCAACGCTACAAACGCAATCTTCAGTTAATCGCTGCTGGTAATACTGATTATTCCGAGCGACGTTGGGTGTTAAAAGATCCTAGTCACCTTTGGGCGCCGGAATCGGTGCTTAAAACTTTTCCGGATGCCTGTAT
>CAJQQO010000253.1 GCA_905480475.1 uncultured Pseudomonadales bacterium | reverse complement strand
TAAATTGAATGGACAGCTGTGCGTCCTGTTCATCTTTTTGTGTTTCATAAGGTAGGCGAACCGCCAAGAATTGATAGCCACCACTATGCTGTTCATTCAACTGATCAATAGCCATTTGGGCGAGACGACCACAGCAGGCAGAATCAATACCGCCACTAATACCTAATACTAGGTTTTTCAGCCCAGATTGGTGCAATTTGGTTTTGATAAATTCAACCCGTCGTTGGACTTCAAACGTAGGATCAATTTCAGCTAACACTTTCATTGCATCAATAATGTCGTCTTTATTCATTTTGCCTTAAACCCTAAATTTCAATAGCTGTTTGTTCTGCCATGGATCGATATGTTGGCTAATAATTTTAATAATAGTGGCTAGGCATGTCTAATTAAATATCATCTTTAATTAAATGGCTTAGGCCGATGACCTTGCAGCTTATTGTGATGTATTTTCTAGCGAACTGTCTTGCTGCGATTTGGATCGGTGTAAAAAATTGGCGATATCCATTATTGCTTCACGCGCTTCGGGTAAAAAGCTGGCCATGGAGGTAAATGCATGTGGCACTGTTGGCCATATTTTTTTCTCTACACTAACTCCGCACTTAAGCGCTCGCTGTTCGATTCGATTAGCATCATCAAGCAATATCTCGGTACCGCCTGCAATGACGTAAAGTGGTGGGAAACCCTTAAAATCGGCAAATACTGGTGAGATCAATGGATCATCTAGCGCTTTGCCATTGGCGTAGACAATAGCGGCGTTTTCTAATAATGAGGGTGGGATCATCACATCGCGACGACGATTATTCTGCCATGACTGGCCGCTGTGCGTAAGGTCTGCCCAAGGTGATACACAAAATCCGGCAAAGGGCAGCGGTAAGTTTTGCGCTTGCAAGCATTTCATCACAGCTAGCGTCATATTGCCGCCTGCCGAGTCGCCGCCAAAAGCAATATCTTGCGATTTAAAACCGTTTGCGAGCAGCCATTGATAAATTGCAACACTTTGATTCAATGCTACGGGAAATACCTGCTCGGGGGTAAGATCGTAATCCACGACCAAGGTTTTCATATTGGTAGCGGCAGAGAACCTATGTGCGGCATCTCTATGCGTTGCAGGTGAGCCGGCAAAAAAACCGCCACCATGAAAATACATGATAACGCCATCTGATATTTCCGCACTTTTATCGTAGACCCATTCGCAACTGACGCCAGCGATAGAGGTTTTTTCAACGATGGCTCCAGCGGGCATGTCGGCTTTTGCTGCGGGTGTATCGGCCATGCGAATCATCGCGGCTTTGGCTTGATGAAAATCCTTGCCACTTAAATACCATTTGCTTAAACGCATAACCGTATTGATCATCGTACATTGCCAGCTCATGCGGGTTTCCTATAGTGATTCGTATGTTGTCAGTGCTTAAGTTAAATGGCGCATTGAAAAGCCATTTTCTGCGCGGCTTATATTAATCGTTTTTGAGTTGGCAAAGATTGATTATGTGCAAGAAAGTTAATTATTGGCTAGCCAGATTTCACTTAGTTAAGCTTATTGTTCAGTGAGATAAATAAAACTTGCTATTCGTCCGCATATACCGTCGCGGCGATAGGAGAAAAAGCGCTGCTCTTCGCTAACGGTGCAGAATCCACCGCCATAAATATGGTGTACACCAGCCGCGCTTAACGCAATCGTCGCTAGCTGATAAATATCAGCGAGAAATTTTTCCTGACCCTTGTCTCTAAATGCCGCTGCATATTGTTCGGCTTGCGTTTTGGGCTGAGTGTCGCCATTGACAAATGCGCGTCTTACATCGTCGCCTACTTCAAAATGATTGGGGCCAATTGCAGGGCCTAGCCATGCATAAATTTTATTACTGCTAATCGTTTGCTGGTTGTTTGGCTGGCAAAAGGCTGCGATAGATTTAGCAACAATACCGTTTGCCAAACCGCGCCAACCGGCATGAACAGCAGCAACTCGCGTACCGTCAGCGTCACATAATAAAATAGGCAGGCAGTCAGCAGTAAGCACTGTGCAGACAGTATTTTTTTGACTGCTTATAGCTGCGTCGGCCGATAGGGGAGCCGAACAGACCGATTCAAGTATCGCTATATCGGTACTGTGAGTTTGGTTTAACCATTGCCATTGCGGGTGATTTTTATTGATATCTAAGGCGACTGGTAAGTCACCCCATACGCTTAGTTCGGCATTAGCGAGCAGTTGCCTATTGTGTTCCACCTGACTTGGCTGATCGCCGACATGTTGCGCTAAATTAAATCGATCAAACGGTGCTTCGCTGTGGCCGATGCTGTCGTCGCGGCCACGAGTCGTCACGCCAGCGATAACATGCGCGGGTAAATTCCATAGGGGTTTGATGATATCAAGCTTGGCATCTTGTTCTGCGGTCATTTTGCTGCTGTTTGACCTTCACTGCGCAGCGCGTTAAGCAAGTTTTCATAGTCCTGCGGTAACTCGCATTCAAAGCTGCATAGCTCTTGGCTTAGCGGGTGTTCAAATGATAATTGAAACGCATGCAAAGCTTGGCGGGGAAAAGCCATCAACTGTTTGCTTAAGTCTTCGCTAATACCAGCCACTTGTTTATAGCGAGGGCTGTATGTTTTGTCGCCAACCAAAGGGCGGCGCAAATGCGCCATATGGACACGAATCTGGTGAGTTCTGCCGGTTTCAAGTTTAACGGTTAGCTCGGTGTGCTGGGCAAAACGTTTGGCTATCCGATAATGGGTGATAGCGTGTTTTGCGCCATTGTTGGTAGACTTTGCCACCGCCATTTTGGTTCTGGCTGTAGGGTGGCGGCCAATGGGCTCATCGACCGTGCCGCCAGAGATAAAGGTGCCGCGAGCGATAGCGCGGTAAATTCGTTTGACCGTTCGCTCCTGTAACTGCCTAACCAGACTGGTGTGCGCCTGCAAGCTCTTGGCGACTACCATCAAGCCGGTGGTATCTTTGTCGAGACGATGGACAATACCACCTCTGGGCAGGCCAGAGTTGTCGGGGCAGTGGGCTAAGACGCTGTTGACCAAGGTGCCGGATTCCAATCCCGGTGCTGGATGCACTACACAGTTGGCCGCTTTGTTAATGACCAATATATGATCGTCTTCAAACACGATATTGATAGCTTTGTGTTCCGCCACCCACTCGGAAACCTGCGTAAATGCGGCCTTGAGTTTTAGTTGAGTACCGGTAAACAGTTTTTGTCGCGGCTTGCATTGCTGCTCATTAGCCGTTAGCTCGCCGGATTGGATCCAACTTTGCAGCTTACCGCGTGAAAACTCCGGGAACAGTTTTGCTGCAATTTGGTCATATCGCTGACCGGCAAGCTCTTCTGGCACTTCGGCGTAGCGTTCAACCAGCGTTTCCCGCTGGTCGGCTTGGTTTTCAGCTATCTCGTCAGCATGATCACCCGTGGTATCGCCGGAGTTATCTGAGCTAGTATCACTCGAATTTGGTGTCGTATTGCTCATAGAACGGTGTTTTCAGTTAAGTGTACGCGCGCGATCGGTAGACTTATGTGATAATCGGTTTTTCGCGCCGACAATTGTACCGCAGTCGCCCCTAATGTTATAACGACGGATCAGTTAAGGGCAGATTGAAGGAAAAATGGTGCGCGGTAGAGGGTTCACTCTAGGACGTATGCATAAGGCTAGTTAGCCTTTTCAATCATGATGTAAGCGTCGTGTATTAACTATCGTGAACTGACAATCGTGAATTAACTTCCGCGATTAATGCAGTTTATATAACAGGTTTAATAGCAGCAGCTCGAGGAACAGATCTACATGAATAAAATTACCACGTATAGCATGGCCTTAGTCTTGGTATTTATATTGGCTGGCTGCTCCGTTTTTGGCGGTGGTAAAGATAAAGATGAAGAGCGTGAAAAGGCGCGATTGTTGTCGGAACAGCAGCTTTATAATCGGGTTCAGGAATTATTGGATGACGAGAGCTTTGATCTTGCAGTAAAAAATCTGCAGTTGCTCGAATCGCGTTTTCCCTTTGGCGTCTATGCCGATCAATCGCAATTAGAGATTGTTTACGCCTATTACCGCAATAATGATGAGGAAGCCGCCATCGCGGCTGCTGATCGGTTTTTGCGTTTGCATCCGGATCATCCCGATGCCGATTACGCTTGGTATATGAAGGGCTTGGCAAATTACAGTCTTAAGCCCGGTTTGCTTTCGCGCTTTTATCAAACGGATTATGCCGCCCGCGACGTAGAGTCGGCGCGTCGATCTTTCCGTGAATTTCAGGAGTTCTTGCGTCGTTACCCCGATAGCTCTTATGCGGCTGACGCTAGAGTACGTATGATCCATACCAAGCATGTGCTTTCGCGTCATGAGATCTTGGTTGCCAATTACTATGTGCAACGTCGCGCCTATACAGCGGCGATCAATCGCGCCAAAGATGTTATAGAGCGTTTTCAAAATACTGAAGCAGTTGCCGATGCTTTTGCGTTATTGGTTTATTGTTATTACGAAATTGGCTTAGATGAATTGGCTGAAGATAATCTTAAAGTACTTAAAACCAACTTTGCTGATCACGCTTCACTAAATGAAAACGGTGAATATCGCTATGCCGAAGATTTTGATCGTGATGACCGCTCTTTGATGAACCGTGTTTCTCTGGGCTTACTTGATGCGCCAAGAGCGCCATATTTTGATAGCCGTAAAAACTAATAATTAATTGTTAGCCCTTGTTTCACCAGGGGTGGTGCAAGGATATTTCACAGCCTCTGTCAGTTAGATTCAGCTAACTAAACTAGGCTTCAGTTTTCAGGTGGAGTGCATTCGCTCCACGATGACAAACTTACCTAACACTTGACCTTGGTCAAGCATCAGCTATTTAAGCACTTGAATTCCAGACTTTTGCCCATATCTTTGTAATAAGTAAATACTTTTTTCAGCATAAACTAGTGTTGCTTGGCGACGGTATCTATCTGTTTTGATTGTTCGATATTGTCGGTAGTGACTAGTGGATCATTGATAGCGGAGAGAAAAATACTATGCGTTTTGATCGTTTAACCAGCACTTTGCAAAGTGCACTTTCCGACGCCCAATCTATGGCGGTGGGTAAGAATCATTCTTCCATTGAATCTGTTCACCTGATGTTGGCGATGTTAAATAATGACGCCGGATCGATAACGCCTGTACTAAAGCAGTCGGGTGGTAATGTGAATGCCTTAGTTGCTGAATTAGACAAAGCAATTAATCAATTAGCCGTGTTAACAGCGGCGACTGGTGAAGTTGCGATGTCGCCAGCGTTAGCAAGGTTACTTAATCTTGCCGATAAATATGCGCAAGATAACGGTGATCAATTTATTTCTAGCGAAGCGGTTTTATCGGCATCGCTACAAAGTGGTTCTGATTTGCGCGAGTATTTTGTCAAGGCCGGTTTTGATGCGACAAAAGTTGAGCAATCAATACAGAGAGTACGAGGAGGTGAAAGCGTGGACTCAGCGGATGCCGAGAGTAATCGGCAAGCTTTGGATAAGTATACTATCGATCTTACTGAGCAAGCCGAGCAAGGTAAGCTTGATCCGGTGATTGGTCGCGATGATGAAATTCGTCGCACTATTCAAGTATTGCAACGTCGGACTAAAAATAATCCGGTGTTAATTGGTGAGCCGGGCGTGGGTAAAACCGCTATTGTTGAAGGCTTAGCGCAGCGAATAGTGAATGGTGAAGTGCCTGAAGGCATTAAAAATAAACGCTTATTGAGTTTGGATTTAGGTGCTTTACTGGCCGGTGCAAAGTTTCGTGGTGACTTTGAAGAACGATTGAAATCCGTATTAAAAGAACTGTCACAGCATGAAGGGCAGGTGATTTTATTTGTCGACGAACTGCATACCATGGTTGGTGCGGGTAAAGCTGAAGGCGCGATGGATGCCGGTAATATGTTAAAGCCTGCGCTGGCGCGTGGTGAGTTGCACTGTGTTGGCGCAACCACTTTAAATGAGTATCGACAGTTTGTTGAAAAAGATGCTGCGCTCGAGCGCCGCTTTCAAAAAGTGTTAGTCGGTGAGCCTTCTGAAGAAGACACCATCGCAATACTGCGTGGCTTAAAAGAACGTTATGAGGTGCATCATGGCGTCGATATTACCGACTCTGCGATTATTGCTGCGGCAAAATTGTCCCAGCGCTATATTACTGATCGCCAATTGCCGGATAAAGCGATCGACCTTATTGATGAGGCTGCTAGTCGAATTCGAATGGAAATTGACTCCAAGCCCGAGGTGATGGATAAACTTGAGCGTCGTTTAATTCAGCTTAAAATCCAGCGTGAAGCGGTTAAAAAAGATAAAGACGAAGCGGCTAAAAAGCAGCTGCAAATACTTGATGACGATATTAAAGAAGTAGCAAAAGAATTTGCCGATCTCGAGGAAGTTTGGAAGGCAGAAAAAGCCACCGTGCAAGGTGATCAGCAAATCAAAGTTGAATTGGAACAAGCCAGAATTGCACTTGAGGCCGCCAGTAGAAGTGGCGACTTAAGTAAAATGTCAGAGCTGCAGTACGGCAAAATTCCCGAGTTGGAAAAACAATTAGCGAATGTTGTCGCCGCTGATAAATCGACAATGAAGTTATTGCGTAATCGCGTTACTGAAGAAGAAGTTGCTGAAGTGGTATCGCGCTGGACCGGTATTCCTGTTGCTAAAATGATTGAGGGTGAAAGAGAAAAGCTATTGCGTATGGAACAGGAGCTACACGAGCGTGTTGTCGGTCAGGATGAAGCCGTCATCTCGGTATCCAATGCCGTGCGTCGCTCCAGAGCTGGCTTGTCAGATCCTAATCGACCGAATGGTTCGTTTTTGTTTTTAGGGCCAACCGGCGTGGGTAAAACCGAGCTGTGTAAAGCTTTAGCCAGCTTTTTATTCGATAGTGAATCGGCGTTGGTTAGGCTGGATATGTCTGAGTTTATGGAGAAGCATTCTGTCGCTAGACTAATCGGCGCACCACCGGGTTATGTCGGTTACGATGAGGGCGGTTATTTAACCGAAGCGATTCGTCGTAAGCCGTACTCACTATTGCTGTTAGATGAAATCGAAAAAGCCCATCCCGATGTATTTAATATTTTATTGCAGGTCTTAGAAGATGGACGGCTTACCGATAGCCAAGGGCGAACAGTAGATTTTAAAAATACTGTTATCGTTATGACATCTAACCTTGGTTCCGATGTGATTCAGGATCTTGCCGGTGATAAATCCTTTGATAATGTTGATTTTGGCAGTGCTCAAAGTGTGGGGGGCGATACTGCGCCGATATTGGATTCAACGCTAACTGAAAATCGTTATCAGGCAATGAAGTCTGCCGTTATGGAAGTGGTCTCCGCGCATTTTAGGCCAGAGTTTATTAACCGTATTGATGAAACCGTAGTTTTTCATCCGTTGGGTCGCGAGCATATTGGTTCTATTGCAAATATTCAGCTGGATTTACTGCGCGCACGATTGGCAGAGCGAGAGTTGGCCTTGCAAATTGAAGATCAAGCTTTAGCAATGCTGGTGGAGGCGGGTTTTGATCCGGTTTACGGCGCTCGGCCATTAAAGCGAGTGATTCAGCAATTAATAGAAAATCCTTTAGCACAGCATTTATTGGCAGGTGACTTTTTAGCTGGCGATACTATCGTCGCAAAGTTAGTGGCGGATGATACAGGGATAAATCAAGGTAAGCTGAGCTTTGTAAAGCAGGTTTTGCATTAAGTGTGATTTGCTTGAAATGCAGAAATAAACCCGTGAGATGTTTTGATTGATACTGTGCGCCCTTAAAGGTTTTTATTCAGGGCGCGTGTTTCAATAATATTGTTGCCTAACAATATTTATCAACTGCGAGTTTGGCTTTTTCAATTTCGGTAGCTCGATCTTCATCGCTTAATATGGTCACGTTGCCTTCGGCATCGCGCTGTCGAATAACATCATCGCTAGATAAGGCATCAATATTTTCTTTGGCATGTTTGCAGTAGCTTGCATGCTTTTCTTTTAGCGCTATTTCTTCAGCGCTTAGTGCTTCACCTTCTTCGTCAGTAGCCTCATCACCTTCTTGGCCGTCGCTATTTTGGCTTTTGCTGCGATTACTATTGGTTTTTACCGCCACTGCCTCAACACCGTTAGGTGGATGCTCGCCGTAGACCCATTGGCCAGCTTCTTTCCATTTATAAAAGACCTCAGCGCTGCTGGTTGTAGCCACAGCAAGCAAGACGATCAATGCTGCTAGTTTGCCGATAGCGGTGATAATAGGGCTTAGGTGTCGCATCTGGACAGGCTCCTCATACGCAACAAATGTATGGATTGTTGGGATTGATAATCACTAGTTCGTCTAGTAGAGGGAAAAGCATAGTAGATTAGCGAATTAATTGCTGTATTCATGGGCTGAATATGCGGGAAAACACCGGAATTCAGGGCATAAAGTCCATAGACGCTTGACAGAAGAGGCCTGAGATTCAACAATTGTCGACCTGTTTTGGCTAAAAACCCGTCGCTAACATATTCGCTATACCGCACTTTCGTTATCCGATAAAAATATCCATAGCTGGACAGAGTAATGAGTCGCTAAGCGCATGTTGAAAACCGCTCCAATAATTGCCGCGTTTTATTGCACTTTGTCATCTTTCTTAAGCAAATCAATGGCTTGTTGATAGAAATGATATATGCTTTGCAAACTTATTGGTTTGCAGAGGCAATGAGTCTTTTTATAAGATAAGTCTTAGCCAGCATACTTCGATAAAACCCATCAATGGCTATCGAAGATAGCCATTGATCAACACCGATAAATTAATGAATACCCATAAACGCCAAGAGCAACAAGCATGTTAAAAGATCAGAACCAAGAAGCCGACGATAAGCCCATAGAAAAAGGCCCCGATATGACTAATGACGAAAGCGGTTCAGTGTTGACAGAAGTCAATGGCGACGCAGAGTTGCTATCCGGTGGCGATATGATTGCGCGAGTGCTTGAAGAAGAAGGCGTCGAGTTTATTTTTGGCTATCCCGGTGGCGCCGTCTTGCATATCTATGATGCTTTGCATAAAAACTGCAGCGTACCTCATGTGTTAGTTCGTCACGAGCAAGCAGCAACGCATGCTGCCGATGGTTACGCGCGAGCAACCGGTAACACCGGCGTGGTGTTAGTCACCTCCGGCCCAGGTGCAACCAATGCGATTACCGGTATTGCAACGGCCTATATGGATTCAATTCCGATGGTGGTTATTTCCGGTCAGGTGCAAAGTCATTTGATTGGCGAGGATGCTTTTCAGGAAACCGATATGATTGGTATTTCACGACCAGTCGTAAAACATAGTTTTTTGGTTAAACGCACTGAAGATATTCCGCATACATTAAAGCTGGCATTTTATTTAGCAGCTTCTGGTCGTC
>CAJQQO010000252.1 GCA_905480475.1 uncultured Pseudomonadales bacterium | reverse complement strand
TTGACTCTTTTTTTCACTCTATTTTTTACTATCGCCCTCACTTTCCCCATCAGTACGTGGAGCAATAAAACGATAACCCTGCCCTCTAACGGTTGCTATTAGCTCTTGATCGTATAGCGGCTTAATTTTTTTACGCAAGCGGCCAACAAAAACCTCAATCACATTGGAGTCATTTTCAATATCTTCATCGTAAACATGCTCGGCCAAGTAGGTTTTAGATAACACCTGACCCGCGTTATACATAAGGCATTCAAGCACCCGATATTCATAAGACGTTAAGCTTAGCTCCCGTTGATCAATGCTGAATATTTTGCTGGCCGTATCCAAACACACCGAAGCAAATCGCAATTGGGTTGTGGCACGACCAACACTACGACGCAATAAAGCATTTACCCTAGCGACTAATTCTTCTGCATGAAAAGGTTTAGTTAAATAATCATCAGCGCCCGATTCAAGTCCGCCTACTTTATCTTGCCAACTATCTCTCGCCGTTAAAAGCATAACCGGAAAGGTTTTACCCGCCGCACGCAACTCGGAGATAACCTCTATGCCATTTTTGATTGGCAATCCAATATCAATAATGGCGACATCAATCGCGTATTCTAAAGCGCAGAATAAGCCATCCTCACCATTAACCGCCAAATCGCAGGCATAACCTTGGCTTTCCATTAATTGCTTTAATGAAGCACCCAAGCTTTTATCATCTTCTATGACTAACACTCTCATACGATGTTAACCTTTAGCGCTGACGTTAAATTTGAAATAATAAAAGGTTTCAAAATTAATAGTTCCTAGCCATTGGCCGCAATTCGTATAGTACGAATTTCATTGGCGTTAGAGATAATTTTGATACGATAAACCACTTTACCTTGTCGATTGATACCGCGCTTAGCCGATAAGACTTTACCGGGAAACTGCCGCTTGGCGCGGACAATCGCTTCCCTCATGGTTATTTGATTGCCGTTCTGCGCTAAGCGATAAGTTTTTATTTTGACAAAACTATCTTGACGATAATCAGCTACGGCTTGATTCGCCCGTACGATTATTTCACTACGCTGACCCTTGGCAAAATCCTGCTGTACTTGCTGGCTATGCAAAGTTTTAATTTGTCCCGCATAAGAGAATTGACCAAACAATAACAACACTACTGACAATGGCAGTAACGCCATCGTCAATAGCTTTCGCTCTGTTGTTATACGCTTGGTTATTATGCGTGTAGAAAAAATCATACTTCGATTCACCTCTGTCTATTAATCAGCTGCTGGTAAAAGTAGCATAGCTAATACTAAAATGCCTTAAGCCTGCCATTTTACTCTGCGGGTCGGATACCCACCTTAATACGCAGCTTTTTACCCGGATGCTGATCGGTAATGGTTTGATAGTCGTGACCATTATAACGATAGCTAACTTCATAACCGCTTAAACGCTGTTCGGTTTCGATTTCATAATAGGTTTTACAGCGTTGCTCATCACGGTAGGCAACATCATAACCGTCATAGTTGTCGTCATGACGATCCCGGCGGTTTTGACGCTGTACATCAGCGCCGATAGACCCACCCAATATAGCGCCTACAGCGGCCCCTACTTGCTTGTTACGTTTATGATGACCCAATTCATTACCTAGCGCGCCACCAATTAAAGCGCCAATGATCAGTGGTGTAGAGCTCTTATGGCGACGGTGAGAGTTATGGCGCTCAGGAGTGTAGCGAACTTTTTCGTTCCAGCACTCTTCGCGCGGCACTTGATGCTCAATCGTTTGATAAATAGGCTCGGCTTGGGTCACGCGGGCGTAATCAAAGAAACTGTTTTTATTCCAACTGCGATCGCGATCGTAACCGCTAGCAGACGACATGGTGGAAAAACCGGCAAGCCCTAACAACATGCCACTTAATACTACTTTTTGACCAATCTTTAGCTTATTCATTGCTCTGTCCTCGTTGCTAGATTTAAAACACCCGAGCAAATGCTCATGGCTACCAAGGCAATCTGTACCGCCCTTTACTGCTTGGACTTGCGGCTCAGGCCATATAACGCTTAAACAACGGCTATAGCCCTATAAAACCTGAGGAAATACCTCAATGTGGCGCCAATATAGCTTTCACTTACTGAACAGAAGATGAATGGACTGATAAACACGATATAAAGACCGATCAAACGCCCAAAAATAAATTTAATGGTGTAAAATGCTAGTATCACAATTATAAAAAGACAATTTTGTGCATATTGCGTCACTTCTGATATAAAACCGCCAAAACCTACTAGCCAGTAAAAACGACGACTAATTTAAGCCGTTTTTACTTTATTGATACTGAGAGATTTTCTAATGCCTTTACTATACCGCCTACTTATTTGCCTCGTTGTTGCCACGCCTATTTCCGCCGTTTACAGCGGCTGGAGCGCCACCGGTAACATCGCCTTTGAATTTAACCTACATGCCGCAGCCGCTTTTGTATTAACCGCAATGATCTGCGTGATTTTAGCGGGTGCTAATTTTTCTAGCGCCGGCTCTTCCGCCAGCAATGCTTCATCACCGACATCGTCAAGCGCTCCCAAGCGCGCCAAAAAATCATCAGCCGGTAAAGGCCGAGAAGTCGGCACGGTTAAATGGTTTAGCGGCAGTAAAGGATTTGGTTTTATCACCCGCGATAACGGCGAAGAAATATTTGTTCATTTTCGCTCCATGCAAAAAGACAGCAAACGCTTAGGGCCTGGCATGGAAGTTGAATATGAAGTGGTTCAAGGTGAGAAAGGTCCTGAAGCCAACGACGTGTATGTTGTATAACATCAGGTTTATTTTTTTATAGTTCTAGTCAGAAACATATATGCCTTGTATCTATGCAAGGCATTGGAAAACAGCTCGCGATTAATTCAATTGATTAATCGGCTGTCCCGCTTTAAATGCCAGCACTACTTTTACCGCTGCAGCAATTAATCTGCAGCGCGTTTCTTTAGTAGCCCACGCACAATGTGCAGTAATAATAAGATTAATATCTTCGGCTGGCAGCTGCTTCCTTACTTGCGCGGTTTTTTTCTCACGCTGTAAAACAGCCTTATTGTCAGCGATTAAATCGAGTAATGGATTACTGCCACGTGGCGGCTCTGTTTCAAGCACATCAACCCCTGCACCGCCGAGCCTCCCCTTAAGCAAGGCATTTGCTAATGCTTGCTCATCAACAATACCCCCTCGCGCGGTGTTAATAAGCAAAGCGCTTGGTTTCATTAACGCCAACCTTTGTGCGTCAAACAAGGATTCCGTTTGCTCACTTAACTGGCAATGCAGACTCACTATATCGGCGTCGGCTAGGGCTTTATCCAAAGGCACCCGACCGTCTCGCTCAAAAGCCTCTTGCTCACCAGTAAACCGTTCATTACTGCCGGGCCGAATAGCCACTTTAACCTTAGCTCCCATCGCCCTAAGCACATGTGCAACAGCTTGACCCAGCGCGCCATAACCGACAATCAATACCCTCTTGCCAGCCAGCTCGGTCATACTAGGCGATAACAAGCAGAAAGTATCACTGCGTTGCCACTCGCCCGAGGCAATTGCACGACTATGTTGCGGCAGCTTTGCCAGCAAGGCTAGTATTAACAATAAAGTGTGTTGTACAACCGATGGCGTAGAATAATCGCGAATATTACAAACCGTAACACCTAAATTCGAAGCCGCTTGAATATCGATACAATTACTGCCGGTGGCCAAAATCACAATTAACTTAATCGACGGCGACGCATCCAAATGGTCTTTATTGATAACCACCTTATTAGTCAAAACTACATCAACATTTAATAGCCGCTGCATAGTGTCGTCACTACGGGTGTTAGCATGCAGCTCTAGCGAATCAAAACAAGCGCTTAAATCGGCCAGATCGACATCATTACCAAGCGTATCAGCATCAAGTAAAACAGCTTTCATTCGATCATTAATCCGTTATCAATTAAACTGCTTAGATCTAATAGATTTAGCGCAAGAAAATATCCCTTGCGAATCCATAGCGCAAATATAAAATAGTGACTAGTTTTTTACTAGCAGCGCAATGGCAGCACCATGACTAAGCAAAAGGTTAACCCGTGAATACAAAACGTGTTTATAGCACAGACCAAGGCAGGATTTGCCCTGAATGCAATAATCCCGTTACAAACTGTCGCTGTAAGGCTAAAAAATTAGTGGCAGCTAGCGATGGCGTTATTAGAATTCGCCGCGAGACCAAAGGACGTAAAGGCGCGGGAGTCACCATTATTGATGGTATAGCGCTTGAAGGTAGTGAACTTAAAAGTTTGGTTAAAAAAATCAAACAAAGCTGCTCAAGTGGCGGCGCGATAAAAGCTGGCAGTATTGAAATTCAGGGCGAGCATCGTGACAGCATCAAAACACTGCTAGAAAAAGTGGGTTATACCGTAAAACTATCAGGCGGTTAAACTGCTTACAAAACTAACTTATAAAAAAAGGCCTGCTAATGCAGGCCTTTTTTTAAACTAAGACTAACTTATTCGATAAGCTTACAGATCAAATGATTTGCTGATATCGAAAGTGATATAACCGTCGTTGCTTGAAGTATCAACTAACTGACCGTTGTTTAACGCAGCGCCTTCATCATGATCAATTTCCGCACCAAACTGAACGCCAACTGTCGCTGTTACTGTCAATCCAGCAACATCAGCAGAAGTATAAATTTCTGCCCAGTTATACTCTTCTTCACCAACAGTTACAGTATCAATATCATCTTTATTAACCATACCTACCAAAACACCCCAAGTTTCAGCATCATAAGTTAAAGTAATTACGTCGTAGTCTTGGTCTTTCTCAAGAACATTATTAAAGCCGATATCATTATTGGTACCAAGTACGTAGTTTAAACCGAAACCTGCAATACCCAACGCAATATTAAATTCGCTTTGTGATGCACCAGCTTCAAAGTCGCCTTCTACATTGTCGCCATTGTCAGTATACTCATACTGAGTGTAGCCAGCGCCTAAAGTTAAGCCGCTTTCTAACTCAATACCGTAACCAAGGTAGATGTCCACTTCAAGAGAATCGCCAACATCAGCGCCCCAAACACCTGCGTAAAAACCGCTTTGCTCATAATCAACAGCTGCGTAACCTGAACCAGTGCTTTGACTTACACCACGGAATACGTAGTCTGACATTACACCGCCTGTTACTGATACTTCTGCATTTGCTGCGGTTGCAACAGTTGCTAATGATGCAATTGCAATTGCTTTAGAAATTGTTTTCATGATGGATGCTCCATTGTGTCTTGTAATTTAATTAGTATGTAAAACAGAAAACGAACTTTTAAATTTCGCTCAGATTTTTAGATTAGGTAATCACGGCGTTTGTCACCAGCACCAATCGCGTTCAAAATTTACATTTAGTATTTTTAAAGAATGAAAACTTGTAAAAATAACAGATTAAGCACTGGCGAAATTGATATCGCACAACGGCTAGCCATTTTTTATATTT
>CAJQQO010000251.1 GCA_905480475.1 uncultured Pseudomonadales bacterium | reverse complement strand
ACAAGCTCAACACCCCAATAGCCCAAGCAGGTAGTGGCACATTCTCTCCCGCCGATAGACTCAATTCAAAATCCGCCAAACCTGTTGCTGCCAATACTGGCGCATCGAACGGAAAGCTACCGGCTGCAACACGTGGATCGGTTAAACCATTTTGTAGAAAATCTAAAACGCCTGGAATAACTAGGGCCGGCAAAGCAATCGGCATTACCGGATCAATATTCACTGCGGAGTTTTGACCACCGGGCGCGTAAAACGCAATCACCTGAGCCAAGTTAGTTAAACTGCCGTTATGCATAAAAGTGGTTTTTAAACCGGTGTTACGTAGGGAAGGTACTTTAAAGCGTCCCAAGTCTGCTGCAAGGCCAGTAACTATTTGTCTACCGGTATCTTCCGCTGGCGGTCTTACACCAATATTTCTAAAAGTATTATCGCTAAACAAGGGTGCAATATGACAAGCACTACAATTATCTGGCGCACCCGGTGGCGGTGGATTAAATGCCACGGCCAAACCCTGCGCTTGTTGAGCGGTTAAGGTGCCCAAATCAAAAGGTGTTTGATCCGCTACCAATGTTCGTTCATACGTTGCAATTGCAAAGGCAATTCTTACTGGCGTTATCTCAGCGTCACCAAAAGCTGTCGCGAATAAATCACCATAAGTTGGCGATGCTGCAATTGCCGTTAACATATCGCCGGGAATACTAGCGGCATAAATCATCGGCACTGCCGTTTCAAGTTTAGTCGTCACATCCACCCAAGTACGTCCATCGCTTGCCATTTCAACCGAACTTAATATTGGCCCCAATGCTTGCGCCTCAAGTGATCCGTTAGCCACAATCACAACCGTACCGTCGATGGGATCGAGTAACTGCCCTTCCGCACGGCCATCCCAAAATTGTTGTGGCGCCCAAATACCGGCAAAGAAATTAGGTGCTGCGCGATTCGTTACCTGCACATCAAAACCAAACACCGCATCTTCAATCGCAATACCTTGGATATTTCTACGCACCACACCAGGCGAGCCAATAACATCATCGATATTGCCAAAGATATTGTCAGCGCCGGGGTGCGCAGCCACGCGTAGATCAGCGCCCGCAGCAGTTGGAGCATGACAGCTGCCGCAAGCCATGCTGTTATCACTGGATAATTGCTCATCCCAAAACAGTATTTTGCCTAAAACTCGTTTGGCTTCGGTAATAGGGTTTTCGACCGGAACAGGCACGGCTGGCAATGGCTGCGCATGGGCAGACAAACTGAGAAAAAGTGTTAGAACCGCAGAACTTAACTGTGCCGCTAGCAAGGCTGTTATTGAGCTTAAAGGCTTCGCTGCCTTAATCGCAGGACTCAGATAAGTATTAATAGGCAAGCTTTTACGGGGAATACCTTTATTCATAACGGCACCTCTTAATTATTTAATTTATATACTATTATTAGTATTAAGTGACCGCTATCGGGGGCGCATGACGGCCTTTATTATTGCTATTGTTCAGGCATGATTACCGACTGTAAAACATACTTATAGCAATTTGACTTCGCTCGCAAAATATTTCCAAACGAGCCATCCAAATCACAATTAAAGGCTACACCTGAATTGATCAGCAATGGTGCAAAGAATATGAAAGTTGGGAATCATCAATAGGCTATAAAACATCAGTTTTTATTAAAGCAAGCCAATCTACCGCCGCTTGCAAGTTTCCTGCACATTTACTGATTAAGCTATAAACTCTACATCACTTTTTTTGAACAATTACCTATAACTATGCAATGGTCTTTTCAACGCAAGCTCGCCACTATTATTTGCCTAATAAGCTTAGGGATTTGTTTGGCAATTTATTTTGCCGTGCGAACCAGTTTTACTGAAGGTTTTTTTGCTTACCTAACGTCTGCACGTCAGGATGATGCTTCGCAAATGGTTAATGTGATTGAACAATCTATTTCAAGCAAAGAAGAGTGGCGGCAATTTACCCGTACGCCTCGCGGCTTTCACGATATTTATCGCAGCTCTGCGCAAACGCTCTCGTTTAATCAAGCTAATCCAAACGATTCAAATCAAGGCAAGCCGGAAAACCATCGCCCTGAACATTTTCGACCTGGCACTAATAAGCACGAGATGGATAGAGACAGACGGGGCAAGCCTAATGGACCGGGACCACGAATGCGGCCACCGCCGCGTATCCCTTTTGCATTACTTGATGCAAACCAACAAGCGTATTTCACCCACGATCGGTATAAAGCCGATTGGGCAACACTGCCTATTCGTCTAGAGCAAGAGCTTATTGGCTATATTGCAATTGCACCGATTAGAGATAACACCTCGGTTGCCGACAAACAATTTATCGAATCACAAAATCGTTGGTTTAGAATAATTGCTGTGCTCTCGGCCATTGTATTTACTTTATTAGCTTGGCCCGCATCGGCATTTTTAATGCAGCCACTTAAACGATTGTCTGCCGCCGTTGAACAATTGGCAAAACGGGACTACTCGGTACGGGTTGATCTCAATAGCAGTGATGATATTGGCAAGCTCGCCAATCAGTTTAATCGTATGGCACAAGAACTGGGCGAATTTGATCAACGCCAACGCAATTGGATAGCTGATATCTCGCATGAGTTACGCACGCCACTAGCGGTGCTACAAGCTGAAATAGAAGCTATTCAGGACGGCATACGTGAAGCAAGCCCTGCGGTTATTAGCTCCCTAAAAAGTGAAACGCTTCAACTACGCCAATTGGTCGATGATTTGCACGCCATTGTAATAAATGAAAGTGGTGGCGCGTATTTATATCGCGAGCCAGTCGATTTGTATCAACTTATTGAACAACAGCGCGAGCTACATACCCAAGCACTAACTGAAAAGTCCTTGGCTTTTACCCTGAGTTATACCAATGCCGATGGCAATAGTCCTTTAGACATTGAGGATTTTCCAGACTGCCAATTGCTAGTTGATCGAAGTAAAATCACTCAGGTTATTGATAACCTATTACAAAACTCCATTCGCTATACCGACAATAATGGCGTTATTGCTTGCGTTTTGCGCGAAAATATTGATAAAAATAACCATCGTTATATCGAATTAGTATGGCAAGACTCCTCACCGGGTGTTGATCAAAAACACTTAACCAAATTATTTGATCGCTTATATCGTGTTGAATCATCACGTAATAGAGCTGCGGGTGGTAGCGGCTTAGGACTATCGGTATGCAAAGCCATCATTGAAAACCATCAAGGCAGTATTAGCGCCAGCGCATCCAGCTTGGGCGGGTTAAAAATGACGATACAATTGCCCTGCGTAGCGAATGAAAAATAAAGGTAGTCTTTATGAAAGATAACAATCCCTCAGACTATACGATCTTAGTTGTAGAAGATGAACAAAAACTCGCCTCGGTTATGATCGATTACCTGAGCAAAGAACAATTTAAAAGCCATCATATTGATGATGGTGCCAATGTTGTTGAGTGGGTGCGCGAGCATTCACCGTCGCTGATATTATTAGATATTATGCTGCCCAATAAAGATGGCATAACTATTTGCAGAGAGATACGCGAGTTTTCCAACGTGCCTATTTTAATGGTGACTGCGCGAATAGATGAGATCGATAGATTACTGGGTTTGGATATTGGCGCTGACGATTATATCTGCAAGCCTTTTAGCCCGCGCGAAGTCCTTGCCAGGGTCAAAGCCAATTTACGCCGTGTAAACACAGCAACACAACTCGCAGTCAACACGCAAGCCGATTTAGACGATGGCACTAATATCACTCCCCTACTCAATATCGATGATAAAAAAATGCAGGTCCGCTTAAGCGGTAATCCCGTTGAATTGACTGCCGTTGAATTTCGTCTATTAGACAAAATGGCGGGCGCGCCGGGGCAAATATTTTCTCGTGCACAATTAATTGATGCTAGCTATCAAGACAATCGAATTGTTAGCGAACGAACGGTAGATAGTCATATTAAAAAGCTTCGCAAACAATTACAGTTAGCCGACCCGGATAGCCCGATTATCCAATCGGTTTATGGTGTTGGTTACAAAGTGGAGCTTGATTCCAATTGTTGGGATAGATAGCTTGCTATAGGTAATTGAATCTAAATAGCCGGAATAAAAGCAAACTCAATCAGGCCATAGTCTTTAATTTTCCCGTCACATAATGCGGATGCTTTATTAACATTCTGTTAGTCAAGCCGCTTGCATATTGTTTGAACATTCGCTCCCTACTATTTGCACTCTGGTAAACGAAACTCTGTCTGTCAACACAAACAAATTAATTTCTGCACCGCCAAGCTCTGGAGTCACTTATGAAAACTTTCTCTTTATCAAAGCAACAAACCTTACCGGGAAAAACCACTCCCCAATCATTGCTAGAAAAAGCATCGCTTAAGTTTGCTACTGGCAAATGCGCACTCTTTTGCGCTACGCTTATTGCCGCGATAGCAATTCCGTCAGCCAGTATGGCTGAGCACAATACTTCTGCTGACTGGCAGATGCTAAACAATCAACAAAGCGATTCCGAATTGTCCGATGGCAGTCAATACGACAAGCAAGGACAAGCGAATGATAAATCCAAACGCAAAAGAAAACTTAACTGGAATAGACTGGCCGACAAGCTGAATTTAGATGACAGTCAAAAATCAACATTTATTGAGGTCATGAACGAGCAGCATAAAAAGCGAAAAGCCATTAAAAAGAACTCTGGCATACGTGAAGCGATGGATGCCGTAGATACTGAACTACAGCAATCACTGGCCAGCGTGTTAAATGAAGAGCAACTTGCCAACTTTATTGATCACCAAGAAAACCGCAAAAAACGTCGCCATAAAGGCCGTCACCAAGGCGAAAAATCTTCAGACCAAGAACAGCAGTTGTAATCGCTTATAGCGATACCTGCAGTTAAAACCTTTACGTCGGAGCTGTCATCGCACGAATACCAATTGACTCCCTCACTCCTTGGAGCATTGGTATACTGACAGCTCTGGCTTTTTCTGCACCAGCTAATAAGATTTTTTCCATCGCCACTGGGTTAGCCATATATTCAAGATAGCGTTCACGCGGCTCGGCAAGTTCTTTATTCAATAATTCAAACAAACATTTTTTCGCCTCACCCCATGCGATACCATCAATAAACTGTTGCCGCATATCAGCTGTTTGCTGCTCGCTCGCAAACGCTTTCCAAATTTGAAATACGGTTGAATCGTCAGGATCTTTTGCTTCGCCCGGCTCCAACAAATTGGTTTTAATTTTATTAATCGCCTTTTTTAATTTTTTCTCGGTATCAAATAAGGGAATGGTATTGTTATAACTCTTACTCATTTTACGACCATCAAGACCTTGCAACACAGCAACATTGTCATCTACCACGGCTTCGGGCAACACAAAGCGCTCGCCGTAATGATGATTGAACCGCTGGGCAATATCTTTCGCCATTTCAATATGCTGAATTTGATCACGGCCAACTGGGATATGTTTACCGTTAAACATTAAAATATCGGCCGCCATTAAAATCGGATAGCTAAACAAGCCCATAGTTACCGCATAATCCGGATCTTCATTAGCCTCTTCATTGGCCTGTACTGCGGCTTTATAAGCGTGTGCGCGGTTCATTAAACCTTTGGCCGTCCAGCAGGTTAAAACCCACGACAACTCCATAATCTCGGGCACATCGGATTGCCTATAAAAGGTCACATTATCCGGATCCAAACCTAGGGCTAACCATGTTGCGGCAATTTCAATACTGGACTGATGAATTTTATCCGGCTCATGGCTTTTAATCATCGCGTGGTAGTCAGCCAAAAATAGAAAGGAATCAAACTCGCTGCTTTGGCTTGCGACTATAGCGGGCTTAATAGCGCCCACGTAATTACCCAAATGAGGTGTGCCGGTAGTGGTAATGCCGGTTAAAACGCGCGGTTTGTCAGTAGAAAGCTGGTTCATAAGCTATTTTCTTTCGATAGAGTTATAAAACTATTTAAATGCCCAGTGTCGTTATATTTGCAGATCAGCATTTGCAAACCAATGTTTACAAACTAATGCTTGCAGACAGGCAAAATCAGCCGCACATAATAAACGCTTGCGGCAAGGGTTTCATTATAATTTGCTGCTTTGTTGAAATGAGTCTAGAAATACCTGCTATAGCGGCGCTCAGAGCGAGCCCGCTATCAGTGTGAAGTGGCAGGCAGAAAGGCCGCCGAGCAATAGCAGCCTAAGATCTGGCCAATGGCACAGCCAAACGATTCGCCTCTTCTCGCGACGGCTGGCCAACCATCTCATCGTAGGCACTCTGATGAATCAAGGCCAAACTACCAATATGACGATTAGCATTAGCGTCGATTAAGTCTTTTTTAACATGCTCAACTGAGCGACGTTGATACGGCTTATTATTTTGTTCAAGCAAGCGATAATACTGTTTATCGATATGCATACGAACGGTATAAATGGATGAGTCATGCGAATGAATCTCTACACTATCAATGGCGTAAATCTGTTTAAGTTCTGCAAGTGTTATTGTTTTCATAATAAATGACTACGATGTTTTTTGAAATTCGGATAAGATATTTATCGGCTAACTAAAGTAAGGACTCAATGGCCTTGCGCAGGTTTTTATTATCTGGTGCAACACGACTAGCAAAATGCTCAACCACCTCACCATCGCGATTAATCAAATACTTATTAAAATTCCATTGCGGCGCTTGAGTTTTTTCTGCCAGCATTGCAAACACTGCATTCGCCCCCTCACCTTTTACATGGCTTGGTGCTAACATGGTAAAACTGACACCAAAATTAACGTAACAAATATCTGCCGCTTTGCTTTCATCTTTCGCTTCTTGATTAAAATCGTTGCTGGAAAAACCAATCACAACCAAACCCTGCTCTTGATATTGCCGATGCAATGCTTCGAGGCCTTTAAACTGCCGGGTATAACCACAATGACTAGCGGTATTGACCACGAGTACGGGCTTGTCTTTTACCAGCTGACAAATATCAATTTGCTGCTGGGAATGCAGCTGACGCATACTGTTAGATAAGTAATCGGCACAAGCCGCGTAGCTGGCATTAGCGCTGAACAGCAAACCAAGTAAAAGTGATTTGATAATAAAACCTTGTGTTTTATGCATAACTGGATTCTCGGTATTTAGGCCGTTGGATAAAATATAAGTGCTTTAAACTCAGAATTACTAGTTGTTTACGTGCAAACAAGGACTTTGGATTAGCTAGCCAGGAGGATATGGCAAATGCTTGATAGCAATAGCTTAAAAAAGCTAACTGATCCATTAAGCCATTTTTGGCGTAGCTTCTATTTAATCGCTATTTAAATACTTATCTTTGCAGTTTTTAAAAGAAAGTCAGCTTATCAATAGGTAAAAAATGAATCAATCGCTTGTAAAAAGCACTAGCGCTTCCAATGACGATAAAAGTGATCACCCAGCGTTAAGCGCCGCACTGGTCATTGGCGCAAGCGGTGGTATTGCCAGCGCGATTATTGCTGAGCTTCTAAAAGATCCGTCTATAGACCTATTGGTCGCTATTAGCCGCAAAGCTCAGCCAGCAGAGCTAGCAGAGCTAGCAGACCCAAGAGTGCAATGGCATTGCTGCGATTATTCAGAAGAGGCGATAACAACTATTGCGACACAAATCGGCATAGAATATTCAACCCGCGTATTTAAACAAGTTTTTATCTGCCATGGCATTTTGCATAATTCAACGATTAAACCAGAGAAAAGGCTAGAAGATTTAAATAGCGAATCACTTCATGAGGTGTTTCATGTCAACGCGGTACTACCGATACTATGGTTAAAAGCATTAAGACCAATACTTAGCAAGAAAAACCCCGCCACACAGGATCAACAAAGCTGTTACGTTGCGGTTTTAAGTGCTCGAGTAGGCAGTATTAGCGATAATCAACTAGGTGGCTGGTATAGTTATCGCGCATCAAAGTCCGCGCTAAATATGCTATTAAAAAACGCCGCTATTGAATATTCCCGACGAGCAAAAAATATCAAGCTTATCGCCTTTCACCCCGGCACCACCGATACCGAGCTATCCAAACCGTTTCAAAAAAATGTACCGACAGAAAAACTATTTAACAGCAGCTTCGTTGCCAAGCAATTATTGAGCTTATTGGAGCAACAGCTTATTGACGGGCAATTGTCCTATGTGGATTGGAATCATAAAACCATTGAGTGGTAATCATCTGCCCCCATAATCCATGCTAGTGATTTATTTGCGCAAAGTAATAATAATCTCACGACTTAAGGCTCGCGCGCTGGCAATAGCACCAGCCATCGTACCATCGGCTAACCAATCCGCAGCAAGCCCTAGCTGCTGACCGGCATCCCAGCGCATTAACTGCGTAGGTGTATCAGACAGTGCACTCCGGCGATGCCGACCCAAACGCCAACGATGGGCAGGCAAAACGCTGACCACTTTATTGACATGATCCAAGCTAGAGGCATTGCCGAGCACATAAACATCCTTGCTCTGATTTACTTTCGCCACAGCGCTATAAAACGCCTCTAATAGCGCTGCGGAAACCTGCTCGGGCTTTAGCTCAAGATTAGCCAAGCTCCAGCTTAAATTGGCCTGCACCACCCAGCACTCTGGCTCACCCTGACGATTTGGCTTAGCGGTATCACGAATAACACAGCCAATCACCGGGTGCTCCAAGCTTAAAACATCCGGTAAATTTGCAATCATCGCAGCAAATGAACTAGGTAAAGCTTTAGTCAGTAGGCTAATAGCGGTGACCCACTGAGGCTGACACGCTTCGATAGCCGCATGTGCATCGACTAAAAACGCTTTCGGTGCACTGGCACTGGCTAAAAGTCGGCAACTTTGTTCAGCGGGCGCAGTAATAATTAAAGTTTGCGCGTGAATTAAGCTTTTATATTTATCATCGCGTAAACACCAAAGCTGATCATTATTTTTATCCTTATCGCGGCTGATAAAGCTAACGCCTTGCGCAGCGTATAAATCACTATGTTGGGCTAAATACCGAGTCAAAGTGCTCATTTTTGGCAGGCCAGTATACGCAAGCTGTTCACCAATATCCGCGCTTGGCCAAGGACCGAT
>CAJQQO010000250.1 GCA_905480475.1 uncultured Pseudomonadales bacterium | reverse complement strand
ACGCTGGATTTAAGTACATTGCTTTTATGGATATTGTGCAGCACTTTCTTTCGGCCGCCGGATAATTCAAAGGCCTTAATCAAAATGTTTCTGATTTGGTCTTCATCGTATTCCAGCGACTCGTTAACATAACGTTTGCCTGCGGCGTTAACCCCGACTTCTTTTTTTCCGAAGTACAAGCCGCCAACCAGCTCGCGTACCATAATTAAATCGATACCTTCACCAATCACTTCGGGTTTAAGCGGTGAGAAGTGCGCTAGCGCTTTGGGTAAAGACACTGGACGGTAATTAGCGTAAGTGTTTAAGCGTCTGCGCATGGGTAGCAGGGCACCACGCTCGGGCTGCATATCGATAGGGATTTTTTTGGAGTCCTCATGGTTTAAGCCAATAGGGCCCTTAATCAAGGCGTCAACTTCATCACAAATGGCTTTGGTTTCCTCTGGAAAGGCATCACCATGGCTAAAATAAGCGTTGGCACCAAAAGCGGCGGGTATTAATTCGAAGTTAACGTCATTGCGTTGCTCAATTAACTTAAGAATTTTGACCCCTTCGTCCATAATTTCCGGGCCAATACCGTCACCCGCAAAAATACCAATTTTGTAGTTTTTCATATTGTCTTCCGATTGCTTGGCGTTTTACTTTTATCGTATAGGTTGAGTTTGAAATCAGCGCTGATCATAAAAATGGCTTTGTTTCGCGGGTTTAAGCCGAAGTGGAACGGCTTAAATAAGCACTTTTAAGTCTTATCAGTGTCGCGAAATTGCCCCAAGCCCTAGCCTGAGAGCTGATTAACGGGCGCGCATTCTATCGCGATTTGGCCATCAATTGGCAGTGTTTAAAAAAAAATTGCCTGAGTGGTTGCACTTTGTCTTTGTATGCGTAAAATACGCGCCTCCTACGCTGCGTCCCCTTCGTCTAGTGGCCTAGGACACCGCCCTTTCACGGCGGGAACAGGGGTTCGAGTCCCCTAGGGGACGCCATTTATTTTTTTCTAAGTGCCAGTACGGCTTTAGATCGATAGGCAAATGACTATCGATAAACCGCCGCCACTATTACGCTTGGACAGGACTCAACCCAAATCAAAGCTACAACGGCTGCATGCCTATCTGTATCTCCTTTGCAGCATCTCTGAAGGCTTAGCCTTCACAGCCTGCTATATCCCTCGGTCAGATTATCGACCAAACAAACTCAATAAATAAAATCTACACTGCTGAGTAAATCACTGGAGGTATTTTTCGCCAGTTGTGTTTTAATTTGTGGCTGATACTAATAAGCCTCAAAACGAGATGCAGAAATGTCTATTCGCAACGCCTTATCTTTAGCCTTAATTCTTGCTTCGCTAGTTTGTCTTTATCCGGGGCTGACTATGGATATGTTTAGTATTTATGTTGGCGCAACGCTGCCGCTACTCGGTGAGATTGCGCTATACGAAGAGACGCAAAGTATTGTGCAAACGATTCGCTCCTTATTTGAACATCAAAATTATTTTGTTGCGTTTTTAATTCTGCTATTTAGTATTTTGGTGCCATTAATTAAAGCATTATTGTTATTGGTGGTTTTATTATTTCGGCGCTGGGCATGGCGACAAAAGGTTTATCAGTTTGTCGCATTAATTGGTAAGTGGTCAATGGCCGATGTTTTTGTCGTCGCTGTGTTAATGGCTTTGCTAGCAACCAATTCTAACGACAGTATTGATGCAGTTTTGCATCAGGGTTTTTATTATTTTACCGCTTACTGTTTAATTTCGATTTTAGGGATACAGCTGTTAGATATTGAAGATTAATCGTTTAGTTTTGCGACTAGATAAGCTGCATAACTAAACTGCCAAACCTTTATAGTTAGCTAGCGCATAAATGCCCAAGCGGGGTAGTCCGCGCAACCGCCGTCACCAAAGTTATTGTATTCGTCAATATCCCAATGATTGGCTTCTTGAAAGGATAATAAAAATAGCTCGGCATAAAACGAGCATCGATGTTTTTGTGAATCCTGTTTGTCGCTCAGTAGACGCTGCTTTAATTGCGAGATAGTGACTAGCTCCCTCGATAAGCGAATGCCACCATCGGCTTCAGTATCAAAGATTAAGTATTTATCACCCTGTAGCTGCCAAGGCTTCCATAGTGGAAAGTCGCCGCTTCTACCTGTGCCCGGTTTGCCTGTATAGGCAAAATGTCCCCAGTAGTTCATCATCGCTTCAGAGAGTTGTAAGCGGCCGGCTAGGTTTTCCTCGGTGTAAATGCCGGGTATGCGAACGCCGTGATCAAAATCCCCAAATACAAAGTTAATTTCAAAGCTGTGGGATGCGCCCATCAGCTGATCGAGTTGTACTAACCAGTTATTCGGTTCTTCATCCCAATCAAAGCGATAGGCAAAAATAGCATCTGCTTGGTGATGCGCAAATGCCGCAGCGGGTTCATCCACGGCCATAATTTTCCAATGGTCAGAAAAATAGGCCGATTTTTCATTGTACTTTTGTAGATCGCGAATGCGTGGAATAGGCCCAAGCCATTGGGTGTATTGATCGCTTTGCAAAAACATCAGCTTAAATTCATCGCGATTACTGCCAGTGATAATAGGCACTTGATTGTATTGGCCGGAATTAAACACTTCGATTAAAGGTTTTTTGGGCATTACCCAGCCATCGCGAAAAATCTGCGGCGCGGCATACATACCTGCACTAGCACCATCTATGCTGGCGAGTAAGGTGTTCACCGAGGTGTTTCTTAAATAGTCGCCAACCTTATGCTGATCAATTGTCGTAGGCGTAGATGGTGTGCCTGATGTTCTTGCGTCAGTCGCTAATAACTTTTGCAATATTGAATGCGAGCTATATTCTGCGCCGCGTTCGCTGTGATCTACCGGGTTTTCTGCCCAGCTGATTGGATCGGTTCGGGTTGAGCCGCTTTGAACAATGGCACCGTGAAATAAATCTTTAGCTATTGGTGATGCCAGCAAGGAGTAAACATTGCGGCCTCCGGCAGACTCGCCAAATATTGTGACTCTATCGGGATCGCCACCAAAGGCGCTAATATTCTCGCGAACCCATTTTAATGATTCGATTAAATCCAGTGTTGCGTAATTCCCCGAGCGATCTTCTGCGCTGGCATCATCGGGCTGCAAATGCGGATGTCGAAACCAACCGAGTATGCCTAGGCGATAATTCATCGACACAACGATAACATTTTGTTTAACCGCCAGCGCATGGCCAACGTAAGTGGAAGCAGACCCTACAGTATTGCCGCCACCATGAATCCAAACCATTACCGGTAATCGTTTGTCGCCTTCTGGAATTAGCTTAGGATTAAATGCAGGTGCCCAAATATTGAGATACAAACAATCTTCCGCGCCAACGACTTGATCAAATTGTGAGGAATCAATATATAAAGACGGCCCGCCGATTTGCGCACAGTCGTCGGCATATGCCAAGGCCTCGTGCGTATTGGTCCAAGCTTTAAGCGGGCGAGGTGCACGCCAGCGTAAATCGCCAACGGGTGCCTGTGCATAAGGTATTCCCAGCCATGCATGGGCATTATGTTGGTCGATAAAGCCTTCTACACTGCCGGCTGGTGTATGGCGCAGGGTACTTGCATCAGCGATAGCTGGCGATTCATTGATCTCGCTACCAGTCAGATATTGATAAGTCTTGAAGGCAAATATCGCCAGCAAGAAAATCAGTGCAGCGATCAGTATTTTTTTTATCATCTTCGCTTTAATCCTAACGTAATTTCATAGTGGCGGAGTGAGTGCTTGTTGGCATCATAAGATGATTTGCCGATAAATAACACTATGCGTATCGTTAGATTATTTTAGCCAGAGGCGGCTATGGAGTGTCTAATTGTGGATGGGGGAAAGCAGAAACTTAAATAGAAGTGTTTAATTGTGCTAGCAAGGCCAGTAAAGTGTTTTGGCTTTAGCCTTGCTAGTACAAAATACTTAGAGATCGGTGACTGTCAATTGATGGCTTATCTCTGATACAGTATGCAATGGTAAATGTGATGTTTCCGTTGCATAAACAGATAAGCTAAGTGATAGCGTTACAGTAAGGCTTAACAATGTAAGTGAAGTCAAGATAGTGGTTTTGCTCATAGTAAAAATCCGTATTATATCTCGATAAAAAAGATTAGCTTTTACGCTGAGGCTAATCGTAAAAGCTAATATTACTGCTTATTTTTCTATGCGCTTAATTCTTCTCGCTCTAAATCCAACAAAGCTTTTTTGGCGTTAATACCTCCGGCATAGCCGGTCAACGTTCCATCGCTGCCGATAATTCGATGGCAAGGAATAATAATGCTTAATGCGTTCGCGCCATTCGCATTGGCCACTGCTCGAATCGCATTTTCAGATCCGGCATTTCTGGCAAGCTGTGAGTAATTAAGCTTGCTACCAAATGGGACGTTGGCAAGTGCGGACCAGACGCTGTTTTGAAATTCTGTACCGATGGTATGCATGGGTAAATCAAAGTGTTTTCGCTTACCGCGAAAATACTCGTCCAACTGCTTTTTAGTACGATCTAATAAACCACATTTTTGCTCAACATAGTCAGCATTTAAACCTTTGGTGATACGTCTATCGATAGATCGGCGCGATTTTCTATTCCTCCAATCGCATAAACAAAGTTTATTTTCAAAAGAACCGAGAATCAGTTCTCCGTAGGGTGTTACATAGTATTGAATAGAAATGACATTCATAGGGTTACCTTCCGTAGCTGTTCATTAACAACAAAGTTTTCAGTGGATGTTAACGGCAGTTATATTACTGCTTTAATAAATAGGCTCGATGCTTAGAGCTTTTCTAGCTGTATAGTCATAAAAATTTAAAGTTAAAGCTAAAGCTGTAATGAGCTTGAAGCATATGCTAACGCTAGCTCGCATAAAAAAGCCATGGTATTTTGGGACAGTATACTTGGTAAAATCAACCAGCTAAAAAATTGATTGAAATAGGCGGGCTTTATTTACTGTGAGGTTTTAAAAAAGTTAATGGCGCTTTTTTGCCATATTGATTTTATAGCGGAGTATTGCAGCAGGGTTTTAATGTAGTTTTTATAATGTGCTGTGTATGCTGCTAATTGTGGCGTTTTAACTAGCGCTTTTAGCTGCAAAAATTGCTTCAATCGCGATAACTAACTGCTCAATCATTTTTTTATGTTCTTGGATAAAACTTTTTGCTTGCGGGTCTGCCGATGCGCGGTAAATATCGGCCAGACTATGGAAGGCAAAACCCACCGCTAAAAATATGCGACGTTTTGACTCAGTTGGCTTTAAGTGACTTAGTGCATTGTTCATTAATTTGGCAAAATCTTTATCGGTAGCGATGTTTATACCGGATTCTTTTTGGCTATTGGTCATATCGATTGCGGCAAGATGAGAGACGATTTTAAGATATTCAACACCATCACTGTGCGTAGCCACATAATCAGCAATCGGCATTACGAGAGTTTTTGCCGTTGCCTTGGCGGCTGTCCATTGTTTGCTGGCTAACTTGTCTGGTATTTGTGCTAAATATTCCCGTCGCATTTGAAAGATTACCGAAGAGTGTTTTGTGGTAATAGCCGTTAGCAAGGTTTCTTTATTACCAAAATGGTATTGCAAAGCGTTGCGGTTTTTTTGACCCGCTGCAACGGTAATCTCATTAAATGAAACCGCATCAATTCCACGCGCAGCATACAGAGACTGCGCGGCCAGCAATAAACGCTCGCGGGTTTGTGCCGAGTTAGCTTTATGCCGCGAGAGCGGAGCTTGTTTTGTTTCGTTTTTTCCCGCGTCTGATTTAACCGTCAATTTAGCAGTCATGGGTTACATTCCAATCGTATAACCGCCATCAACTGGCAAGGTTTGTCCGGTCACCCAGCTAGCTGCGGGTGAACTTAAGAATAAGACAGCCGCTGCGATATCGCTTGGATCGCCTGCGCGTTTGATTCCTTGGCGGGCAAAGGTTTCTTTCATCATATCGTCCATATGATCGATAACATAAGAAGTTAGGTTTGAGCGCGTTAAGCCGGCGGCAACAGCGTTGGCGCGAATGCCGAGTTCACCCCAGCTCATGGCAAAGGTTTTCATCAGTTGTACCAAGCCAGCTTTGGCTGGGCCGTAGGCGGGCGCCATCGACAAGCCAAAGTACGATGTCATGGATGCTATGCCAATGACACTAGCACCGCCTTCAAACTCGCTAGCGGCCAACAAATCCTTACAGGCGCTGCTGAGATGAAACACGCTGTTTAGATTGACCATGATTGAGCTCTCAAAGCCGTCTTGCTGCCACTCGTCTGCTTGAGTACCACCAGCGTTATTAACCAAAATATCCAATGCAGATAGTGATTCCGCTAATGCATTGATCTGCTCGCGATTGGCAACATCTAGCTGGCGATAATCCATACCGGCAATATCGGTGTCGTAATCACTGGCGCTGGCTTTACGGCCAGTAATAATAACCTTGGCACCAGCATCTCGATAAGCTTGCGCACAAGCCAAGCCAATACCGTTAGACCCGCCAGTAACCAAAACATTTGCTTGCGAAAAATCATAAGTGACACGTGAGAACATAGGGGTTTCCTTGGGTCTTTTTTAAAAGATTGCTCAATAATTTAACAGATCTGATCGATAGGATAATATTACTCGCTTCTGCTTTATTAAGTCTTGTTAAATATAATACAGTTGTATTAATAATACGGTCGTATTATATTTCCGTCAAGCTTACGAAAGATCGTGGTTAAGTCCTGTGCAAGATAGTATTAAGCTGTTAGTTTGCTGCCGAGTCTTGATCAATTAAGTATCTAACAGATTTGCCCAAGGATTAATATAAAGGCTAAAAGCGACCTGCGGGCGTGTAAAACCAACGAGTAGGGCGCGGTAAAACCATTGAGAGAATAACTATGTCCAGTGAATTACAAGCAGCACTTAATCTACCGCCAATGGATCAGGTGGGATTTGTGGTTAAGGATTTGGAAACGGCCATTAAGGCTTATGAACCCATGTTTGGCCCCTTTAATATTATGGAACCTGGTGAGACGGAATTTGATTATCGTGGTACGCCTGAAAAAAGTGAGATACGTTTGGCGTTTGGTAAAAGCGGCGATATTGAAATCGAACTTATCGAGTGGGTATCGGGTAAGACGCCGCATAAAGAGTTTTTAGATGCGGGCAAAGAAGGAATGCAACATTTGCGCTTTATCGTACAGGGACTGGAAGCAAAAATCATTGAAGCCGAAGCCTTTGGTTATCACTCGATTTGGTTTAAGCGTTTTGGTCCCGGTTTGGCGGCGGCTTATCTAGAGCGCGAAGGTGATCCATTAATTATTGAGTTTTTTGAACGGCCTGAAAAAATTGGTCCGGAAAACTTTACGCAATAAAACTATTTATTTATCACGGGCAGTTTAAGCTGTTTGGAAATACCTATGAGTAAAGTAGATCTATTAGAAAAGTATGGGCCAGCTGCTTTAGTCACTGGTGCCTCTTCGGGTATTGGTGAGGCTTATGCAAAGTTATTAGCGGCGGCGGGTTTTGATTTGTTATTAGTCGCAAGACGAGTGGATAGATTAGAGCAAAACGCTACTGAGCTAGGCGAAAAGTATTGCGTTAATATTCAATGTCTAAAAGCAGACTTAGCCGACCCCTTAGCGATTGCCGCCATCGACAATGCCGCACAAGCCTTGGATATTGGTTTGTTAGTGAATAACGCGGGCTTTGGCTTAAAAGGGCCGCATCATCTAAATGACGCTGTGCAGCTTAATGAGATGTTACAGGTAAACTGTATCGCACCTATGCAGCTTAGCTATCAAATTATTCCCCGGCTATTAAGTCGCGGTAGTGGCGCATTATTATTTACCGGCTCGGTTGAAGGGATTATGGGTTTTCCCAATTCATCAGCTTATGCGGGTTCAAAAGCCTTTGTGCAAAACTTTGCCGAATCACTTTGGGGTGAGTTAGAAGATAAAAATATCGATGTGTTGGTGTTAGAACCGGGATCTACCGATACTGAAGCCTTAGATAAACAAGGCGTCGACAGAAGTAAATTGCAGGGCATGATGAGCGCAGAAGCTGTTGCGCAAATTGGTCTGGATAATATTGCCAATGGCCCAGTTATGATTGCAGGTGAAGAAAATGCCCAAATGTTTACCGGCTTATCACAAATGCCTCGGCGAGATGCCTTAAGAATGATGGCTAAAACCATGGCCGATTCACTAGTGGACTAAACACTGGAATAGTTTTCAAGACTTAATTTTAAATCAGTGCAACTGATTAATACTTATATTTAAAACTTTAAGAGGCAGTTATGCGAGATCCAATATATAAAACCAGACCCGTAGAACCTTTTTCAGCAACGTTTGGTGGTGAGCGAATTAATGATTTTATTGTGATGTCGGAAGGAAATTCCAATACCTACTTATTGGAAACCAGCGAAGGTAATATTCTGATTAATACCGGCATGGGATACGAAGCCGGTGTGCATAAAAAGAATTACGACGATTTTTCCAGTGAGCCAATTAAATATGTGATTACCACTCAAGGTCATGTTGATCATGTGGGTGGCGTTCAGTATTTTCGCGATCACTATCCGGGTTTACAATATATTGCCCAAGCGGGCAACGAAGAGCATCAAACCTATGATGGGCGTTTACAGCCGTTTAGAGGTAGCCGTTCTTCATTTGCGTTTTTAGATAAATTTGCTGAGTGTTTTGCTTATTATAAAGAGCAAGGCTTTGATGATTTCGCTCAGCAAGATAGACCGACGGCGGATATAGTTTTTGAAGAACGTTATGAAATGACACTAGGTGGTTTGAATATCGTATTGATTGCCGCCAAAGGTGCGGAAACTAACGATTCGCTTATTGTTTGGCTGCCGCAGCATAAGATTTGTTTAACCGGTAATTTATTCGGCTGCCCGTTTGGGCATTTCCCTAACCTTGTTACGATTCGCGGTGATCGATATCGTGATGCCTTAACCTGTGCTGCCGCTGTTGAAACCGTGCGTGAGTTGGGTGCGGAGATGATTTTATACGGCCATCATGAGCCAGTAGTAGGTAAAGAACTGATTGAAACCGAGTTAACAGTTTTACGTGATGCGATTTATTATATTCACGATGAAGTAGTAAAAGGAATGAACGAAGGCAAGGATGTACATACTCTAATGCAAACGATTAACTTGCCGCCTGAGTTAGAAGTCGGGCAGGGTTACGGTAAAGTGTCGTGGAGTATTCGCGCGATATGGGAAGCGTATGCTGGTTGGTTTCATCATGAGTCCACCACAGAGCTCTACAGCGTGCCACAGCGAGAAATTCATAAAGATTTAATTGAGTTGGCGGGGGGCAGTGATGCCTTAATTGCTCGCGCTAAAGCGAAGTTGGCCAGTGGTGATTTTGAACAAGCTTTGCATTTGCTTGATATTGTACGATCGGTGGAGGGCGACAACGCTGCAGCGAATAAGCTATCGATTGATGTCCATACTGCATTGCTGGCTCAGACCGGCAATTTCTGGTTATCATCTTGGTTAAAGAACCAAATTAAAATACTCAATGGTGGTGAGGCTAGACCGCTTAATATCAGTTAGTCGTGAGTGCGCGGTTTTGGATGGTTACTTTAAACCGTCCGAAACATTGGCAAAACACTTTTGCCACGTTTTTCAAAACACACGGCGACCGCTTGATTAATCGCTAATTTATCGATATCACAGTCAATAATATTGCTGAGCATATGCCAACCTTCATCTAGCTCAATAATTGCGGCGACATACGGCGTATTAAAAGCCGGTGTTTGCGGTCGGTAAACAATAGTAAAGCTATAAATCTTACCTTTGCCACTGCTTTGCTGCCAAGCCAAGGTATTCTCAAAACACTGCGGGCAGTTTTTTTCGGGCGGAAAAGTATAGCTTTGGCAGTTGCTGCATTGCTGAACTAAAAGCTTTTGCTCTTTGCACGCTTGCCAGTGCGGCTCGGAAATCTCCGTAGCGCTAGGTTCCGGTAAAGCTATCGCCGCTTGTGTTGTGTCGTTTTCCCAGCTACTCATTATTAATCTCTTTATCCATCTCTTTATTTAATGCTTAGCGCTTAGACTTGCTCTTTGCCTAGCAATAATACGTCGCAAAATAATGCCCCGGATCCACCGTTGCTTGCTATCGCGGTTTTTGCATCGGCTATATTAATTGCTGCAGGGTTTTGATCGGTGAGTTGTTCGTAGCCGGCAATGACTTTTTGTAACATTTGCAAAGTGCCTGCGTGACCAAATGATAAAAGTCCGCCGTTGCTAACAATAGGGTATTGGCCATCAATTTTGATTCGACCATCCATCACAAAATCGCCGCCTTCACCTAGCTCACAAAAACCAAAAGTTTCAAATTGTCGAATAATTTCAAAGGAAAACGGATCGTAAAATTCACAGACATCAATATCTTCAGGTCGTAATCCCGATTGACTAAATGCGCGAGTCGCCGCTCTTTTGCCGACATCGCCATAACGATCCCATACTGGTGCGCGAGTATAAGACATTGCTTGTCTATCGGTGCCAGCACCTAAAAGATAAATGGCTTCGCCATCCATATCTTTGGCGCGCTCGGCGGTGGTGATAATTAATCCTGCGCCGCCCTCAGAGGTAATACAGCAATCGAGCAAATGAAATGGCGAAGCAACCATTCGGGAGTTTAGAACATCGTCTGCTGTAACCAAGCCTTTATTATAGAAAGCGGCTTTAGGGTGGTAGTGACCGTTAGAGCGAATAGTCGCGGCAACTTCTGCCAAGGCTTCGGGTTTAGTGCCGTATAGGGCCATATGTCTTTGTGCGCATAATGCAAATTCTGGCGCAGTGTATAAGCCAAAGCATTCAACAAATTCATGCGCAGGACGTGTCCACGGTGCCGTGGCTCTTACTGCTGATTCAGTAGTGTCGTTTTGTTCTGCATCTGGGCTGGCTTGCTTATATTCGCCAGCTTGTGCGCAGGCAATTAAAATAGTCTCAGCCTGACCCGTAGCAATAGCGCCGGCGGCTTCAAGCACGGCAGAAATCCCCATAAATTCATTACCACACCAGCGTGCTTGGCCGCCGAGCATGGAGATAGCTTCGCGTGGTTTAAGATTCCAAACGGCGGTATTGATATTAACGCCATCAATATCGCTAGTATTTATTCCGGCCGATGCGGTTAGGCTTTGAATAACTTCGGTAATTAGTGATAAATCATTTTCACCCTCAAGCCGTCTGGCTTGTCGAGTGTTATAAGTCGCGACAATAGCGATATCATGCAGCGGATTGTGAGTTTTTATAGCTGCCATATAAACGTTATTTGCTTAAGTAGGAAAGGAGTTTGATATCAAAATACTAAGGCTAATCTAATACACTAGGGTCGGCTTTGATTTCTCTTCTAGCCATAGCTTCCCACAGAAAAGGAAAACCGTTAGCATCGGTGATGGAAACTTTATCGGCTTCTTCTTTGGACATGGGTATACCGCCACCGCCCAATTCAACTTCGTAAGCGCGTTTGCAGCGCCACTCTAAAGTGATTGCACGCAGATGGGCCTGACGTAAATCTTTACCCACCACCAAGGTGCCATGATTGGCAAGCAATGCCCATTTAGCGTCGCCTAAGGCTTTCACTGCGGCTTGGGTGGCATTGTCATTATCAAAGCGACCTTCGTATTCATTGTATAAAGGCAGGTCACCGGATACATGGGCGGCAGTTTGATCGTATATCGGCGGCACGCGATGCATATTGGCCCAGATGCCACTCCAATGTGCGTGATTGTGAATGACCACATGGGCATCGGGTCGCGCTGCATGCAATTGAATATGCAATCCCAGCGCGGGTGTAACGTTCCAATCGCTATCGAGAATTTTTCCATCGGCGTCGAGCGTGACAATATCACTAGCTGTTAGCTCGTCCCAAGCCAGCTCCCAGGGGTTGGTAAGAATATTGCCGTTAGCCAAGCGTAGCGTAATATGACCGGCAATATGTTCGTTCCAACCTTCCTTAAATAGCATACGACACATTAGGGCAACGGCGGCTTTATCACTGATTGCCGGTAGTAGGGCGCGCTTACCCGGTTGCGGTGCAAATTGGCGCACCATGGCTTCGTTTAGACCGTCGTATTTTTTCATGCCGCTACTCGTATTGTCATGCTGCCTGCTAATCAGAAATGCCAAGTGTTACTTTTTTAAGGCTCAATCACAATGTTAGAACAGGCCAGTTTAGGGCCGCATAAATTGGCCGCCATCCACATTCATAATATGACCGGTAATCCAGCTGGATTCGTCTGATAATAAAAACAGTACCGCATTGGCTAGATCTTCGGGTTCGCCCAAGCGCTTTATTGGCATCGACTTAATCATTTCTTTGGCGTAGTCACCAGCATTACGCTCTAGCGCTTGAGTATTGGTGGGGCCGGGTGCAATCGCGTTAATACGAATTTTACGCCAGCCCATTTCATTGGCCAGACATTGAGTTATACCGTTCATGGCCAATTTTGCAACGCCGTAAAAAC
>CAJQQO010000249.1 GCA_905480475.1 uncultured Pseudomonadales bacterium | reverse complement strand
ATTGGCGCGCTATGTTAAAAGGCAATCCTGAGCTTTTGGATTTGGCGGCGGTTGTTCAGCAGTTAACGCCAGAGGTTGCCGATGAGATTGGCGTCTTGCAGGATCGTTTTGGCTTGCAGGCGATACAGGCTTGTGAGGCGGCAGAAGCGGTTCAGATTAACTTTCCGGTCGCTGAGTTTCCCGTTAAGATTAGCTCGCTGAACTTCGATAAAACACCGTTGGTGGAGGGCAAATTACTAGGTATCAAAGGTCAGTATTTAATGCTCGATAGCGGTGTGATTAATATGCGCAAATTTGGTGGTTATCAAATTAGCTTTTCAGCCTAGCGCAAGCAGTTAAATTCTGAGTGAGTAAAACCTTTTTTATCAATAGTTGGATTTGGAGTAATTAAATATGGCCGATGGGACTAGTGCATTAGCTGCGAGCGCAAATAATAGCGGTCTTTCTGATGTTACCTATTTAAAAGATTATCAGCCGCCGGTTTATTTAATAGATAGCACCGATTTGGTTTTTGATTTATTGGCCGATAAAACTTTGGTGCACTCAACGCTGGCGTTGCGAAAAAATCCCACCGTTGATCAATCGCAAAATACAGTAACACTGGACGGTGATAAGTTAGAACTGTTATCGATTAAAATTGATAACGTCGTTTTGGAAGCGTCAGCTTATCAATTATTTGATGGCGGCTTACGGCTTGAAAATTTACCCGATCAGTTTGTATTGGAAATCACCACGGTTATAGATCCGGCTAAGAATTTAAGTCTTGAAGGTTTGTATTTATCTGACGGCATGTATTGCACGCAGTGCGAGGCCGAAGGGTTTAGACGAATTAGTTACTATCAGGATCGCCCCGATGTAATGTCGGTATTTAGCACCAAAATTATTGCCGATGCGGCGAACTATCCGATACTACTGTCCAATGGTAATTTAATGGATAGCGGCAAGCTCGGCGATGGTCGTCACTGGGTGCAGTGGGTCGATCCATTTAAAAAACCAGCTTATTTATTTGCCTTAGTTGCTGGAGATTTGCAGTGTGTAGATAGTAGCTTTACTACCGTAAGTGGTCGTGAAATTGCACTACAAATATTTGTCGAGAGCAAAGATCTGGATAAATGTGATCACGCAATGCAGTCGCTAAAAAATGCCATGAGTTGGGATGAAGAGGTCTATGGTCGTGAATACGATCTCGATTTGTATATGATTGTTGCCGTAGACTTTTTTAATATGGGCGCAATGGAAAACAAAGGGCTGAATATATTTAATACCTCCTGCGTATTAGCTAGCCCCTTAACGCAAACCGATATGGCCTTTCAGCGTGTTGAAGGTGTGGTTGCACACGAATACTTTCACAACTGGTCGGGTAATCGTGTCACTTGTCGCGATTGGTTTCAGTTAAGTTTAAAAGAGGGTTTTACGGTGTTTCGTGATGCCTGTTTTTCAGCGGATATGAACTCGCCAACGGTTAAGCGTATCGAAGATGTGAGCTTATTACGTTCGGCGCAATTTGCCGAAGACGGTGGGCCAATGGCGCATCCTATTCGCCCCGAGTCCTATATTGAAATATCCAATTTTTATACGCTGACGATTTATGAAAAAGGCGCGGAAGTTATTCGTATGATGCAGCAATTGCTCGGCGAAAAAACGTTTCGTGCCGGTAGTGATTTATATTTTGAGCGTCACGATGGGCAGGCGGTGACTTGTGAAGATTTTATAGCCGCAATGGAGCAAGCCAGTGGTGTGGATCTAACACAATTCCGTTACTGGTATTCGCAATCCGGAACACCTGTGCTTGATGTTAGCGAGCATTGGGATAGTGTTGCAGGCGAATATACACTAAGGGTTAAACAAAGTTGCCCGGCAACGCCAGGGCAGCCAACTAAAGCGCCGTTTGTTATCCCTATAAATACAGCTTTGGTTTCTCCATTTGGTTTGCAAGCTGCGCAAATTGAAAGTTCAACGTCGATTAGCACTAAAGCAGACAGTGAATATAAGTTGTTATTAACCGAGTCTGAGCAAAGTTGGAGTTTTAGTGGTCTGGATTCCAAGCCGGTGCCATCGCTGTTACGGGGTTTTTCAGCGCCTGTTAAACTTAATTTTAATTATCAATTAGCGGATTTATTGCAGCTATTAGCAAGTGATACCGACGGTTTTGTTCGTTGGGATGCATCGCAACGTTATGCTATGCAAATGATTAAAACGCATGTTAGCGGTGAACAATTAATTAATAGCGATGCAGGGCAGGCGGCAGTATTAGCGTTGGGCAACGCCTTGGAGGCACTATTGGATGAGGGTTTTAGTGAGGAACGCTGGGATCATAAATACGACGCCGCTTTTTTGGCTGAGGTATTGCAATTACCGGCCTATCAATATGTTCTAGAGCAGTATGAACATATTAATATTACCGCCATTCAAAGCGCTATTGAAACTTTAAAAAGCGCCTTGGCCAAGCAATTAAAAAACTCACTTTATGCAGCCTATAACAATCTTGCCGCGCAATTGGATTCGCTGGGAGACTATTCACCCGTCGCCAATGATATAGCCTTGCGCAGTTTAAAAAATACTTGTCTGGCGTACTTGATGCAAATCGATGAGCCAGCTGTGGTTGAACTTGCGCTTAAGCAATTTAAGTCGGCCAATAATATGACCGATCAATCATCGGCATTGTCAGCCTTGGTTAACTGCCCGCAAGAAAGCGCCAGTGCGCATGCGGATAGCAGCTTAGAAAGTTTTTACCAGCAATGGTCACATGAAAGCTTGGTGGTTAACCAATGGTTAACGATACAAGCGGCTAGCGAAAAATCTGCTGCGCTTAAGCGTGTCAAAGCCTTAATGCAGCATGCGGCTTACGATGATACTAACCCCAATAAAGTGCGGGCGTTAATTAGTGGTTTCTGCGCCAGAAATATTCCGCAGTTTCATGCTGCTGACGGCGCAGGCTATGACTTGTTAGCTGACGAGGTTATTCGGGCTAATGCACTTAATCCGCAGTTGGCATCAAGGCTATTAGCACCGTTGACGCAATGGCGACGTTTTTCCGCGCCGCAAGGTGATTTGATGCAGGCTGCATTAACGCGGATTGCAAAATCGGATTCGCTATCAACCGACGTGTTTGAGGTGGTCTCAAAAAGTCTGGCTGATTAGCGAATCAATCGATTGCTTAAAACGGAAAGCGATGATTATCAATTTTATCGGCCATACCGGCGGTTGATAGTGCACGGACCAAATCGCTTTGCATTAAATCGTAGGGATGGCCCGCTTTGATACTGCTGGCCTGATTAAGTTGCTGCATCTGCTGATCAGATAGCGTGAGATTTAAAGATGCCATATTGTCTTCAAGCTGCGTCAGTGTACGAGCGCCAATAATCG
>CAJQQO010000248.1 GCA_905480475.1 uncultured Pseudomonadales bacterium | reverse complement strand
TTTGGCGGTTGATCGCAACAACCCTAATGTGGCCGAGCTTTATAACTCCTATCATCCCGCGGTTTTACAAGCCTTGGAATATGTTGCCGAATCCTGTCGCACTGTTGGTACGCCAGTGAGTATTTGTGGCGAGCTGGCGGGTGATCCCGGTGCGGCTATTTTATTGATGGCCATGGGCTACGACTCACTATCGATGAACGCAACCAATTTGCCCAAAGTAAAGTCGGTATTGCGTGGTGTGAGTATGGCTGAGGCAAAAGCCTTACTGGCCGAAGTGACAGAGCTGCACGAAGTTGAAGAGATTCACAATGCAGTAGAGCAGTTGCTTGAGAAAAAAGGTATTACCCGATTGTTTCGCGATCGCATCAAAAAGCGAGACGCTAGCTCGTGAGCTGGTTGTTATATTTATTGATTGGCGCTTTTGCTGGTGTGCTTGCTGGATTATTCGGTGTTGGTGGCGGCGCAATTATTGTACCTATCCTTATTTTTATTTTCACTTTGCAAGGCTTTGCTGCCGAGTCTTTAGTGCATCTCGCGGTCGGTACTTCGTTTGCCACCATTGTTATTACCTCTTGCAGCTCTATTGTCGCCCACCACAAATTGGGCAATGTAAACTGGTCGATATTTAAAAGCATGCTGCCGGGTTTGGCGCTTGGCGTTATCGCATGCTCTGTCGTGGCCGCCGGTATAGAGGGGGGTCATTTACAGTTAGCTATTGCCAGCTTCTTGATGTTGGTATCGATACAAATGTTTTTTGGCTTGCAGTCTTCGACCGGCATCGCACTACCACACCCTGCAGTACTTGCTGCAGGTGGTGGCGTGATTGGTGGCGCTAGTGCTTTTTTTGGTATCGGCGGCGGTTCATTAACCGTGCCTTTTTTAAGTTTATGTCGCCAGCCTATGAAAAAAGCGGTAGCGACGTCGGCGGCTTGTGGTTTGCCCATTGCTTTATTTGGTGCCGCTACTTATGCAGTGCAAGGTTATTCGCTTGATACCTTGCCAGCAGCAAGTACCGGTTATATTTATTGGCCGGCCTTTGTCGGTATTGCGCTCGCAAGTATGCCATGCGCGCGATTAGGTGCGCGCTTGGCGTCTCGATTGCCGGAAAGCACACTTAAAAAGAGTTTTGCCTTGTTGTTGTTTTTGATTGCGGCGCAGATGTTTTTTAATCGTTAATGCGCAATTTATATTTGTTTGCTTATTTGGGTAGTCATAAATAATGTTGCAGTATCCGATCATAGACCCGGTTATTTTTTCAATTGGCCCGATTAGCGTGCGCTGGTACGGCATGATGTATTTGCTGGGTTTTATTGCCGCCTATTTATTAGGTCGACGACGAGCTGTGCAGCCATGGTCTCCCATGCGTGCCGATCAGGTTGAGGACTTAATTTTTTACGGCGCACTCGGCGCAGTATTGGGTGGTCGTATCGGTTATGTATTGTTTTATGGCTTTGACCGGTTTCTGCAAGACCCGCTATGGTTATTTCGGATGTGGGAAGGTGGCATGGCTTTTCATGGCGGTTTGCTCGGTGTGTTTTTTGCGTTAATTCTTTATGCCCGTAAATTGCAACAGCCCTTAGCTGCGGTCTGTGATTTTGTAGCGCCGCTGGCACCAATAGGTCTGGGTTTGGGGCGAATGGCCAATTTTATTAATGCCGAGCTATATGGTCGCGCCACCGATGTGCCTTGGGGGATGGTTTTTCCAACTGATAGCAGTCAATTATTACGTCACCCTTCACAGCTGTATCAATGCTTTTTAGAAGGCGTGGTGCTATTAATACTGGTTTATGGATTTACCGCTAAGCGACGTCCACCTTGGGCGGCAACCGGATTGTTTTTACTGGGTTATGGCGTGGCGCGCTATATCGTTGAGTTTTTCCGCGAGCCGGATGCCTCGCTGGTATTTGATTGGATGACCCGTGGTCAGTTTTTATCACTACCGATGATTATTGGCGGCTTGGCTATGTTAGCATTTAGCTATTATCGGTTTTACCAAAACGGCCAGCAGTTTTCACCGCTGAGCAGTGATTTAGCCGGAACCGCCGGTCATGGTCAATCCTCCGCGCAGGCTAGCAAAGATGGGGCTAAGTCGGGCAAAAAAGCTAAAACTGGCCGTAAAGATAAAGCAGGCGGCCGTAACAAAATAAGTAATCAGAAAAAGAAGCGTTAATTAAACTATGCAGCAATATCTCGATTTAATGCGTCATGTGCGCGAACAAGGTGTTTTGAAGTCCGATAGAACGGGTACAGGCACCCAGAGTGTGTTTGGTTATCAAATGCGCTTTGACCTTTCGCAGGGCTTTCCAGCGCTGACCACGAAAAAGCTGCACCTTAAGTCTATTATTCATGAGCTGCTGTGGTTTCTATCCGGCAATACCAATATCGCCTATTTAAAAGAAAATGGGGTGTCGATTTGGGATGAGTGGGCCGATGAGAACGGCGAGCTTGGTCCGGTATACGGCTATCAATGGCGCTCATGGCCAGCAGGTGATGGCCAGCATATCGATCAAATCAAGCAGCTACTTAGCCAGTTAAAAGAAAACCCTGATTCGCGTCGTCATATTGTTTGCGCGTGGAATGTTGGCTGTATCGAGCAAATGGCTCTGCCACCGTGTCATACCTTGTTTCAGTTCTATGTAGCCGAAGGCAAATTATCTTGCCAGCTATACCAGCGCAGCGCCGATATCTTTTTAGGTGTGCCGTTTAATATTGCCTCCTATGCATTGTTAACCATGATGCTGGCGCAGGTTTGTGGTCTAAAGCCCGGTGACTTTGTTCATACGCTGGGCGATGCCCACCTTTATAGCAATCATATTGAACAGGTTGATTTGCAGTTAGAGCGGCAACCGCTCGCGCTACCTGCGATGTCTATCAATCCAGCCATTGATGATTTATTTGATTTTAGCTTTGATGATTTTGCGCTACAGGATTACCAGCATCACCCGCATATCTCGGCACCGATTGCAGTTTAGCTCGCCTTGGCAGGTTAAAAAATAAACAGACAATGTGATGGAAGTCTGCGGCGAGATATATCGCGTTAGCTTTTCAGTTCAAGCTTGATTGAAGGGCGGCAGCAGATTTTTATCTGACTCTAACAAGGTCTGAAATTGTTGTTGGTTTAATGGGCGATTTCTGTTGGTTTGGATATGAGCTATGTTAGCAAGCATCATTTTCTTAAAGTTATTTGGCTTATTGCGGTTAATTATTTTTGGGCGTTACCGTGTTACCAAACTACTCAATAAGCGCATTATGTCGAGTAATAGTAATTATTGCTTCCATGAAGCGGAAGATTAATCCAAGTTTTAACACCTTATACGTTTAATAACGTTGCGCAACTGCCGTATATATTATTAAAATGCGCCGCTCTGTGTAAGCGGTCGTTTTAAAGTTATCAACAGCCGCTGCGGATAAACGCATTTTTTCGATGAACTGATATAGTGCGCACCTGCGATCAATTGAATTTACTGGTTAAGTTCTATAACAAAGCCGGTAAGATAGCTTGCTTAAGGTTTGTCGAATTAACTTAATTGTGCCCTTGCTGGTGATCTTTTTGGCCAACAGCTGTCACAGTTATATAAATTTTAAAAGCACAAAATTAAATCGTCCTCAAATTCGGAAATACGAATCTCATGGCTACTAACTCTTACTATCCGATTCCACGGGCTTTTACGCGCTTTGCGCGAATTGGCGTGTGTGTAATTAGTTCGGTCTGCTTCTACGCGGGCAATGCAAGTGCAGATAAACTTGATCAGGTTTTTCAAGTTGGACAAAGCAAAGTCACTGCTGCACAAAAATCACAAGCCAAAATTGACGGCATCGCCGATCAAACTGACAGCTTGCTGCAAAGCTACAAGCAGGTTAACAAAGAGATTGAAGGCTTAAGGGTATACAACGCCCAGCTTGAAGCGCGCATTCAAAATCAGCTTGATCGAATTGCTGAAATTGATGAGGCGATGTCTCAAGTAACTGTTATCCAACGTCAAATTACGCCTTTACTGGTCAAAATGCTTGATGGTCTAGAGAATTTTATCTCTCTTGATGTGCCATTCCTTGCTCAAGAGCGCCAAGCTCGCTTGGATAGCTTGCGCGGTAATCTGGATCAATCGAACCAGACTGTTGCAGAAAACTTCCGCCAAGTACTGGAAGCCTACAAGATTGAAAACGAATACGGTCGTAAGATTGAAGCATACGATTCTTCAATCGACTTTAACGGCGACGGTAAAGATCGCAAAGTTGATATGTTCCGTGTAGGTCGTATCGCTTTATTGTACAAAACTGAAGATGGTCAAGAAGTTGGCCGTTGGAACAACACAACTCGCGAGTGGGAAGCTCTAGACGCAGGTGAGTGGGGCAGTTATATCAATACTGGCATTCGTATTGCCCGTAACCAAGCAGTTAAAGATATTCTGCAACTACCAATTTCAGCGCCGGAGGCAGCTCAATGAAAACTTTATTTAAACAATTGAGCGCATTACCAGTATCGCTGTTTGTCGCTGCATCGTTATCCATCGCTCCAGCAGCTTTTGCACAAGACAGCGCAAAATCACTCGACGAATTACTGAGTTTTGTTAAACAGGGCAAAGTGAATGAAGCCCGTGAAAACAGACAGCGTGAAGCGCAGTTTATAAAAGAAAAAAATCAACAAGCGAGTTTGTTGGCAAAAGCCAAGCAAACCCGTACTCAAGAAGAGCAGCGTTCTACTCGTCTTGAAAAACAATTTGAACTTAATAAAGAAAAAATCGTTGCTAAGCGTGAAGCTTTAAACGAAGCCAAAGGTTCTTTAACGGAGCTATTTGGTCATATCAACTCTACTGCAGGTGATATGCGTGAGAACTTCAATATCTCTTTAGTTAGCACCGAATACCCGAATCGTGGTGAGTTCTTAACTGAACTAATCGATAAGCTTAAAGGTGATGCTCTGCCAACGATTGAAGAAATCGAGCGCGTATGGTTTGAAATGCAGCGTGAGATGATTGAGTCGGGTCGTGTAGTTCAGTTCAGCACTACCGTAGCGACACCAGCTGGTGATGATATTCAGGCTGACGTAGTGCGTGTTGGCTCGTTCAACATTGTGACTAAAGACGGTCAATATCTTAAGTATTCCGATAACTCTCTTTCAATCTTGCCTCGTCAACCCGCCAGCGCATTTACCGGTTGGGCTGAAGAGTTAGCTAATTCAACCGAAGGCTCTGGCCGTTTTGGTATTGACCCTACTGGTCCTACTGGCGGTAGTTTGCTTGCAGCGTTTATTGATACGCCTACTTTGGTAGAGCGCTGGCATCAAGGTCGCGAAGTTGGTTACGTGATCACTGCTGTTGGTGCTTTTGCGATGTTAATTGCCCTGTGGCGCTTTGTAGTGCTACTAGTGGTTAGCGGTAAAGTAAATTCACAGCTTAAATCAACTACGCCAAACACTGGTAACCCATTGGGTCGTGTTTTAGCAGTAGCTGATGAAAATCCAAATATGGATACTGAAACGCTGGAATTAAAACTTAACGAAGCGGTGCTTAAAGAAATTCCTTCTTTAGAGAACTCGCTAACCTTGTTAAAGATTATTGCTGCGGTTGCACCGTTGCTAGGTCTACTAGGTACCGTTACCGGTATGATCATTACCTTCCAGGCGATTACGATATTCGGTGCAGGTGATCCGAAAACAATGGCTAGTGGTATCTCCAGCGCGTTGATCACAACGGTACTGGGTTTGATCGTTGCTATTCCTACTTTGCTGGCGCATACCGTTGTAAGTGGTCGTGCCAAGCGTGTTATCCATGTGCTTGAAGAGCAAGCTGCGGGTATTATCGCGCGCAATGCTGAAGGCAAATAAGGCGACAGGAAACAAATAGCATGGAGTTTATTACAGATGCTTTGGGTGTTGTCTCCCTCTTTTTAGATAAGGGCGGCCCAGTTCTGCTACTCATTGGTGGTCTGCTGTTTTTAATGTGGACCTTGATATTTGAGCGCATGTTTTATTTTGCCTCAGGTTTGAAAAAGGACATTCAAAGCGTTATTACCGAGTGGGAAGATCGTCCGGAAAGACGATCGTGGCATGCACGTCGAATTCGTGAAATGTTAATCTCGCAGTCAGTGGCTAAAATCAACCAGAACATGGCGTTGATTAAGACACTGGTTGCCCTAGCGCCTATGTTAGGTTTGCTAGGTACCGTAACGGGAATGATTGAAGTGTTCCACGTAATGGCAATTACTGGCGGTGGTGATCCTAAGTCGATGGCTGGCGGGGTATCACGCGCAACCGTACCGACAATGGCAGGCATGGTTGCTGCGTTATCTGGTGTATTTGCCCAAGCTTATTTGATGCGTGTTGTTGAACGCGAAAGTTCGTTACTAGAAGATCATCTGACATCCGATCACTAAGTCGTGATTGTTGATGTGAAGCTGAAGCAAGTAGCGAAGGTTTTATCAAAGTAATTAAAGATTTTTAGGATTCAATCAATATGGCAACGAGAGGCGCGGCAGCAAGAGCCAATCAAGATGGGGGTGAGATCGATCTCACGCCGATGCTCGATGTGGTATTTATCATGTTGATCTTCTTTATTGTGACCGCGGTGTTCATCAAAGAGCCCGGTGTGCAAGTGGTTCGTCCAGCGACTACTGAACGCGATCAGGTTAAAAACCAAAACGTGCTAATTGCTATTGATGCCAAAAACGCAATTTGGATTGACCGTAAAAAAGTTGATGAGCGAGCGGTTAAAACCGTTATTGAGCGTATTCAGGCAGACAACCCACTGGGTGCAGTTGTAATTCAAGCGGATGGTAATTCCAATGCAGGTACTTACGCATTGGTATGGGACGCAGCGAAAGAAGCTGGCGTCGCCGATATCCACTTAGCAACTGATCCGAAGTAAGGGGATAGCAATCATGCAAGTGATACGTTTAGGCGGCAGCATGCTCCTCGGTTTAATTATCGCATTCGCACTTTTTATGCTTATGAGTGCTTTGATCGATATGGGCGATTTGACTCTCGATCAAGATAAAGGCGTTAAAATCGCCGATTTCAATATGCCCGACACAGATATTGAAGCCAAGCTCGACGAAGAATTACCTGACAAGCCCGATGAAGTTGAAGCGCCACCACCAGAGCTTGAAGCGCAAGATATTGAAATTGATTCACCGGACAACGCCTTAAATGTTAACGCGGGTGCTGGTAAATTTAATCCTGAAATCGGATTGCAAGGTGGTTTTAGCCGCGATACTGATTTCATTCCTATTTATGTTCCGCAACCGCGTTACCCCTCTCGTGCTGAGAAAAGTGGTAAAACCGGTTATGCCGTGGTCGAAGTTACTGTTACCACTGCCGGCGGCGTAAGAGACGTTAAGTTATTAGAAGAATGGCCTGAAAACTACGGTTTTGGCAAGTCGGCATTAAAGGCCGCTGATAAACTTAAATATAATCCTCGCGTAGTTAACGGTGTTGCCGTTGAAGTATCCGGTGTTTTATATAAATTTACTTTTGCCGGTTTTGGCGAAAAATAGTCACAAGCTTAGCGAGTAGTTAAACTTCATCAGTTGTTTAAAGTACTTGTTATTGCAGCGCTCAAGTTACTTTGTTTTTCATATGTCAGCAAAGTTTAGTGGCAAAGTGATAGCGACGATAAAATAGAGACCGTAGAGTAGTGTTATGTCTTTAAAGCGATTAAATACATCATGGTTAGGGCGACTCTGCCTGACGATAAGTTTGGTTTTTACTGCCAGCGTAATAATGATTGGTAGTGATATCGGTATTAATCAAGCCTACGCGCAAGAAAAGAAGCTAACTAAAGCAGAAAAAGAATCAAAATTAAAATATAAAAATGCGGTTTCACAGCGGCGTAAATCGGTTGGTACTGCTTGTGCCAAGCGTTTAACCAAGGTTCAAGAGCTTACTGAAGCGGAAGATTGGTCATCAGCGGAAAAAGAACTTAAGAGTGCTTTAAGTCGTGGTTGTTCGCCGGGTTTTGAGCATTCGCAGGTAAATCGTTATCTGGGTTATGTTTACTACGCTCAAGATAAAATTCCATTGGCGATTAAAGCGTATTTAGCATTAATTAATGAGCCAGAGGCCGATGAGCAGCAGCGAACGGATACCCGTTATACGGCGGCCCAATTATTATTTGTTACTGAAGATTACCGTCAAGCAGTTAAACAGCTTGAAGCGTGGATGAAAGAAGCCGCTATTGTCGATCCGGGCGGTAAGATTTTGCTAGCACGGGGTTATTACCAGCTTAATCGTAAAACCGATGCCTTAAAGCTTGTTGAAGAAGTGGTAAGAGAATCCGTAGCAGCGGGTCAGGTTCCGAAAGAAAACTGGTTGAATTTTCAGTGGGCGCTTTACTACGAGAAAGATAAATATAAAGAGACGATTCTTGTCAGCAATCGCTTATTAACTAACTACCCCAAAGTCAAATATTGGAAGCAACTAGCTGCCATGTACGGTGCGTTAGAGGACAGTAAAAAAGAGCTTTTGGCGTTAGAAGTTACCTACTTACAAAATGGCTTGGATAAAGAAAAACAATTTGTTGCTTTAGCCTACCAATATTTAGCCGTCGATATTCCCTACCGTGCCGCAACTGTGCTGGATAAAGGTATGCAAAACGGGGCGATTGAGCGCAGTCAGAAAAACCTAGCGCTATTGGGTTCAGCCTATCAGCGCGCTCAAGAATACCGAAAAGCCTCACCGGTATTAGAAGAAGCGGCAAAAAAATCATCTAACGGGGATGCCTGGTCTCGATTAGCGGGTGTTTATCTTAATTTGAACGAAAATGAAAAAGCATTGGTTGCAGCGCGTAACGCGATTAAAAAAGGTGGTTTAAAGCGTGAAGATCTTGCTTGGATGAACCGTGGCACCGCCGAGCAAGCATTACATTGTTACAGTGCGGCGGCTAAATCTTTTGATCGCGCTATCAAGTTTAAGAAAACCGAGAAAGGCGCGCGTAGTTGGAAGCAGTATGTGCAAAGTGAAGGTGATCGTCGCAGTAAGTTGATTGCCAACGGCGCTAAGCTTGCCACGTGTAAAAAGGTATAAGCGCTTAGTTCTTACGTTCATTGGCTATAATAAGCCAAGCAAATATCAAAAAAGGCCGCTAAATAGCGGCCTTTTTATTGTCTGTCTCCCTAGCTGCATTATCAATCACAATCTGTATGCGAGCTTATTCATAGGGCGCATCTGCCAAATGCAATCAACGGCTTTAGACAGCTAAGCATAAGCGTTAGTGCTGATGACGGTGATGCTAATGCCTGTGCTAAGCAACACTTAATTCGCTTGAGTAGTGATTGTTGCGAGCAAAATAAATTGCTAGAGTAGTCCTGTTCTCCAAGCATCCACTAAGTTATCTACTTTTTATTGAATTACTAGGTTTTATTCTATGTCCAGTTCCAGCAAGCCGCCCATGTCCGGATCTAAAAATACCCCCAAAGCTAAAGCCAAAAAGGCCCGGGTTAATCCGCGTGCCTATTCTTCGGTCGTTGTCGATGGTAAAGATCGCGCTGCAAGCCGAGCTATGTTGCGCCCAGTCGGATTTAGCGACGCTGATTTCAAGAAGCCGCAAATAGGTATTGCTTCAACTTGGAGTATGGTCACGCCCTGCAATATGCATATTAATAAACTGGCGGATAAAGCGTGCAGCGGTGTGGATTTAGCCGGTGGTAAAGGGGTTATCTTTAATACCATAACAATTTCTGACGGTATCTCTATGGGTACCGAGAATATGAAATATTCCTTAGTCTCGCGCGAAGTGATTGCCGACTCGATTGAAACAGTAATGGCTTGTCAGGGTTATGACGGCATTGTTGCTGTAGGCGGCTGTGATAAAAATATGCCCGGTTGTCTAATGGCAATCGCTCGCTTAGATCGACCCGCAGTATTTGTTTATGGAGGCACTATTTTACCCGGCATGCACAATGGCAAGCAGCTTGATGTGGTATCGGTTTTTGAAGCGATTGGTGCTGAGGCTAACAATAAAATACCGCTAAAAGAACTGAAGGCGATTGAAAGCAAAGCGATTCCCGGCCCAGGATCCTGTGGTGGTATGTATACCGCTAATACTATGGCCTCGGCAATTGAAGCCATGGGTATGAGTTTGTCTAACAGTTCGGCTCAGGCGGCAGTTTCGGAACACAAACTTGAAGATTGTGAAGCTGCCGGTAAGGCCGTAATGAATTTGGTCAAAAAAGGCATCACGCCAAAAATGATTATGACCAAAAAAGCGTTTGAAAACGCTATGACGGTCGCGATCGCACTGGGTGGCTCTACTAATTTAGTTTTACATTTATTGGCGATGGCGCATTGTGTAGGCATTAAGCTGAGCCTTGCAGACTTTACCCGCGTCGGTAAGCGCGTACCTATGCTGGCGGACCTTAAGCCCAGCGGTCGTTATAGCATGGCAGATCTGATTGAAATTGGCGGTATTCAACCGCTAATGAAGATGTTGCTAGATGCCGGCTTGCTGCACGGCGATTGCCTCACCGTTACCGGCAAAACGCTTAAACAAAATTTGGCCAAGGTGAAGCCGTATCCCGGCGCACAAGATATTATTCGTGCTATGGATAATCCCATTAAATCTGACAGCCACTTGGTTGTGCTAAAAGGCAATCTTTCGCCCGAAGGTTCGGTGGCCAAAATTTCTGGCCATGAAGGTTTACGTTTTGAAGGTAGGGCGCGAGTTTATAACTCCTCGGATGCGGCCTTAAAAGCGATACTTGATCAAAAAGTTAAAAAGGGCGATGTGGTTGTTATTCGCAACGAAGGGCCAAAAGGTGGGCCGGGCATGCAAGAAATGTTATCGCATACCGGAGCGATTATGGGTCAAGGTTTGGGTAATGAAGTTGCGCTAATTACCGATGGCCGTTTTTCGGGTGGCACCCATGGTTTTGTGGTTGGCCATATTACTCCCGAAGCACATGTCGGTGGGCCAATAGCCTTGGTTAAAAATGGTGATCGCATCACTATTGATGCGAAAAGCAGAACCTTAAGTATGGATGTGAGTGCTAAAGAGTTGGCGGCACGTAAAGCTAAATGGAAAGCACCGAAAGTAAAATATAAGCGTGGTGTTCTCGCTAAGTATGCAGCCAATGTTAGCTCGGCTTCTGAAGGCGCAATAACCGATCAGTTTTAATCGGCTATTGCGTATCGTCGTTTAAGCATTACCATCTTGCGGGCTAACCATGCTGCCGGGTCTTGCGCCGGTCGCTTTGCCATCTTCGAATGTTGATACTCCGTTAACCAAGGTCAATCTTACCGGCGCTGCATCGCGAGTCCAGCGCCAGGTTTTTCCTCCTTTGCCATCGGGTACATCGTAAACTTTGTATTTCTCACGTCGTTCAATTTCTTCTAGATTAAACACCGTAACATCGGCGCGTTTACCGACTTTGATTTCGCCTCTATCAGTAAAACCGAAATGCTGCGCGAGCTTGCCGGTTTGCGAATACACCGCTTCCTCAACAGTTAATTTACCCGATCCGCGAACGTAATCGGTATAAAGCAAAAGGTTATCACCGGCACCGCAAAATAATTGCCCGTGCGCGCCTGAGTCATTGATATTACCCACTGCAAACGGGTCACGTGTTAAGCGCACAACCATATCGTCGTCTTTTTCCCACGGCGGCATTGTGACGGTAGAAGATAAGCCATTATTGATAAACCATTCTGCTAATGCATCGGATGGATGTACTCCGAGTTGTTCGGAATAATCACCCAGGCTAATACCCATTGGGCCGGTTTCATTTTCTGAATTATCCAATACCATGGTTTGCGGCTTGCGGAAAAATGAAGTCTCTAAGGAGTCATTATCCCATGAATGTCGCGCGCGTTCGCGCCAGCTTTGATCTGCCAGTAGAGCCAATTTTTCTTCATCACTTTCGGCAGTAACCACTTCGTGCCAAACAAATTCGTTCGACTGGGCAAATAATAATGACTGCCGAATACTCGCCGTGACGGTTATTGGTACATGTGCGTAACCGGTCCAAAAATCGCGACCCTCTTTGGCAAAGCGTTCATGCAAGTCAACTAAAGGTTGTTGTAAGCCGTAATCCTTTTGCCATTGCAATGTCGGCACGCCAGCCCATTGCAAGCGAATGTCTAAGCCTTCAGATATGCGTGCCATACGTTCCATAGAATCGACTGCGGTCATCCGCATAATGCTATCAACGACAACCTGTACTGTTGCGCGGTCATGACGGGCAAGCACCTCAAATAACGCGCGAAATTCACTATCGTCGGCTTGCAGTGATGGCACTGGACGATCTTCGCCGTCATGATCCATTAGGTTGGTAGACATGCCCAGAGCGCCAGCAGACAGCGCATCTTCAAGATGCTCGGCAATTAAAACAATCTCTTCGGTAGTTGCTGCGCGCTCCCATGCGTCCATTCCCATTACGGCCAAGCGCAGTGCGATATGGCCAACAAAGGTACCGTAGTTGGTTGGTACTTTAACATTGCTTGTCATTGAGGCCTGATACTCAGACCATTTTCGCCAATCCCATGGTAAGTTTTCAAAAAAGGGCTCTTCGGGAATATCTTCAAAAAACGAGAATATTTTTACCACTTGTGCGCGCACTTCAGGGTCTTCATGTACCGGCGCAATCGCAAAACCGCAATTACCCATAATGATCGTGGTAACGCCACAGCCGGGTAGGGGATCAAGATCGGGCTGCCACCACATGGTGCCATCAAAGTGGGTATGACTTTCGATCAAACCTGGCGTGACCAGACAACCGCTTGCGTCGATGACTTTTTCATTAGCATTGACGCTAAGATCATTACCCACCTCGGCTATCAGTCCATTGCTTATTCGAACGTCTGATATAAATGCAGGCTCGCCCGTTCCATCGACGATAGATCCACCTTTAATTAATACTTCAGCACTATTGCTGCTCATTTAAATACGCTCCGTTGCGAGTTGGCCACTATGGCAGTAGGGTTTTATTGAATGCCAATAAGGTTTTATTGTTTGATTTGAATGTGTCTAATTATAGATGCGAATGTATAACGAATCGCTTAAGGCGACACTTACAAAGTAGAAATAATAAACTGAACGACAGATTAAAAAGCTTGCGTTTAAATGGAAGTTTATCTAGCAAAATCGACGGAGCAATTGATAAGCTCTATAGATCAGCTGATTAATCCTTATTGTCGCTCAAGTGTTACTATTGCTGAGTCCAAGAATGATTCATTCGACAGTTAGCAAGCCGGGAATATGAGCGCTCAGCATAAAATTTTTGACAGCCATCTACATATTATTGATAAGCAGTTTCCCTTACTTGCTAATCATGGCTATTTGCCCGATGAATTTACCGTTGAGCAATATCTACAATCGACTTCAGGCTATCAGCTCCAAGGTGGTGCAATTGTATCGGGGTCATTTCAAGCCTTTGATCAAAGCTATTTAGTTAATGCCCTCAGAAAACTAGGCCCTAAATATGTGGGTGTTGCGCAATTACCGGCAAGTGTATCTGATCAGGAAATTATTGAGCTAGACAACTGCGGTGTTCGTGCCGTGCGTTTTAATATTAAGCGTGGCGGCTCAGAGCAACTTGATCAATTGTCCGTTATGGCAAAGCGCGTTTATGAAATTGCCGCTTGGCATATTGAACTCTATATTGACTCCTCCGCGCTAACAGATTTATCAAGTACTTTGCTCGAATTGCCCGCGGTCAGTATTGATCATTTAGGTTTAAGCCATAGTGGTTTTGCCGCGCTGTTAAAACTTGCAGAGCAGGGTGTTCGGGTTAAAGCGACCGGTTTTAGCCGAGTTGATTTTGATATTCAACAGGCGCTAGAAGATCTTTATTCGGCCAATCCCAATGCGTTAATGTTTGGTACTGACTTACCGTCTACTCGCGCGCCATCTCCCTACCAAGATGCTGATCGCGCGCTTTTAATCGATACGCTGGCAAATATTGATGATTTGGCTGTGGAGAAAGTGCTAAGTCAAAACGCTATCGACTTTTACCGACCTGCGTCTACGGCTTGATAGCTTAGTTATATCGTTAGCTATCAAGCGGATGTTTTCCCTATCTCAATGCCTTAAATAGCCTTACTTTCGGGTAATGTGGCCTGAATGAATTATGATTTATGGGTATTTGGCCGCTTTTGTACTGCTATCTAAATAAGCTGCAATTTTCAATCACAGGTAGCGCTCTATAATGTCAAAATAATTTCGCTATTGATATATCAGGCGATAGCTATATTCGCAAAGAGAATCCATGTAATGAGCAGCAACGACCAACAGCAAGATTTACCGCCACCGTATATTATTGAAAGTTCACTACCGTCTCGCTATCCGCGCGGCTGGTTTTGCATTGGCGCAGATTATGAATTTAATAATAAGCCAATGCAGCTGGATTACTTCGGCACCTCGCTAGTTGCTTATCGTGGTGAAGAAACCGGTGAGCTGCATGTGTTAGATGCCTTCTGCCCGCATATGGGAGCCAACTTAGCTGATGGCTGTGTTAAAGGTGATTCGGTTGTTTGTCCGTTTCATGAGTGGAGCTGGGGCGGTGACGGAATTTGTAACGATATTCCATACGCCAATAATATTCCTGCTCGCGCACGAATTAAAAGCTGGCCAACGATGGAGATTAACGAACTGGTTTATGTTTGGCATGATCCCGATGGCGCTTTACCGATTCCTGAGCAAGCGATCCCACAAGATGAAGAAGTGCTGGAAGAGGGTTGGACGCCGTGGGTTATTCGTCGCGTTCCCGTGCCGAATAACGCCCGCGAATTAATTGATAATATGGCTGACAAAGCGCACTTTGGTCCAGTCCATGGCGCGCCGTCAGTTGATGTGTTTGTCAATATCTGTGAAGGCCACACCTATACACAGTTACAAGAAACTAAAACCGAGTTTATGGGCGATGCAAAATCGCGGGCAACCTATTTCGGCCCGGGTTATATGATCCATCACCAAAATATTACTGGTGGCTCGGCTTATGAGCCGCGTCGCTTTATGTCTTTGGTTATGAACGTACCCACTTCAATGGATAGCTTTGAATTTTTAGCTGGATTTAAAGAGCGTATTCCCGAAGGAATGGAAGGTGATAGAGAGGCGCAAATTGCCTACGTCAACGAACAAATGGTCGAGGCAGAAGATCGCGGTGTTTTTGCCGATATGCGTATTTGGCAGAATAAAATCCCTATCAATAATCCAATTCTTTGCGACGGTGATGGGCCGGTTACACGCCTGCGCCAATGGTATGAGCAGTTTTTGGTGCCGGTTGATCAAGTGCCGGAGATTCTTAAAGAGCGAAAAGTCTACGATAAAAGTGAGCCCAGAATTGAATGGCCAGCTAATATCGCTGAATTTGAAGCCTTGCAAGCTCAAAGCTCCTAATTGATTTAACGCCTACTTTTTCAGGCTAAATGGTAGCCAACGCTATTTAGCCTGAAAATATCCCCATACGATTTTATTGATACTCCACTGCGATGCGCGCTTATCGAGTGACACTAACGTTTTCTGTTAGATAAATTCGCTTCTTTCCTTGGTTTCTATTTTTACAAAGTCCCGGCTCTGTTATAGTCATGCTTGGTTAGTCTTGAATCCCTGCATGTAAAACTATAACGGATCCCCCCTTAATGAGCAGTCTCTCCAGTGCCCAAGATTATCCGCCCGCTGAAGAGCGGATTAATATCAGCTCACATGCCATTGGTTTGATATTAAGTTTAATCGCCACGGTTTTGTTGGTGATAAAAGCGCTGGATTATGGTGGTGCGTTGCCGTTGATTAGCTTTACGGTTTTTGGTTTAAGCCTGATAACACTTTATGCGGCGTCCACTCTTTACCATAGCCAAACTAATCCTCAGCGTAGGGCGCGCTTTAGAGTGTTAGACCATGCCTCAATTTATTTATTAATCGCCGGTACTTATACCCCATTTATGTTGATCACCTTAGCCAACTCCGTGGGTTGGATTATCTTTGCCGTGAGTTGGGTGATGGCAGTGATTGGTATAGTTATCAAACTGTTTTTTACTGGTCGCTTTAAATTGCTTTCAACACTGATGTACTTATTTATGGGTTGGATGATTGTGTTTGCGATGAAGCCTTTGATGGAGAGTATTTCGGCGCAAGGTTTGTGGTGGTTAATTGCTGGTGGTATTGCTTATACCATTGGCGCGGTTTTATATAGCATTAAAAGGCTACCGTTTAATCATGCGATTTTCCATATTTTTGTTTTGCTAGGCAGTAGTAGCCATTTTATCGCTGTCTATCGTTATACCTTAATTCCGGTTGAATGACTAACCGATTAATTTTTATGGTTTAAAAATACAGGAAGCAATAATGATTAATGCGTATGCGGCTTTTGAAGCAAAAGGTGAATTAAAACCCTTTGAATACGACCCCGGCGAGTTAGCTGCCGATCAAGTAGAGATAGACGTGCAGTACTCCGGCATCTGTCATAGCGATATTAGTGTTATCGATAATGACTGGGAATTTTCGCAATACCCTGTAGTTGCGGGACATGAAGTGGTAGGAAAAATTGCCAAGCTTGGTAGTAATGTTACGCATTTACAGCAGGGTCAGTCTGTTGGTTTAGGCTGGCATGCCGGTTATTGCAATCATTGTAAACAGTGCGATAACGGCGATCATAATTTATGTGGCAGCGCGCAAACGACTATTGCGGGTCATTATGGCGGTTTTGCCGATAAGGTCCGTGCCGAGTCTAACAGTGTGGTAGCGATTCCCGATGGCATTGATTTAGAAACCGCTGGCCCGCTTTTTTGCGCAGGTATTACAGTGTTTAATCCATTGCTTGAATACAATATTAAACCGACCGATAAAGTGGCAGTGATTGGTATTGGCGGTCTTGGTCATTTGGCATTGCAGTTTTTGCGTGCCTGGGGTTGTGAGGTGACTGCGTTTACTTCCAGTGAAGCTAAGCGCAAAGAAGCGCTTGAGCTGGGTGCGCATCACACTTTGAGTTCACGTGATAAAAAAGAAATTGCCTCGGCGGCCAATCGCTTTGATTTAATTATTTCAACCGTTAATGTAACGCTTAATTGGAATTTGTATCTTAGTACACTAGCACCGCGAGGCCGATTGCATTTTGTTGGCGCGACTATGGAGCCGTTGAATATTAATGTGTTCTCATTATTGTTAAGTCAGCGCTCGGTGTCATCTTCGCCGGCGGGCAGCCCGGCAGCTATTGCCAAGATGTTGGATTTTGCCGCGCAGCATAATATTAAACCGGTTATCGAAAAGTTTAGTTTTGACAATATCAATGAGGCTATCGATAGGTTAAGAAGTGGTGACGCGCATTACCGCGTTGTGCTTTGCAAAGATTAAAGGAGCAAGAAAAGTAATAAATGAAAAAAACCGATAAAAAAACTGAGAAGGCCTTGATCGCGGCGCTTCATAAAGTCTGTAATGATGCGCTGGATAAAGTGGAGGGTTTTGAGTGGTTAACTCACCTTGTCAGTTTTAGTGATTTTCCCAATTCGCTGCGCATTGTTTGCGTATTTAAAAGCAATGACTCGCTGGAGCAAGCGCGTAAAAAAAATCTAGACCATTGGCTTTGCGAATGTATCCAGCAGCAGCTTGGCGACATTGAAATTCTGTTGCGTGATATAGGCAAACATGTCCAATTTGAAACAGAAGAAAATTGCGAAATCGAAAATAATGGTGATTGGGGTAAGCGCTTAAATAATACAATCCATTAGCGCTCAATTGTAAATCGATAATCAGCCGCTGATTTTTGGCGGCTTGGCATAGCTTATAAAAGGAGCGCGCAATGGAAGAGAATAAATCCAGTACTACCGCTTGGGCTGTTGCGATGGCTCGCGCCGCCCATGTCAAATTTGACCCGCCACCGCATGTCTTTGATGATTCATTAGCCTTTGAGTTAATCGATCCTGAATTTCAAAAAATGATTGATATCTTTGCGCCCTCGGATCGTGTGCCGCGCGAGGTTTATCGCAACCGACCGTACTTGGCATTTAGGCAAGGCTATCAAGAAGCTTGCTTGCATAAGGCTTATAACGAAGGCGCTAGGCAATTTGTTATTCTTGGCGCCGGTATCGATTCCTATGCGTTTAGACAAAACGAATCCTTAAGTCATTTAACTATTTATGAAGTGGATTTTCCTGCAACGCAAATTGAAAAGAAAAAACGTATAGAAGATTTGGCTTGGGATTGGCCAAAAAATCTGGTTTTTGCTCCCTGCGACTTTGAAAGCGATAATTTAACTGATGCTTTATTGCGTGTGGGTTTTGATAAGACGATACCAACTTACTATGCGTGGATGGGCGTTACCGTATATCTTACACCTGATACCGTTAAAGAAACTTTGCAAGCGGTACGCAATTTGTCGGTCAGTGGCAGCAGTATTGCTTTTGAATATGCTTTGCCCTATGAGAAAATAAGCGGTGGCGATAAAGCCTGTAGAGATTATTCGCTGGCGCAAGATGTACGCAAGCTTGAGCCATACTATTCCTACTTCTCTGAGCAGGAGATAGAGCAGTTATTAAATGGCTTAGGTTACGAAAAATTAGAGCCGCTTGATCATGATCAAACGGCGCAGGAAATTGAATCATCACGAGATGATGATATGAGTATTTACCATGGGTTTCGTTTGGTGCGCGCTTGTTGGTGAAAGCGATTAACCTTTTTTCAACAAAGCCAACGGCGATAACCAACTCTCTTCCCACTGCATATATTCATCAATCACAGTCGGAAAGTTATTCGCATTATGTAAGCCATTCACTTGTTGTTGATACTCGTTGGCTTTTTCAGTCTTTTCAAAAAACTGTTTATACCAGCTTCTACCTGTTGCAAACGGCCCTTCATTTGGCAGGGTGATAATATTCAATGCTGGCTTTTTATTTTTCCAAATACTAAAGTCCGCGCTTAAGGCTTCTAATGCGCCGGCCTGTATTTGTCTTGCCATTTCTATATCTTGGTCATCAGGGATTTTATTTTCGCCTTTTGATAATGCACCGTGATAAATTTTCACCACACCATCATCTACAGGTGTGTAGGCAATAATATGGTAGTACTCCATATTATTGTAAAAATCCTTTCCTATTAAAATACCCGGTCCGATATAGCAGGTAAATGTATAAAGCATGGCGTTAAATAATTTTAAAAATCCGCCTTGTCTTTGTACATAAATATGATCGTGAATTTCGGTTTCAAAAAATTCACAAGGCGCACCGTGAGCTGGCCCTAAGTGATGTAGGTCGGCCATATTGTCCATCATCTCAATCGGATGGTTTTCTATTTCTAACACATCCAGCTTCCATTTAACCCATTGGCTATCGGTCCACTCTTTAATAAATGGCGGCTCGTATTCCGGTTCGCCACCGTCGGCGTCATACCAAGCCATAATGCAATTCATAACATCTCTGACAGGGTATGAGCGAATGGATGCAGACTTAGGGCAGGGGCCATCATGATAGGGAATGTCATCTACTGTACCATCCGGCGCATAACGCCAACCGTGGTAAGGGCAGCGAATGGAGTCACCTTCAATTTGATTGCCTTCTTTAACAATAACCGCACTATCGCTTGCCGTTAGATGTGTGCCCATATGCTTGCAGTAGGCATCAAGCAAAACGGGTTTACCGCTTTCTCCACGGTATAGCGCCAAGTCTTGGCCAAAAAAATGCAGCGCCAGAGGGCCGCTATCCAAATCGCTGCTTTCGGCAACAATAAACCAGCCGCGTGGGAAGGTATTGGGCCCTAATGAGTAATCCGCTGCTTTAGCCATTGATTTGCCTGCTGTTTTTTCAAATTAAGGATTAGTTAAAATCGCTTTGCCGCGCAACTATAACAAAACAAGTGTTGTAAATAAATATCTCTAAGGTTTAGAATGTGCGGTAAATCGAATAAATTACTAAGCGGTTAATAATTAGATAATCAGGAAGCTGGCTTATGAATGATAAAGACCTCGCCGAAAGAATTGCTACGCTCGAGGCGATTGAAGCAATTAAAGCGACAAAAAATAAATACTTTCGCGCTTTAGATCAAGAGTTGTTTGCTGAAGTGTACGAATGTTTTACCAGCGATGCTGTGATCGATTATGGCCCTGCGGGCGTTTATAAGCAGGTCAGCGATTTCGTTAATATGATTAGCGATTACGCAAAAACCAATACTGCTAAAGGTATTCATCAAGGTTATAACCCTGAGATAGCCGTCAGCGGTAATAGCGCAACTGCTAAATGGGTTTGCTCCTACGCCTCTGTTGATACCAGCAAAGGCGTCAGCTATAAGCAAACCGGTGTGTATGAAGATCAATTTGCCAAGGTCGATGGGCAGTGGCTAATTAAGTATACAAGCAATCGCGCCGTGTTTAATGAGACAACCATTGTCGATGGCGATAGTGTCACCGTGACGCTAGGTTAAGATATTAGCTAAACACTAGGCTAGCGAAATAGGTAAATTTATGAACTGGGATCAAACAGTTGATGTGGTAGTTGTTGGCTCTGGCAGTGGCGCTATGGTAGCGGCTATTGTCGCGCATGACCAAGGCAAAACAGTGGCCGTGCTAGAAAAAGCCGATAAATATGGCGGCACTAGCGCAACATCTGGGCATGGCGTTTGGGTACCTTGCAATCGTTATGCAAAAGCGGCCGACGATTATGACGACAGTGTGGCAGAAGCTTCGCTGTATATTAAAGATGTTACGCCGTTGGATAAGGTGCCAGAAAAACTGATCGATCGTTATGTGGAACAAGGTCCACAAATGATTGAGTACCTCTATAACAATACCCATTTGGAATTTGTTAACCATCCCACTTTTCCGGATTACTTTTCTTTTGCCAAAGGCGCTAAATCTGGCAATCGTTCTTTAGAACCCATTCCAATGCACGGTAATGAATTGGGCGATGATTTTTATCGCATGCAGCCTTTGCATCAGCAACTATCGATTTATACGCGCATCAATGTAACGCAGCGCGAAGGGCAATGGTTGTTAGGAAGACAAAAAGGTTGGTTATGGAAAAGCGCCAAAATGGTGATGGCCTATTGCTTGGATATATCCGCGCGTCTTAAGGGTAAGCGCGATAAGCGAATGACAGCCGGGCAGGCCGGTGTAGGGCGTTTGCGTAAATCAATGATTGAGCGAAATATCGATCTGCAACTCAATACCGATGTGCAAAGCTTGCATGTTGATGATGCAGGCAAAGTCATCGGTGTAAAAGCGCAGCTTAACGGCAAAGAGATTAATATCAAAGCGAATGATGGTGTGGTTTTAGCGGCAGGGGGCTTTGAGCGCAATCAACAAATGCGCGAACAGTATTTACCCGGTCCAACCGATATTAGTTGGACTGCCGCGCATGGTGAAAATACCGGCGGTGCCATTCTTGCCGCTATGGAGATTGGCGCATCGACCAGTCAAATGGATGATGCGTGGTGGACAACGACGATGTTAGTGCCGGGCGAAACCAAAGGTCGCTTGGTCGTTATCGAAAAAGCGCAACCTTGGGGAATGGTTGTTAATCAAGGTGGTAAGCGTTATGCCAACGAAGCGCAAAATTATGTCGATTTTGTTAAAGCGATTTACAGTAACTACAGCGACGAAGCCCCGACCGTCCCAAGTTTTTTAGTGTTTGATTCAAAGTTTCGTAAATCATTTCCTTGCGGGCCAATACTCACGCCTGATGTTATGCCCGACTGGGCGATTCCAAAAGCATGGTGGCACCCAGACTTTTTAACTAAGGCCGATAGTTTGCAAGAGTTGGCAGAGATCGCGGGTCTTGATGCGGCGGGTTTGCAAGCTGAAGTAGAGAAATTTAATGACTACGCGGTCACGGGTAAAGATTTGGATTTTCAGCGTGGTGACGGCACCTATGATCGAACTTATGTCTCGGGAGAGGTTAAACCTAATCCCTGTCTCGGCCCATTAGATAAGCCGCCGTACTACTGCGTTAAAGTGTTTCCCGGCGAAATGGGTACGATGGGAGGTATGGATTTTAATGAGCATGCGCAAGTATTGCGGCACGATGGAAGTGTTATAGAGGGCTTGTATACCGCGGGTAATTGCTCGGCGGCATTACTGCCAACGTACCCCGGCGCGGGTTCGACATTAGGCCCATCGATGACCTTTGGTTATTTAGCGGGTATGCATATTAGCGGTAAGCCAGCTTAAAGGTTTATTGCTAGAGTGTGGCATGAGCGCTTAGCGTTTTTTTAGTTGCTGCAGCGTTTCATCAATAATAGCGTGAGTACTATTTTTATTTAAACGGGATGGGTTAAATACGCTAGTAATGCCCATGCCGGTTGTCATGGCGTCGAGCTGCTCAAAAATATGTTCGAGGTTATGCTTTTTATCGATTTCACCGTGCGCTTGAGCATAAGCGAGATGATCTAAATCGAGTTGGCGCAGTTTGCTATGTTCGCGTTTCATATATTTGGAGAATTCAGCTTCATGCGTAGCGCGGCCCCAAAATTGAAACATGATGGACCAATCTTTTTTAACAGACTTAGCTAATGGAATAGAGGCCTGCATACGGCGGCGAATAGCTTCAATGCCATGCTGGTCACCAATAGCTTTTTCGGCGCGGTGATAAAAACGGTCGTGTACGCCTTGTAGTGAGGCAAAAAGAATTTGATCTTTGCTATCAAAGTAATGGGTGATCATGCCGGTAGACATATTAAGGGATGCAGCAAGGCCTCGAATGGTAAGTTCGTCAAAGCCATGCTCGGCAATAATATCTGTCGACTTATCGATAATAAGTTGTTTACGTTGTTTGTGATCAACGACCTTTGGCACTGGGATAATCTCTAGTGATAAAAAAGGGAATGATAATTTGAGTGAATGATAGCGAAAGATGTTGATGGATACAAAGCGAGTTTAGATTACATCGGTATCAGAGGTGTTTAATGTTGATGTATTTGTATGGTGAGAGATTCTTATAGTGAGAAGTTTGAATTAAGCAGTTAGGAAAAGCATGGCGAAGATAAATGCAAAAAAACCAAAGTTGTTATTAGCCTTAAGCGAGCTATTTACTTTAGTCGATAAACAGCAAGATGAATATAAACATCTGGAGTTTGCCAAAATTGCAGAGCAATGTGGTTTTGATGGTGTGTTTGTAAGCGAACATGTCGTTATGGGGCCAAGTGCTAACGCTAATGGTATGGTGGCAAACCCGCGGGAGTTTGTATTGCCGCATATGCAGGATCCAGCCACGCCTTGGCCAAGCCCATTAATTAAGCTGGCGGCTATGGCGGGTGCTACCGAAACAATACGTATTTTATCTTTGGCATTGCTTGCGCCGCTGCGTAATCCGATTCATCTGGCTAAAGAGATTGCGACTCTGGATTTGATTTCGCGCGGACGCCTAACCGTATTGCCGACAGTTAGTTGGCATCAAGAAGAATATAAGGCACTACAGATTCCGTTTAACGAGCGTGGTAAGCGGCTTGATGAGCACTTAGCTATTTGGCATAAGCTTTGGCGTGAAACGCCGGTCACTTTTGCTGGTGATTTCTATCAATTTAATGATGTGTACTTCGAGCCAAAGCCCTATAACGATGTACCTAAGCTGTGGTTTGGTGGTGGTGAGCTGAATGAAAAAGTGATTAATCGAATTGTAAATTACGGCAGCGGTTTTATGCCGGCGTTTTTTCCTGCCAAGGGCGACTTCAATGGTTTGGCTGCGGCAATGCAAAGCGCGGGTCGTTCGTTTGATGATTTTGAGTTAACGACTTGGTTAGTGCCAGAGTTTGCTGATGCGACATCGGTCGGTGATTTTGATAAAACTCTGGATCAGCAAATTGAAGCGATTGTTGATGTGGGTTACACCCATATAGGTATTAAACCGTCGTGCTTTATTGATGATGTTGATCAGATGGGTGATTTTTGTGAGCACATTGTTAAACGTCTTGATAGCTATTTTTAGATAAAAGAGGGAAGGTGATGACTACAGAAACGCATCAAGTTGATTTTGCGATTGATGATCTGGCTGATCTGCATGAAGTGTTAGCAGATTATGCGCAGCGTAAAGGGCCTGTTTTTGAAATACTCTTTGGCGGTAGGCCGATTTGGTTAGTGCATGATTATAAATTGGTTAAGCAAGTAATTGCTGATGATCAATATTTATCAGCCCCTACGGCTTATCAAAAAGTACTAGGCCCAACGATGGGCGAGGTGATCGCTACTATGTCGGGCGCTAAGCATCGGCATAATCGCTCGGCGGTTGCGCCAGTGTTTTTCCCGAAAAAAATGCGTCAGCTTTCAGAAACCGTTTTTACTGTAGAGGCCGAAAAGCTGGCAAAAGCATTAAAGGGCAAGAAGCAGGTAAATTTGGTTAAGGATTATGTTCGTCCGTTTACCTTTAACAATATTGCTAGCTTGTTAGGCTTACCCGCAAAAGATGTTGATCTATTGGAGGATTGGGCTGAGCGTATTATGCATAGCTTTATTAGCTTGCCCTCTGCCATCGCAGCTTGCGAAGAAATGGGCGTTTATTTAGAGCCATTGTTAGCCGATAGAAAGAAAAACCCTCAAGAGGATGTTATATCCTTACTCGCGCAAGTTGAGGTTAATGGCGCAGGGTTAAGTGATGCAGAGATCATCGGCTTTTGCCGCAATCTATTTCCTGCAGCCATTGATACTAGCTCTAACACATTAGGTACTGCGCTTACGATAATACTGAATAATCCAGAGTTAAAACAATTAGCCTTGCAGGATGAAACCAAAGAAGCATTAATTCAAGAAGTGCTACGCTGGGAGCCGCCATTGGTTATGGTGCCAAGAGAATGTGTTAATGAAATTAATTTGGGTGGTGCGGATATAAAATCGGGCGATGATGTTCGTTTGTGTATAACCAGCGCCAACAATGATCCGGAAGTTTTTAGTAACCCAAGAGAGTTTGATCCTAGCCGTAAAAATAATAATTTAGCCTTTGGTCATGGTGAGCACTTTTGTATTGGTAGCCATATGGCAAGACGGGTAGTGGAAACAGGTGTTGAGGTCTTGTTAAAGCAGTTTCCTAATATGCAACTAGATACGGAGCGTACCACTGAAATTGTTGGTGGGGTATTGCGTGGCCCTAAAGAAGTCTGGGTAACTTTATAAATTGGACTTGCTGTGATCCTAGATTAAAAATAGTGTTAGAGTGACAAAAGTATTGTGCTAAGTGAAGTTGGCGCAATATCAAAATAGTTTGTCCCTCGTATTATCTGGAGCCAGCAATGTTTCGAGTGCGTGTTGAACGCTTTATCAACAAAGATATTGATACGGTTTTTTCGGCTATTAGTGATCACGAAGCTTATAAACAGTATCGCGGTGTCGATACTGCCGTGTTATTGGAAGCAGGTAAGCTAGATAAAAACGGTTTAGGTGCATTAAGAAAGTTGGGTTCAGGGTCTATTCAGATGGTTGAGCGCATTAGCCATTTCGAACCTCCCACTCGTATGTGCTACCACATCGAACAATCCAAACCGATATTTATTGATCACAGCAAAGGCGAAATAACTCTACAAACTGAAGGCGATGGTACGCGGGTTGCTTGGGAATCTCACGGCTATATGAAGGTGCCGCTTGTGGGCGCGCTAATCGATAAGTTGTCGGAGAAAAGAATTGCCTCTTTGTTTGGTGCGATTCTTAAAGGTGTTGATGAGCGCTTAAATAAACCAATATAGATGCTAATAATTTCTCTTAGCATCTATAGGTTAATTCTTTTTATTATTATGTTTTTTAGCTTTTTTTTCAGTTACCGATTTCTAAATATAGCGATTAACGTGCAGCTTTTGCTTGATACATTGCTTGGTCGGCACAGTTAACTAGCATGTCAATATTGTGGTGTTCGTTATCATCGAAAGCAATAATGCCACAGGAGAAAGTAATATCGTAAGGGAGTTTTTCTTTTTCAAGGTTTGATTGCAGTTCGGATGCAAAGCGCTTTAAGATATCTTGGGCATCAAGCTTATGCGTATTATTTAGCAGTGCAACAAACTCGTCGCCTCCCAATCGAGCGCATAGGTCAGGCTTTCGAAACGAAACGTCAAGTTGTTTTGCAAACAGTTTTAAGGCCCTATCGCCTTCGATATGGCCGTGCAAATCATTTATTTTTTTAAAACTATCGATGTCAAAGTAAGCTAGAGAGAGCGGCGTGTTTTCACGTTGGGAAATATTTAGGCTATGTTTTGCGAGGCGATTAAATCCACGTCGATTTGAAATATTAGTAAGGTCGTCCACAGTTGCCAGCTCCAGCGCCGCTATTTCCTGTTCAACCATTGCTGCCAAATCCGCTAGCGCCATCAAGTCATCCTCACTCATTGTTAGAGGTACACTATCAATAATACAAAGTGTGCCAATTTTCTGTCCGCTCGGTGTACTTAAAGGATGACCTGCATAAAATCGAATAAAGGGCGGGCCGGTTACCAAGGGGTTATCAGCAAATCGATCATCTTCCAGCGTATCGGGAATATAAAATGTTTGGTCGCCAAGAATAGCGTGACCGCAAAAAGAAATATCCCGGCTTGTTTCTGTAGCGTCTAGCCCCACACATGATTTAAACCACTGGCGATTTTCGTCGACCAAGCTGACTAAGGCAATAGGGACTTTAAATAGCCTTTTCGCCATGCGGGTCACACGATCAAAGCGTTCTTCGGGCGGCGTATCAAGCACATTTAAACGTGAGAGCGCTTCAAGTCGGCTGTGCTCATTAATTGGGATCTTAGGTGTCTGCATGTTGATTTGCACGGTCGGTTAGCTATCGATTTAAACTACAGTGTAGTTAGCTTCGGTGGTTGCGCCATTCCGGTGCAAGCCTATGCGATTCCATAGGCATAGACTGAGTCTAAGTAGTTGATAATATTGATTTATATGGGCTATAACAATATCAATACAATAGGGCGTGTTTAGTATCTAAAATACTCGATTATGTCTGTTTTACGCTAATAAATGCTATGCCTTGTTGCTGGTAAATGAGCTTGGGGTCAGAAGAGAGTTTTTAGAGTCAATTTTCTTTTGCAAAGCCTGAAGGAAACATACTGATATTGGAGGTTTAACAAAACGCTTCTGACTTAAAGTTTTGCGTTGAATGCTCAAATGATACTGTTGAGATGATATTGTCTCTCAAATAAAGTATCCGTTAGACTATGGCTAGTCCAGTGTGTAGTCACTCCCATGTCGATATGCGAAACTAAATTAGTATGTGGATATATTTATCGATTCTGATTAAAAGGGTTTTGTCTTATGCAAGGGAAAAATATAGTTTATAGATATGGCAATGGGCATTCCTACAATCTTAAGTGCGAGGGAGCGGGTTTAAGTTATAGGGATCTTTCGGGTTCGGAGCCTGATATTTGGTTGGGTCCATTTCAATATAATTCAACCGAAATTGAATCGGGTGTTTACTTTCTCGCATGGCATGAAGAATCGCGCGGTGATTATGTCACTTTGCTTATCAATTTTAATAAGGACCAAATAAATAGTAGTGCGATTGTTGCCAATAAGGATACGTACTTTACGCATGCGCATATCGTCAATGAATCCTAGCGATGCTTGCAGAAAATGAATCTATTATTTATTTGTAGTGAAAATCGTTTGAGAAGCCCAACCGCTGAAGCCGTGTTTTCTAGCTATGAAGGCGTGGGCGCAATTGGCGCTGGTACTAATTACGATGCTGAGACAAGTGTATCAGGCGATTTAATCGAGTGGGCTGATATTGTATTGGTAATGGAAAAAAACCATCGCAATAAAGTGGCTAAAAAATATAGAGAACTTCTCAAGGGTAAACGTTCGGTTTTTTTTGCCGGTTATTAATAGTGTTACGCTGCACGAGAACACTCATACTATAAAATTGGATAAATATAATGGTTGAAGATAGTTATAAGCCGTACAAAATTGCATGTTTTATATTGGTTTTGCTGATGACTGTTTTGCAAGGTATTTATGCTTTGCATGCCTATATAGACCCGTCTGCGTTCTAGGTTTTGAGGGGAACAGTGTTAACTGATATTGGTGACGCTGACTTGGTCAGAATTTATGCTTCTCGAACTTTATTTTTAGCTTTAATTATTGGCTATCTGCTTTATTTGCAGGATTACAATATTTTGAATTGGGCAGCTATCTTTGGGTTTGTTATGCCGGTTACCGATGCTGTGCTTGCCTATCATGCACAAGCGCCTACTCAGGTGATTTTTAAGCACGTTGGTACAGCAGGCTATTTGCTCGTTACATTTTTTGTATTACACTGCCTAACAAAGCGCTTAAGCAATGACGCGATAAGGAGCGCAGCTTAGTTTGGCCTTATGTATTTTGAATTCAGAGAGATAATTATATGATTTTTGCTATGAACTTAAATGCATTCGATCACGATTTATGGCGACACTCAATTTAATACTGAATACAACAATGTTAAATCTGAATTAGATAATTTTCATAGAAGAGAAATTGAAGAAAGAGCCAATATTTTTTTTATTAAATAAAATCACTAGCTACTAGAGCTAGTGATTTTATATTTTCTAAAAGAATTACTCACCTACTGAAATATCAGCAGGGGCGTAACCGACACTGGTGTTACCCGTTAAGATAGCGCCAGTTGCGTTGGTAGAGAAGTCGATATTCTGCGCGTCAAATGAATGGTCTACGTCGATGTTGATAGACGCGTCCAATTCACCGGTGTTGTACGCGATGTTAAATACAGCAACATCCATAACAGTACCTGCTGCTGCAGCTTCAATTGAACTTGAAGTTGCGGCTGAACCAGAAAAACCAGCAGAATACGCTTCTTGACTATTAGCAAAAGCCGAAACGGCTAAAGTGTCAGTTAGAGTACCTGTTGCATTTGTGGTGTCGTTTTGAGTGCTGTAGTCGGAGTATGAGTCACCGTATGTATCATCATCAATGTCGACTTCTTGGTCGAAATCAGTCGCATAGCCGCTTGCATAAGCGCTACCTGATTCGGCGCCAGAAAGTGAACCACCTAGATCATCACGATAGTTAGAGCCAGCGAGCTGTCCGTCAAAAGAAGCAGCGTACTCCCCACCAACCTCACCGCCGATAGTGTCATCGTCAATATCTGAGAAGTAATCATAGTCAGTAGAGTACTGTGAATTCATCTCGCCATCAGTTGAACTTTCATCACGGTCATATGTGAAAGTAACAGTTTCGTCAGAAGACAAAGAACCGCCGATAGCCTGATCTAAAGACCAAGACTCGTTGCCAGAAAGTGAGCCTTCAGCAGATTCGCTAGCAGAGCCAGAAATGTCATACTGTTCTAAAGCTACAGATACGTTACCAGTATTGGCAACACCTAAAACGGTTGTTGAGATGCGGTTAACAGCGATCTCAGTGTCGATGTTTACAGCTTCTAAAATAATGTCGTTAACATCTCCGATAGAAACGCTAGCGTTGATATCTTCGTCATTGACAGCGATACCAGCTATAGCGCCATCGTAATTCGCTAATGTGTTATTAAGCTGGCCACCGAGGGTTTCTGACAAGCTATCATTGTCGGCGTTTGCCATTGATGATGCGAGTAGAATTGCTGAGGTTAAAATTCCCATTTTTTTGTTCATAATCTTTCTCTCTTAGGTCAATTGCCTTCAAGCCTACTCTTGAAGGTTATTTTTTTTAGTAACAGTAGGGTTACGTTGAAAAACCTTTCATTTCTAACTGTTATTGATTGAGGATTCTATTTTTTTTCTCAAGATTGCTCTCAATATCCTCAGCGTCTGAGTAAATCGTGGTACTCGACTTATCATTGGTGATTGCACGGACATTATTTGCTGTGTCTGTACTTGAGCCTTCCATATCGGAAGGCGCTTTTTGAGATGAGCCTGGACTTGAATTCTCTACATCGGAGACATCTGTATTCAGGCTGCTGGCGCCTGCGTTTTGTAAAACTGCCTGGTTTTCATCAGAAGTCTCTAGCGTGGAGCCCAAAGCAACTTGATGTAGCCCTGACTTTGCTCGATTTTTTTCTACTTTACGCTCTTCGTTTAAACGTAATTCATATTCATAAATAGCGCGTGCAGATCGCGAATTTTCGTTAAGGCCATGAATGTGACTAATTTTTTTTCTGCAATCTAAGTATCTTTCGGGTTTCATTAGTTGCGTGATGAGTTCAAATGTCGCGAAATTTAGCATTTGTCTAACAGCAAATTGTGTGGCCTCTCGATAGCCGCCGCCAGTATCTAGATTAACAAGCACGTCCCCGAAAAATCTGCCGATGCCTAGGCCGGTTTCAGTTGCGACAATTTGTTTTTGGATAGGAATATTCGCAACAATACGGCCGGTTTTTGCCTCCGTTAACGAGATATCCAAACCGACTAAAATGCGATGTTGGCGGTATCGCGGACCGACACCCCTCACCTGCAAATCCAGCCCCCCACCTGGCAAAAAGTCGAGGCTATTAATGCTTCCAGTAACAAAGAAATCGGAACGGATAAAATCTTGTTTTTCAATTAACCCCCAGCGAACCTCTGTGTCCATTATTCGAGGATCGCGGCGATTAATAACCGTCGCGCCCGATCGAAATAGTGCCGACTGAACGATATCTCCCGCCCCTTGGGAGATATACTTACCCGAGCCACCGTTAGTGTATTGTTCTTTACCAGTCTGATCGAGAATAGCGCCAACCGAAAACGTTATACGCTTAGAGATCCGTCCATCAAGACACTCAAGCGCCGTATCGAACGGCGTAACAACATCGGTGATTGGCGGTCCAAGACCAAGGTTTTGATTTTTGCTAAGCGACGGCTGAATAACGTTACAAGCTGCGGTAGAAAACAAAAAAATCAAAATAATAACTTGCCTCGCCAAATCTGAAATACAGTAGTGGCTGACGAAGTAAGGGCGAGGTATTCTGTTAATTTTGCGCATTATCGTGGCTGGATTGAAATGGTTGGAATAGCATTATCAAAAGCCGTTGTGCTGTTAGCATTCATGTCTTCCTCTGGGTCAGAAGTGCCTTCCTCAGGAGCTGCCTCACCGTTTGCCGACTCGCTCTCGCCCAATCGAGATAAAACACTCTCCGTAATGCTAATGCTGCTATTGATGGACTCTCTGGCTTCAGAGTTGCTATCAATCATGACATCATTATTTGAGCCATCTATCGTTATAGAATTTGTTGATGCATTGATTGCACCCACAGAATAAACGTCGTTGAATGCGCCCGTTCGACTGTCATTAGAAATACTATTATCCGTACTAGTGTTAGTCGTATTTGAATAGTCGTAATTGGTGTATGTGATTTTGCCGACGTTGTCGTAGTAATCCGACTCGCCTTTTTTAATTAGATCTGCTTGAAGTAGGACAACGCTCTTGTCTCCACCGCGTTTAAAATTCCAGTTATTATCCCAGCCGTCCGCATCGGCTAACGCCGCGCTGTTAAAAAATACAATGCTCGCAATGCTGGGTATCAACGCGAGCCATGAAATACGATTGATATTTAATGTATTCTGATACTGCCCTAAATACTCTTGCATGCTAAGAATCCCTCTGCCAATCGGTTAATAATGTGTGAAATTTTTGCAAACTGCGAATTAATCGATCAAATTGCGTTATTTTTGATCCTTATTGCAAGCTATGTACCAATTCTTAAAGTTATCTTTTTTTTAATGTCCGCTTGTGTGTTTACGACCGAAACAGCACTCAGCGGTTTTTTAGAAGATGATGACCGCTAGAAAATTTTGTGTATAGAAAACAGTTGTCAGCATGCGAGGTGCAATTGATAAATACGAATCGTTAGCAAGGGCTTGGATATTGGGCGAGCCTATCTATACGTCGTATACAGTCGGAAGTTAATCAGGCATAAAAAAGCCGACACCTCGAAAGGAGGCGGCTTATATTTTTAGTTGATCAAAATGTAACCAGAAATCGGAGCTGGATTTCCTATTATTATAATTCCACCCAAAAGGCAGCAATGAGCTAGTCTCGATTTTATTATTCACAACCAGATGCAGCCTTAATTGATTCTTATCAACACGGTGTGATTTCTGTGAAAGATTTTAGGGTCATAGAAACTAAGACGGCCACTTAGAAGCCTCTATCCAGTCACCCGTAGACGCCCTTTAAAGCATGCTTTACCGAAATAATTAGCGCGCTTAGCGTGAAAGTAGTGCTAGGGTACTGGGTAGGGAAACCTCGCTGGAATATCAGCCCCGCCATGCCCTAGAGCATACTGCTTTTGCTGAATGACGGTGAACTTCTAGCTTCGTATTAACGTTAGAAAGTTCGAGTGTAGACATCAACACGGCAGCCTGTTTTAGCAAACCCCTCTCTTAAATCAGGCCGCGAACGGTCTAACTATCTTTGACAGCGTACAAGCAGGTGCGTAGCAGTTGCACCTTATTCCCTAGTCTGTAATCCCTTATTGAATCGCTTGACAGTTTGCACAGCTATATAGTCGCCGCGCACCAGCTTCTGTGCGCTTAATCTTTTTAAAACAGATATGACAGGGTAAATTACTGCGTCCAAAAACCATGAACCTCGCCTCGGCATGACTCAACCCCTGGTCGCAAAGCCAGCGGTATTGCTTATCAGAAAGTGTGATACCAGCGCTATGGTAGCTGCGACGACTTACGCTGAGTGTTTGTCGTGCCAGTGTATTAATTCGCATTCGCGAAAGATCTTTAGGCTTTGCTGAGGGGTCAACAGCGGCGGCAAAAAGAATTTCACTGCGCAAATAATTGCCGATGCCAGCAAGAAAATGCTGATCGAGATAAAGCGCAGCAAGTGAGCGGCCAGAAAATGCTTTGCTTTGCAGGCGCTTGGCCAAATCTTGCCAGCGCAGTGTCGGCGAAAGAATATCGGGCCCGATGCGAGCAAGAAACGGGTGTTGATTTAGCTCCTCGCGTTGCCAAACGCTGATATCCGAAGCGCTGTAAAGCAGTGCACTAGTAGTAGACGTGTGTAATGCAAGGCGCAGTTGCCGTTTGGTTTTAGGTAGCGTACCGCGTTTGCACAGCCGCCATACACCTTAGAGTTGATTGTGCGAATAAATGGTTAAGCCGTTGTCAAAGTGTGTCAGTAATGCTTTGCCGCGTGTTTCTACGTCCGATACTCGATGGCCTCGCAATTTCGCTGTGAAGCGCTTGAGCTTAGGCAGGCCAAATGTGATCTCCTCAATGACTTGATCTTTAATGGCCGCTTCTATTTTGTCAGCAGCTCTACGAATTTCTGGACCTTCAGGCATAAAGGAATACTCAGTTTTCAATTAATAATATATTGGTTAACGCGTTGCTCTATTATTTAAAATGGTATCGAGCTTGGTTAGAAAAAGATCGCGTTCTCTTCGGTTGGTGTAGGAGATCGAAAACTTATTATGAAAAAATATATCGAGGTTAACATAGTCATTGCCCAGTGATATGGTGTAACCGTCAAAGCCCACACTGGCTCTGACGCCGTTCATAATGGTGTGCCCATCTTTTTTAAAGCCCTGTTCACGGATGATATTAAAGGCTTCTAAGGCTCGCTTGATGTTAATTTTCTCTTCCATTTTTTTACCAAGGCAATGCTTAGCCCTCACTGCACCAGTACTCGCCCGAGACTGTTGCGAATAAACTCGGTTGGTTTTCATCGCAGAGGCCACTGAGATGCTTCGCTAACACAGAACTGGTAAGCATTTCGAGCTGTATATATTCGATAAAGAACAGCTATAATATAGTACGTAAACCGGCTTTGAATGGTTCAAAAGCGTTGAGGGTAAAGTTAGGGCAAGCACTTATATATCGTCTTGGATTCAAATTAGTACTGAATTTCCGCATATAGCGCGATAAATTAGCCACTGTTTTAGTCGATAAAATAATCCAGAAAATTTATCGCTGATACATAGGCACCTTCTACTCTGCCGCCGGCCAACCATGCGCCTATTTGTCCGATCCCCAATTTTTTATCGGCGATAATTTTTCCACTGGCTGCCGGGTTATCAAATTGGGCGTAGTTCCAGAAGTGGAGTTTGCAATACTGCAGTTTAAAATCATTGTCTTTGTGCTCGCGCAAAGTGTGGGATAACCATTTCATTGCTTCACTGGTAATAATGTCATAGGGCGCATTAGCGTGCCGTTCAGACCAGTCACTGGTAAAATGAATCACCCAGCAGTCATCGTACTTGTTAGTTTTTATCCAACCGGGTTTGGATGATTGTCGTGATACCCAAGCCACATCGTTGTCACCAAAAATGCCTTGCACATTAAAGTCGACGCGTCCTTGTGTTGCCAGCCCCACTGCCCAACAGGGTAAGTGCGCAGATCTTGGTATATAGGAAGCGATCGTACTATGCTTAAAAAGCACTCGGCTTTGTTCTGCGGGTAAGCTCGAAACAACCCAATCGAATTGATTATCGATCGGCTTAGCTTTCTTATCCAGTAGTGTCCATTGGCGATTGGAATTTGCGCTATTTTGCTTTACCACCGAGGTTATCTGTGTTCCTTTTACGATATGGAGGTCTTCAGCCAGTGAATGGGTCAAGCTATTCATATTCGGTTGGCCTATATAGCGCTGCACATTATCTGGCGACAAAGTGAGTGAGCTTCGCCGCACTTGGTGGGGAGTAAAATCCCAAGGCACCACCACGCCCGTCCCAAGCCATGTGTTTACCTGCTGCTTAAATCGCTCTTCACGCGCAGTAAAGTACTGGGCGCCTATATCGATAGTACCCCAGGGCATACGCTGGCAGTTGAGCCGCCCTCCCAGTGTTTGAGCTTGCTCAAACACGCAAACGGTTGCGCCTTTTTTATGGAGTTCTGATGCTAGGGTCAGTCCTGCAAGGCCTGCACCTAAAATTGCAATTTTCATAAATTCTTAATCTTTAGGTTGATGCAATGCTACGTCTCGCAAGTGACTTTAGTTCAAATTTTTCGATCTACGGATTACAACTCTGATTGTCTGTTTGGATTCTGGTGTAAAACTGCTTGTTGTAAGAAATATAATTAGCAGAAACTGGGCGCGAGTCTTAAGGAGTGCGCGATGCCAATGAGACCTGAATTTTTGTACCTGTAACCCGTCATTACTCGTTGGACCCGATTTGCTCATCGGACGAGGGGTAGTTTACCGATTTTCAAGACGCTCCGACTCCTTAAAATATGCTCTCAAAATTGGATTGCGAATAGTGTCGCGGGGTGGATAAGTCTATAAAAAATAATGGTGGACCCAGAAGAGCAACTGTGAAACAGCTTCAGCAGCACCATTAATTTAAATAAAAGTGCTGACGGGGTACAGGCCGGACGAACTCGAAGATATCGACACCTAGCATTAGAAGGAAAAAGTACTAGTTTGACTGATGCAAAACGACGGGCTCCCAATGGCCCTCGAACGCTTGCGTATCACGCCATACTCGGCGGCCATCAGACCTCGAAACCAAATGATTTTGAGAGGGTAGAATCATCCCACCCGGAGCAAAGTCAAACCCGTTAAGGGTTTGCGCATCTAAATCAAGAATACTAAGCCCTGAATACAACCCCTTCAATGTACCCGCGTTAATCAGCTTGCAGGCCTCGAAGTCAATTAAAGTTCGAAAATGCATATGGCCATTAACCACAAAGCTTGGCACATTACTAGACTGGGACAACAGCTTGTCGAACGACAATGAGCGCTTAACTTCAGTCTCAGTGGTGCCCGGCCATATCTTTGCGAGATCGTCATCAAGCACGCCGTGGCATAGTAATAGGTCTCCACAGTGAATCGGTAACGACAAGGTTTTTGGAAGCTCATCAAGGAATTGTAAATTCCTATCGTGAACCGCACTTTTATAGTGGGCATTTTCAACATGGCGCGCCTTGCCTGTTAAAAGCCATCTGTCGTGATTACCAGCAACCGTTAGCACAGCATTACTCGCTAGTATATTGCAGGCCGCGTTAATATCACCTAGGCCATCCGCTATATCTCCGGTACAAATGATTACATCGACATTCTTCTTTTCTAACCAATCAATCGCCATGGCGAGTAAGGTGTCTTCTGCGTGAACATCACCAATTATACCGATTTTTTTGGACAAACGTCGCTCCTCAGCTTTTTTAAACTGCTGTGTATATCGTCTGCCCTTGCTCATAACACCCTCTCTTTGAGTTACATTTTAACTCTTCTGAGTGTCTAGCAAAGTCTGGGAAGTCCAATTTGACGGAACCTGCATCTGGAAATACCAGATGCCATGGCGTGATTGGACAAGGTATGAGGGGTTAAAAACAGTCATTGTATCTCACCTATGTATCTCACCAGCGAAATACAATGACTATTTGCACAATAAACTGTAATAATTTCA